>NZ_JBITFN010000001.1:592506-936751 GCF_044456085.1 Streptomyces sp. NPDC051018
CCCGTTCTCACGCGCCGCTGGGCGGTGGTGGGTGGAGCCGGGGCCGCGCTTTGGCCCCGCACCCCGTTCGGGGCCCAGGTTGGGCCGGGGGGGGGGGGGGGGGGGCGCCCCCCCGCCCCCCCCCCCCCACTCTGCTTTTGACCCCTCGACGCGACGGGTAAGGTTAGGTTAGCCTCACCGATGTATGGGGAAGGCGCGACCCACGATCTCGTCGGGAGGTGAACCGCGTGTACGTCTGTTCGTGCTTCGGCATCACGGAGAAGCAGGTCAAGGAGCATGCGGCCGCCGGTGCCTGTACGCCCCGGCAGATCGCCTCCGCCAGCAAGGCGGGCACGGACTGCGGATCCTGTGTGCGCAGGATCCAGTCCATCCTGGGCCGGGGCGCCTGCCCCCGCCGTGAGCTGCTCGACCGGGGTGGTTCCCCGCTGGCGGCCGTCACGGACACCGCCCTCGACGAAGCCGCCTGATCCCGCCCGTTCCCGCCGCCCGGTCGATCGATCGCCGGGAGGGCGAGCACGGCCGTACGGGACGGGGTGTGCGGGCTCACGGCGTACGTCCTCGGGGTCATGGGTCCCGGAGCGTCCGGTTCGGGGCCGGGCGAGGAGCTGTGCTCAGGAATCGGGCCTGGGGGCCGGGCTGATGCTCAGGCTCAGCAGGAGCGTTTCCCCTGCGTTCTCCGCGTGTGCGACGGGGCTGATCAGCTCTCCGGCTGCTCGATCAGCTGTGCGATGTAGAGCGGCTCGCCGAGCTTCTCGATCAGCTCCAGCTGGGTGTCGAGGTAGTCGATGTGGTGCTCCTCGTCCGCCAGGATCGACTCGAAGATGTTCGCCGAGGTCACATCGCCCTTGGCGCGCATGACCTCGATCCCGCGCCGGAGCCGGTCGATCGCCTCCACCTCGACCTGGCGGTCCGCCTGGAACATCTCGGTGACGGTCTGCCCGATGCGTACATGGAACAGCCGCTGATAGTTCGGCAGGCCGTCGAGGAAGAGGATCCGGTCGGTCAGCACCTCCGCGTGCTTCATCTCGTCGAACGACTCGGACCGTGTGTACTTCGCGAGCTTCGTCCAGCCGAAGTTCTCCTGCATCTTCGCGTGCAGGAAGTACTGATTGATCGCCGTCAGCTCGGCGGTCAGCTGCTCGTTCAGAAACTCGATGACCTCGGGGTCGCCCTGCATCGCAGCGGCTCCTTCCACGGGTTTGACCTTGGGGGGCGGGTGCGCGCATCCTCGCACCGCAGCGGAGAGCCCGTCCAGTAAGTGCCTCCTTAGTAGGAGTTGCCCGAATCCGCCCAGACCTGGTCATGACCACCCCTCCCGGTCTGTCACCATGGAGGACATGGGTCAGCCGGAGAGCCGGGATTACCGCGCAGCAGAGGAGACCGAGCTTCCGCCGGGCCAGCGACTTCAGCGTGGCTGGCCGGTCACCCACTACGGGCCCGTACCCAAGTTCAAGCCGGACCGCTGGGAGTTCAGGGTCTTCGGCGCGACGGCCGACGGCGACAAGCGCTGCTGGAACCACGAGGAGTTCTCGGCGCTGCCCTTCTCCACGGTGGTCGCCGATCTGCACTGTGTGACGAAGTTCAGCATGCTGGGGGCCGAATGGGGTGGTGTGCCCGCCCGTACGATCGCGGAGCTCGCCCCGCCGGCCGCGGACGTCACCCATGTCATGGTGTGGGCCGAGTACGGTTTCAGCGCCAATATGCGGCTCGGCGACTTCACCGCCGAGCGCTCGATCTTCGCCACCCACAAGGACGGTGAACTGCTCACCGCCGAGCACGGCTTCCCGCTGCGTCTGGTGGTGCCGCATCTGTACGCCTGGAAGGGGCCCAAGTGGGTCCGGGGCGTCGAGTACATGACCGCCGATCGCCGCGGCTTCTGGGAGGAGCGCGGCTATCACAATCTCGGCGATCCCTGGCGGGAGCAGCGCTACTCGTACCAGGAGGAGCCGGGGGACGGTCCGGAGCTGTAGCGACCGCTTCCGGAACCGTCCACCCGGGTGCGCCGGTGGTGCCCGGGCCTGTTACGTCTGTCGGGGTGGTTGCCCCGGCGAGGGCGGGTGCCGGCGGTGGCGGCGGTGGCCGTCAGTGGAACTGGTGCATCACCGCGTGCCCCTTGCCCCGCCCGATCAGCCACTTGTTGACCGGTGTGGTGACCAGGAACGCGATCACGAAGGCGATGGCCAGCGCGTACCAGAACAGGCCGTCGGACAGTTCCGCGTGCATGGCCCCCGGCCAGAGCGCGAGAACGCTGTTGTCGGTGATCTCCATGACGGTGATGGAGAGGGTGTCCGCGGCGAGCGCGACCTTCACTGCGGCCTTGAAGCTCAGACCGGCCTTCAGGATCGTCGCCATCGTGAACGAGTAGCCGAAGATGAACGCCAGGAAGATCGCCAGGGCCATCGTCTGTGCGTTGCCCCAGCCCAGCGAGGTGCCGATGACCATGCCCAGGACCTCGCCGATGGCACACCCGATGAGGCAGTGGAGGGTGGCCTTGGCGGCCATGCCCCAGCTGACGGAGCCACCGGGGGCTCCATGCCCGGCGTGGGCGCCGTGTCCTTGGTGGCTGCTGTGGTCGGCGGGGGCGCTGAGGTGATCGGTGGGGGTGCCGAGGTCCGTTTGTCGCCCGCCGTGGCCGGTGTGTTCGCCGTGTTGACGGGCGGTGCCGTCCGCCTTCCGGCCCTGGGAGGAGTGGTGGGCGTGGGAGTCGTGCTGCATGAGTGTTCCCCAAACTCAGATCTGCGGTGGTGTCGACAGCACGTAACCCTATACCCCCCTGGGGTACTTTGAAACATATGTGGCTTCTGAGGCGGCCGCTACGCCCGGAACCCCTTCAGCCGGGCCACATCCGCCGTATGCCCTTCCCTGCCCCCGGGGGTCTCGATGATCAGCGGCACGCCCTCGGTGGCGGGATGGCGCATCAGCTCCCGGAACGCCTCCTCGCCGATACGGCCGGCCCCGATGTTCTCGTGGCGATCCTTGTGTGAGCCGACCATTTCCTTGGAATCATTGGCGTGGACGAGTCCGAGCCGCCCCTCGCCGACCGTCTTCACCAGAAGGTCGAGGGTCCGCTCCATCCCCCGCGGGGCCGCGAGATCGTGCCCGGCCGCGTGGACATGGCAGGTGTCCAGACAGATTCCCAGCCTGGGGTGGGCCTCCAGCGCCTCGACATACGGGCCGAAGTCCTCGATCCGGGAGCAGAGCGAAGAACCCTGGCCGGCCGTCCCCTCCAGCAGCAGCACCGGATCGTCGTCATGGGTCAGCTCGTCCAGCAGCGGCAGCACCAGCTCCCGTACCTGCGCGAGCGCCGTCTCACGCGAGCGGCCTCCGGTCGCCGAACCGGTGTGCACGACCACCCCCAGCGCGCCGATCGCCCGGCCCCGGCGCAGTGAGTGGCGCATCGACTCCACGGACCGCTGAGCCGTCGCCTCGGTGTGCGAGCCGAAGTTGATCAGATACGGGGCATGGACATAGGCGGACAGCCCGGCGTCGGCGCAGCCCGCTCGGAACGCCTCGTCCTGCGCCGGACTGCCCGCGGGGGTCGCCCAGCCCCGCGGATTGGCGACGAAGACCTGGACGGTCTCCGCCGCCAGCTCGCGCGCGTATCCGAGTCCGGTCGTGGCGAGACCGCCCGCAACGGGCACATGTCCGCCGACGGGGTTGCGCATGGGTGTGTCTACAGCCCCTTGATCGTGATCGTGACGGTGCCGCCCTCGGGGGCCCTGCCGTCCGCGGACGGGGACTGGCTCGCGACGGTGCTGCCGAGATACGGGAAGGTCTTCTCGACCTTGACCTCGAAGCCCGCCTCCTCCAGCGTCCGTTTGGCGTCGGCCTCGGAGTCGCCGGTGACATCCGGGACCGCGACCATGCGCGGGCCCTTGGAGACCGTCAGGGTGATCGTGTCCCCGGTGGCCAGCCGGGCGCCCTCCGGCGCGGACTGCCGCGCGACCGTGCCCGCCTCCTCGGGGGAGTTGACCTGCTCGGGAGCGATCTTGACTACGAAGCCCGCCCCCTCCAGCTCGGCGGTCGCCTCCTCCACCGCGTCGCCCCTGACGTCGGGGACCTCGACCGGCGCGCCCTTGCTGACGACGAGCGCGACCGCGGAGTCGGGGCTGCGCCCCGCCCCGGCCGCCGGGTCGGTGCCGATCACCAGGCCCTGGGGAACGTCCTCGCTGAACTCCCTGGTGACCACCCCCGGCGAGAGTCCCGCCTTGCGCAGCTTGTCCTCGGCCGTGGCGAGCGGATCGCCCTTCACCGCCGGTACCCGGACGATCTCCGGGCCGCGCGAGACGACGATCGTCACGGAGCCGTTGCCCCGGATGCGCTCATTGGTCGCCGGGTCGGTCCCGATGACCGTGCCGCGCTCGACCGTCTCACTGAACTCGCGCCGGACCTCCCTCACCTCCAGTCCCGCGCTCTCCAGCTGCCTGCGCGCGTCACCCTCGGACTTGCCGATGAGCGCTGGGACACGGGTGAACTGCCCGGAGTTGATGTACCAGACCCCGGCGCCGACACCGAACACCACGAGGACGGCCACCACGATCGCGACGATGCCACGGCGGGGCAGCCCCGGCCGTCCTCCGGGGCGCGGGGAGCCCGCCGGTGCGGCGGGCGGCATGGCCAGCCGCGCGGTGTGGCTGACACGCTGCTCCTCACGGGGAAGCACCCGGGGAATGACGTCCGTGCGCGCCTCGGCGTCCGCGGGACCCTCCGGCCCGCCGGACGCGCCGGTCACCGCCCGCGGAGGCACCAGATCCAGCTGGGCGTCCCCGAGGTCCGCGCGGGTCTCCCGGGTCTGCGCCAGCAGCGCCACGGCGTCGTGCGGACGGACGTCGGGATTGCGGGCGGTGGCGCTCGCGATCAGCTCGTCCAGCTCCACCGCGAGCCCCGGGACCAGCGCGGACGCCGCCGGAACCTCCTCGTTGAGATGCCGGTAGAGGACCTGGGCGGGGGTGTCGCCCGTATGCGGCTTGGTGCCCGTCAGCATCTCGTACAGAACCACTCCGCACGCGTACACATCGGCACGGGTGTCGGACGTGCCGGACTCGATCTGCTCGGGTGCCAGATACGAGACCGTGCCCAGCACGGTCCCCGTGGTGTTCGTGACCGAGCCGACCGAGCGCACCAGCCCGAAGTCGGCGACCTTGACCCGTCCGTCGTCCCCTATCAGGACATTCTCCGGCTTGACGTCCCGGTGGACGAACCCGGCCCGGTGCGCCGCCCCCAGCGCCGCCAGCACGGGCTCCAGGATGTCCAGCGCGGCCCTCGGCTGGAGCGCGCCACGCTCGCGCAGGACGTCCCGCAGGGTGCAGCCCGCCACATACTCCATCGCCAGATACACATACGCGCCCTCGGCGCCCTGGTCGAAGACGGCCACCACATTGGGGTGGGCCAGGCGCGCCACGGACTTGGCCTCGCGGATGAAGCGCTCGACGAACGAGACATCGGTGGCGAGCGCCGGATGCATCACCTTGAGCGCGAGCTCGCGGTCGAGCCGGGTGTCGACGGCCCGGTAGACCGTGGCCATCCCGCCGACGGCGATGCGCGCGTCGACGCGGTAGCGGCCGTCGAGCACCTGCCCGACAAGAGGGTCCTGGAGGGTCGTATCCACGAACTGATTCTACGAGTCACCACCGACACCCCCGCCGCGCCGGAGCGGGACCGGGGCAGTACTGAGTCCGACCTGTGACAGCCCGGCTTCCCTCCGTCCCGTACCCCCTGGCCTGCGAGCACGGGCCGGGCTGCCTTCTGCGGCGAACCGGTCCCCGCCGGTACGGCCGGACCGGCGGGGACGGTGTGCCCGGTGCCCCGGCGGTGGTCGGCTGTCGCGGGGTGGCCGTCCGGCCTCCGGGCCGTACGACGCCGGGTCGTCCCGGGCAGCTCGCACCGGCTGCCCGGGGCCGAGTCGTCCCGGCCTCTGGCATCCGGTTGCCGGGGGCTGTGCCGCCATGCCAGCCGTACCGTGCCGGGGCGGGGTCGTGGTTTCCGCGTCTCCGGCGTCCCTGTTGGCCGGGGGCGGGCTCTGTTCCGGTCGTACTGCGGTTTTTCAGCCTCTCCGGCGTTTGAGGAGCGGGGCCCGTGGCGGAGCCCCGGCAGGGGTCGCGCGGGGGTCCGGCCGGAGGAGGCGTAGGCCTGGGCAGCCCCGGCTCTTCGGCCCCCGGCCGACCCGGAGCCGGGTGCGTGTCGGCCTCAGCCCTGCTGCCGCAGGGGCGCCGCCGTGGACCGGGCCTTCCCGTGCGCCCGACACCCCGTCCCCCGGGGGGGCGGGCTGTTCCCGTCGTACCGTGGCGGGGCAGGGCCGTGATCTCAGCTTCTCCGGCGTTTGAGGAGCGGGGTTCCGGGGCGGAGCCCCGGCAAGGCCGCACGCGGCCCGGGCCCCGGAGCCGGAGGACCGAGGGGTACCGGGGAGCCCCGAGGGCACGGGGAGTCCCCGGACAGTGCGAGGGCGGGGCTCAGAACGCCGGGCGCTCCGGATCCAGCACCGCCAAGCCCGACGCAGGCGACGACGCCTCGGCGAAGTGCCGCCGCGGAATCCGCCCCGCCCGCCGCGCCAGCCGCCCCGCCTCCACCGCGTGCCGCATCGCCTCCGCCATCAGGACCGGCTCCTGGGCCCGTGTCACCGCGGAGGCCAGCATCACCGCCGCGCAGCCCAGCTCCATCGCCTGGGCCGCGTCGGACGCCGTGCCCGCGCCCGCGTCCAGGACGACCGGCACGCGCGCGTGCTCGACGATCAGCTGGAAGTTGTGCGGATTGCGGATACCGAGCCCCGAGCCGATCGGCGAACCCAGCGGCATGATCGCCGCACAGCCCACGTCCTCCAGCTTCCGCGCGAGCACCGGGTCGTCGTTGGTGTACGGCAGCACGGTGAAACCTTCGTCGACCAGGATCTCCGCCGCGTCCAGCAGCTCGACGGGATCGGGCAGCAGCGTCCGCTCGTCGGCCACGACCTCCAGCTTGATCCAGTCGGTGCCGAGGGCCTCACGGGCGAGCCGGGCCGTGAGGACGGCCTCCCCCGCCGTGAAACAGCCCGCGGTGTTGGGCAGGACGCGGATGCCGAGCTTCGTCAGTACGGAGAGCACGGAGCCCCGGACCGTCGGGTCGAGGCGGCGCATGGCGACCGTGGTGAGCTCGGTGCCGCTCGCGGCGAGCGCGCGCTCCAGGACATCGAGGCTGGGCGCGCCGCCCGTGCCCATGATCAGCCGGGAGGTGAAGGCGGTGTCGCCGATGGTGAGCCGGTCGTCTGCCATGGCGGTGCTCAGCCTCCCTGGACCGCGGTGAGGACTTCCACGCGGTCACCGTCGCCGAGCAGGGTGCCCGGCCACTGGCTGCGCGGTACGACGGCCTCGTTGACGGCGGCGGCGACACCGGACGGCGCGGTGGTGAGACCGGCGACGAGGGTGTCCAGCGTGGTTCCGGTGGCGAGTTCACGCCGCTCGCCGTTGACGGAGACAACCAGGGGAACGCTGTTCATACGGGCTGCTCCTGAGAGACGGGAGTGAAGCGATGGGGGGTGAAGGGATGGGCTTCCTCGGGGAGCGCGCCACAGGTGAGCGCCGTGGCCATCACATCGCCGGTCACGGGCGTGAGGAGTACGCCGTTGCGGTAGTGGCCGGTGGCCAGCAGCAGGCCGGGCAGAGAGGTCGGGCCGAGCAGGGGCGCGTTGTCCGGGGAGCCGGGACGCAGCCCCGCGCGGGTCTCGGTCAGCGGCAGTTCGGTGATGCCCGGCACCAGTTCATGGGCGTCGCGCAGCAGTTCATAGACCCCGCCGGCGGTGACGGTGGTGTCCCAGCCCAGTTCCTCGCTGGTGGCGCCGACGACGAGTTCGCCGTTCTCGCGCGGCACCAGATAGACGGCGCTGCCGCGCACCACGGCCCGTACGGTCCGGGAGAGGAAGGGGGCGTGCGCGGGGGGCACCGTGAGCCGCAGCACCTGCCCCTTCACGGGACGCACGGGCGGGAGGACGTCGTCCGGGACCCCGGCGAGCCGTCCGCTGAGGCTGCCGCCCGCGAGCACGACCTGGCCGGCGGACAGCTCCCGGCCGTCGGTGAGGGCGACTCCGGTGGCCCGGTCGCGTGCGACGAGGAGCCGGTCGGCCCAGCCCCGCCACAGTGTCACCCCGGCCCGCTCACAGGCCGTGACCAGTGCGGACGCGAGCCGCCGCGGGTCGACCTGATGGTCGCCGTCGACCCGCAGACCGCCGCGCACACCCGGTGCGAGCAGGGGTTCGAGCCGGCGGCACTCCCGGCCGGTCAGCCACTCCGACTCCAGGCCGGAGCGGCGCTGCAGCGCGTGGAGCTCGCGGAGGTGGGCCCGGTCGTCGGCGTCGAGCGCGACGGCCAGGGTGCCGCAGGCGCGATAGCCGATGTCCCGGCCGCTCTCCTCCTCAAGCTCTTCGGCGAAGGCGGGGTAGCGGCGCGCGGACTCCATATTGAGGGCCAGCAGCCTCTGCTCGCCGTAGTGGAGTTCGGTGACCGCCGCGAGCATCCCGGCGGCCACATGTGCGGCTCCGCCCCCGGGTTCGGGGTCGACGACGGTGACCTTCAGCCCGCGCTGCGCGGTCCGCCACGCGGTGGCCAGCCCGATGATTCCACCGCCGACGACCAGGACGTCCGGGACCCGGGACTCCCGGCCGGGTCCCGGCGAGGACCCGTGCGGGGCCGGTGCCGTGGGGGCGGTGCCCGAGGACCGTGCGGGGGGCGCGCCGCCCGGCGGTGGCGCCGGAGCGGGGACGCGCCGCCCCGCGGCGGCGGACGGCGACGTCCCGCGCGGCTCGTGCGGACCGAGGATGTGCGACATGGGCGGCGAGCCCCTCCCTTCGCCGGCATGACCCGGATCAGGTTCGTACGGTCGGAGGCCGTCCAGCCTCCCTCTCAGCCCGGTGCGTCCGGACTCCCGCGAGTGCTTTACGGTGGCCACCCTAACCCCAGCCCTCAACTCGCAGTAGACGTGGTGCCGGGCGGCCGGTCCTCGTCGCGCCGCCGCCCGGGAGGGCGCAACGCGAGGGAGCAGTCGCCATGGCAGGGTCGCTCGACGGACGTGTGCTCTTCCCGGTGGCGGATCAGGCGCCGGGCCAGGTGGGTACCCGCACCCGGTTCGCGTACCACGAGGAGGAGGGGCGGATCTGGGCCGAGTACGACGGCGGGGACGTGGTCCGGGGCCATCTGGTGGGCACCCGTGACGGCGACCGGCTCGATTTCCGCTATGTGCAGCTGAAGACGGACGGCACCACCTCGTCGGGGCACTGCGTCTCGACGGTCGTGGAACTGCCCGACGGGCGGGTGCGCCTTGAGGAGAGCTGGGAGTGGGAGTCACAGCCGGGGCGGGGGACGAGTGTCGTGGAGGAACGGCGGTAGCGCGGCCGGCTCGCCGGGGTGGCTCGTCCCGTGCGTCCCGGCCGTCACCGGGAGCGCCGGTGACCCTTGCGGTGGCTCCCCGCGGGGCTTCGCCGTGCCGTGGTGCGCGTCCGCGAGGCGCCCACCTTTTCTGACGGTCTGTCAGATGCGTAAGGTTGACGGGTGAGCGAGCAGCAGAAACAGCAGCAGACGCCCCGTGTGGTCGTCGTCGGAGCGGGCATGGCCGGTGTGCAGACCGCGGTCGCCCTGCGTGAACTCGGATTCACCGGCTCCGTCACCGTGATCGGCGCCGAACCCCATCAGCCGTACGACAGGCCCCCGCTCTCCAAGGCGATCCTCCTCGGCACGGCGGAGGGCTCGGCCTTCGAGGTCGACTTCGAGGAGCTGGCCATCGAGCTGCGCCTCGGCTGTGAGGTGACCGCGGTGCGCCCGGGCGCGTATGAGCTGGACACCGAGGCCGGGCCCGTCCCGTACGACGTCCTCGTCATCGCGTCCGGAGCGGAACCGATCAGTCTGCCCGGCACCGAGGCCGTTCCCGGAGTCCATCTGCTGCGCACCCTCGACGACGCCGAGCGGCTGCGGCCGCTCCTCGGCACACGGCACGACATCGTGGTGGTCGGCGCGGGCTGGATCGGGGCGGAGTTCGCGACGGCCGCCCGCGAGGCGGGGTGCTCGGTCACGGTCGTCGAGGCCGCGGACCGGCCGCTGGCGGGCGCCCTGCCCGCCGAGGTCACCGCCCCCATGGCCGGGTGGTACACGGAGTCCGGGACCGAACTGATCACCCACGCACGCGTGGCCGGTGTCGAGCCCGGGACGGTCGTTCTGGCGGACGGCAGACGGATCCCCGCGGGTGCCGTGGTCGTCGGCATCGGCGCCCGCCCCGCCACCGCCTGGCTCGCGGGCTCCGGGATCGAGACCGGCCCGGACGGCTCGATCACCGCGGACCGGTATCTGCGCACCTCGCGGCCCGATGTGTACGCCGTGGGGGACTGCGCCTCCTTCCCCTCAGCCCGCTACGGACGGCGGCTGCTCGTCCACCACTGGGACAACGCCCTCCAGGGGCCGCGCACCGTGGCCGCCAATGTCGTCGCCCGGGTCGCGGGCGAGGTCTCCGGGACGGGAAGCGGGACCGGAACCGGCGCCCGCCCGGCGGCCGGGACCTCCATCGGCGCACCGGGGGAGCCGCCGGCGGTCTACGACCCGGTGCCGTACTTCTGGTCGGAGCAGTTCGGACGGTTCGTGCAGTACGCGGGTGATCACACCGACGCCGATACGACCGTCTGGCGCGGCGATCCCGCCGACCCGGCGTGGACGGTGCTGTGGCTGCGCGAAGGGGCCCTGGTCGCGCTGCTCGCCGTCGGCCGGCCCAGGGATCTGGCCCAGGGCCGCAAGGTGATCCAGTCGGGCGGCCGGCTGGACCCACAGCGCGCCGCCGACCCCTCGGTCCCTCTGAAGGCCGCGTCCCTCTGAGCCGTCCGGGACCCGGGAAACCGGCTCTGACCAGCGTCGGTGCCCGGATCCCGGTCCGGTTGGCCGCAGCCGGCCGGGGGCTCCCGCTACCCACTGTCAGTCCCAGATGGCAGGCTTGTCCCGTGACCGAGATTGACGCAAAGATCGATGCTCTCGTCCCCGCATGGCTCACGCTGCCCGACATCGCCGAAAAGCTCGATGTCCAGGTGACGCGCGTCCGGCAGCTGGTCAAGGAGGGGCAGCTGATCGCGGTGCGCCGTGGTGAGAACCGCGTGCTCATGGTTCCCGCCGCCTTCATCGGCGGCGAGAAGGTCGTCAAGGGCCTCTCCGGCACCCTGACGCTCCTGAAGGACGACGGCTTCACCGACGCAGAGATGCTGGAGTGGCTGTTCACCCCGGACCCGACCCTGCCCGGCACCCCCGCACAGGCGCTCAGCGAGAATCGCGGCACGGAGGTGAAGCGCCGGGCCCAGGCGCTCGCCGTCTGACGCCGGGGCCGCGACCAACAGAAGACACACCAGCGGTGTGCGGGCGCGCCGCGCCCCCGCGGATCCGCCAGCACACCGCCGACCCACCGGGGGGAATCCGTCATGTCCACGGTTCGTGAGCAGCTGTCCGACGCCCGTCTCTACCTCTGCACCGACGCGCGCGGAGAGCGGGGCGATCTCGCGGAGTTCCTGGACGCGGTCCTCGGCTCCGGCGTCGACATCGTGCAACTGCGCGACAAGGGCATGGAGGCGGCCGAGGAGCTGGACCATCTGCGGATCGTCGCCGACGCCTGCCGTCGGCACGGCAAACTGCTCGCGGTGAACGACCGGGCGGACGTCGCCCACGCCATCGGTTCCGATGCGCTGCACCTGGGGCAGGGCGACCTTCCCGTGCCCGCCGCCCGGGCGATCCTCGGCGGCGGTGTCCTCATCGGCCGCTCCACCCACAGCGAGGCGGAGGCCGCGGCCGCGGCGGCCGAGCCCGGCGTCGACTACTTCTGCACCGGACCCTGCTGGCCCACCCCCACCAAGCCCGGACGGCACGCCCCCGGGCTGGAGCTCGTCCGTGCCACCGCCGCTCTCGGGACCGACCGCCCCTGGTTCGCCATCGGCGGGATCGACGCGGACAATCTCGACGAGGTCCTGGACGCGGGAGCCCGCCGGATCGTCGTCGTACGGGCCATCACGGAAGCCGCCGATCCCGCCGCCGCGGCGGCCCGTCTCAGCAAGCGGATCCGGGCCCGCTCCGACTGACGGGCCCCGCGTTGTCACACGGGCCCGCCCCGCCGTGCGGGCGCCCGCACGGGCCATGCGTACCGGGCCCGTACGCCCGGCACCTGAGGTGGTCCCACCCTGGCCCTCCGGCCGGGGGCGGGGCATGGCCGGCCTTCAGGTGGAGTACGCCGGTGGCGCCCGGGAGTGCCCCCGCGCGCCGGCTCCCGGCCCCGGGTGCGTGAAGAACACCCGTCCCCGGGGCCACTGGAGTCCCCCGCGCGCCGGCCCGCGTCCCGGGCCCGGCGGGGAGGCGACCGCACCCGGAAGCGCCCCGGGAGGCGCTCCCGCCCTCCGTCCGGCCGCCTGCCGGTACCCGGGCCTTCGGCGCGGAAACGGAGCGGCATCGGAGCGGAAGAGGGCTCCGCCCACCCCGCTCCCATCAGGTCGGACCCCCCAGCACGGACCCACTCGAACAGGTCACCACCGCTGTCCGATGGGTGGACTGCGGTTGGGAGACCCTTCGACCCTGGATAGCCTGCGACTATGGCCCTCGGAACACCTTCCATCCGGACGGATCGCGCACGGACGGTGCGCGAATTGCTCGCCACCGGCAAGACGTCCTACTCCTTCGAGTTCTGGGCGCCGAAGACGGAGAAGGGCGAGCGCAACCTCTGGAACGCGCTGCGCAGGATCGAGGCCGTGGCCCCGAGTTTCGTCTCCGTGACCTATGGCGCCGGCGGCTCCACCCGCGCCGGCACGGTCAAGGCCACCGAGAGGATCGCCGCCG
Organism: Streptomyces sp. NPDC051018; assembly: GCF_044456085.1. Taxonomy (NCBI): domain Bacteria; kingdom Bacillati; phylum Actinomycetota; class Actinomycetes; order Kitasatosporales; family Streptomycetaceae; genus Streptomyces; species Streptomyces sp. NPDC051018. The sequence continues at coordinate 605,316 of NZ_JBITFN010000001.1, forward strand.
ACACCACCCTCACCCCCGTCGCCCACCTCACCGCCGTGAACCACTCCGTCGCCGAGCTGCGCAATATGATCGGCCAGTACGCGGACGCCGGGATCCGTAACATCCTCGCCGTCCGGGGCGACCCGCCCGGCGACCCCATGGCCGAGTGGGTCAAGCACCCCGAGGGCGTACGGTACGCGGCGGAGCTGGTCCGGCTGATCAAGGAATCCGGGGACTTCTGCGTCGGTGTCGCGGCCTTCCCCGCGATGCACCCCCGCTCCCAGGACTGGGACACCGACATCCGTCACTTTGTCGACAAGTGCCGGGCCGGAGCGGATTACGCGATCACCCAGATGTTCTTCAAGCCCGAGGACTATCTGCGGCTGCGGGACCGGGTGGCCGCAGCGGGCTGTGAAACCCCGATCATTCCCGAGGTCATGCCGATCACCAGCGTCCGCCAGCTCGAACGGCTCGCCCAGCTGAGCAACGCCGCTGTCCCGTCGCAGCTGAAAGACAGGATCCTCGCCGTCAAGGACGACGCGGCCGCTGTACGCTCCTTGGGTATCGAGTTCGCAACGGAGTTCTGCGCGGAGTTGCTATCGGAGGGTGTTCCGGGTCTCCACTTCATCACCCTCAACTCCACCGCGACGCTTGAGATCTACGAGAATCTCGGACTGCACAAACAGTCCTGATCGGCCGTATCCGACGGCGGCCGAGGGAGAGGGGCGGGCATGGGGCTTACGGTCCTCTATATCGCGTTCGGCATCGTCGCTCTGTGGCTGCTCGGTGAGGTGCTGCTTCAGTACAAGGCGCGGCTGCGCTGGCGCCTGCTCGCCTTCGGCGGCTTTCTCACCGTGGTCCTCGGGGTGCTGATGGCCTCCAGAGCGGTGATCGGGCTCGGAGTGCTGGTCTTCGCGGTCGGCCAGACCTATGTGACGCTCTCCTTCCGCAAGGGGTTCTCCACCGGCTGGGCGATCGGCGGCCGTCCTGGTGCCAGCCGGCGCCGCAGGGCGGGTTCCGCGAGGGAGTCGACCGTCGCCTCGCTGGAGGTCTCCGGCCTGGAGGAGAGCACTTCCGAGCAGGTCGCGGCCGATCTCTCCGGCACCCCGGCCGGACCGGAGACCGGCGAGCGGCCCGTGTACGAACCGGAGCCGATGCCGGACGACACCGGACAGTACGGCGTCTACAGCGATACGGGCTTCGCCACGGGGCAGCAGGGGCCGGGGCCCGAGCAGGAGCAGGGCGGTCCGGACTACGGCGCGTTCGATCCGTACTACGTCCCCCCGCCGGGCGCTGAGGACCCGGGTGAGCAGTACGACTACGGGCAGGGCCAGGGGCAGTACGCCGCGTACTCCGACCCCTATGTGGGCGGTCAGCAGTACAGCGCCTACGAGGGCTACGACAGCTTCGGCAACCCGCAGCAGTACGCCCAGGACCCGTACTACGGGCAGCAGCAGTACCCGGAGACACCCCCGGGCGGGGTGTGGGTGCCCCAGCAGCGCGATCCCGAGCCGGGCGCGCCGCAGGACCCTTCTCCGTACGACTATGAGCCGGGCCCCAACGAGCAGCAGGAATTCCGCTACTGACGGTTCCACCGGGCCCTTCAGCGGCCCCGCCCCGCCCGGTTCACACCGGGCAGCGAGTCTTCCTTCTTGTCCAGGGGGCCCGAGCCGGATGAACGCGGCCGGGTAGTGCGCCCGTCTCTCACTGCGAGCCGCGGAAGCCCGCTCCCTCCACGATCAGCCCGGCCACCAGCGCTCCGGACATCCCCGCGTGGGCCAGCCCTCCGCCCGGATGCGACCGGCCGCCCACGAGATACAGCCCCGGCAGGCGGGTGCTGTTCGACGGATGGAGCCAGCGGCCGTCCGGCCCGGCCAGAGCCGGTGCGGACAGGGACCCCGTCTCGGCCGGTGTCAGGGTCTCGTGCCACACCAGCCGGTCCCGTATCGTCTCGGTCGCCCCCAGGGCCCCGCCGGCCGTGTCGATCAGAAGTTCCGTGTACCGGCGGCGCAGGGCCTCATCGGTCCAGTCGACCCGGCCGCCGTGCCCGGCGACCGTCGCCGCCAGGGTGACGGCCTCGTGTCCACCGTCCGGCCGGGTGCGCGGATCACGGGGGCGCAGCACGGTGACCGTGGGCCGGTCGGCCACCGCGCCGCCGAAGACGGCCGCCGCCTCCGCCAGGGTGTCGGGGGAGTGCACCACGCTCCGGTGGGCGGTATCCGCCTCCCCGGTCCCGCGCAGTGCCAGCAGCACGGTGAACCTGCCCGGCAGCGGCTCACCGCCGGCCCCCGCGCGCGGTCGTACGTCTTCCTCCCGCCAGAGGTCCTGCCCGGTCAGCGGTGCCGCGTCCATGCCGGCCACCACATGGTCGGCCTCGACGACGGCGCCCCCCGACAGCTCGACTCCGGCGGCCCGGCCGTCCTTCTCGACGACCGCGGTCACCTCGCAGCCGAAGGCGAACACCACCCTGCGGGCCAGGCACCTCTCGTACACCGCCCGGGCGAGCTCCCGCAGCCCGCCCTCGACGTACCAGCTTCCGAAGGTCTGCTCCATGTACGGCAGCAGCGCGGCTCCGGCGGGGGAGTGCCGCGGGTCCAGCCCGTACCCCAGCACACAGATCTCGAAGAGCGCCGCGAGCCGGGTGTCGGACAGCTCCCAGGCGCCGACCTCGGCGACGGTGGACGCCGTCCTCGTACGGAGCAGCGCGCGCCGGCGGGGGGCGGGGTACGGGTCGCGCTCCAGCACCCGCCAGTCGGACCACAGGGGCTCCTCCAGCAGCGGCCGGCGGGACCGGTCCCAGGCGTCCCCGGCCCGGCCCAGGAACGCGCCCCACCGCTCGCCCGCCCCGGCGCCCAGCGCGGACTCCAGGGCGGAGACGATCCCCGCCCGCGACGCGTTCGGCAGGGTGACCTCGGTGCCGTCGGCGAAGACATGGCGGCTCGCCGGGTCGACCTGGACGAGGCCGACGCACTTCTCCAGCGGCTCCTTGCCGGTCTTCAGGAACAGATCGCGCCAGACTGCGGGCAGATGCAGCAGCGCGGGGCCCGTGTCGAAGGCGAAGCCGTCGCGCTCGAAGACGCCCACCGAGCCCCCGTAGGTCTCCGAGCGCTCGTACACCGTCACCCGGTGGCCCGCCACGGCCAGCCGGGCGGCAGCCGCCATGGCGCCCATCCCGGCGCCGATCACCGCAATCCTTGCCATGCCGGGGACTCTACCGACCACCACTGACAGTCCCGCCGGGCAGCCCACAGAGACACCCTGCCCGTGTGCGCCCGGACCGTAGGCCGACCCGGCCTACCGGCCGCGTGGACCCCAGCCGGTGCCGAGGTGCGCCAGGCGCTTCTCCTGGCGCCGTCTGGCCCTGCGCCGCCAGAATCTGCGGATCCGCGAGAGCAGGAAGAGCACGGTCACGATGCCGAGCAGCAGCAGTGTTCCGGCGATGACCGCCGCCGCCACGGGATTGAAGATCGCGAAGGTGACGATCCCGGCGACGCCCAAGTCCTCCGCGAGGCTCACGGCGATATTGCTGGCGGGCTCCGGAGAGGTGTTGACCGCCATCCGCGTCCCGGCTTTCACCAGATGACTCATCAGGGCGGTCGTACCGCCCACCGCACCGGCCGCGATCTCCGGCAGCGAGCCGCTCTGGCCCGCCAGGAGCGCGGCCACGACGGCACCCGTCAGCGGACGGATCACGGTGTGCGCCGAGTCCCACACCGAGTCGAAGTAGGGGATCTTGTCCGCCACCGCCTCGCACAGGAAGAGCACCGCGGCGGCGATCAGGACATCGGTGCGCTGAAGGGCCGGGGGCACCTCGTCGGTGAGACCGGTGGCCCCGAAGACACCCAACAGCAGGACCACCGCGTACGCGTTGATCCCGCTGGCCCAGCCGCTGGTGAAGACGAGAGGGAGTACAGACACGGACGTGATGGTAACGAGCCGCCGGGCCGGGCGGGATGGGGAACAGCGCGTTCCGTTGATGGGGACGGGCACGCACAACTGAGTACGCGTACCTAAGGAATGAGATGAGTAGCCGCGCGGATGGGCTCCCACCGGCGCGGACGGAAGAGTGGAGACCACGGAGGGGGACGCGGCGCCGGTACCGCCGGCACGGGGCGGCGGAACGGCGCGGTCCCCCGACGAACGGGGATGCAGGACGGGGGACCGCGCAAGAGGGTCCCCCGGACCACGGGGGAACACACGGGGGAGAACGGGGACACGGGGGACGCCGGTCCGGCGGGGCTCGGGACAACGAGCCCCGGCCGGGCCGGCTTCGTTCCGTCGTCCGGGCCCGCCTCGCCCGGCGCGCACCGGGAACGCCCGGCGGATCGGGTACGGTCCCGGCGGATCGGGTACGGTCGGGGCCGCGGACGCCACCCATGCCTTTCGGCTCTTTCGGCCGGTTGCTGCCGGGACGAGCAACCCGGGACCGCGGAGAACGCGGTGCCAGGCCGAGCGCCCGGTCACCGGAGACACCCCGGCCCGGCGGGGACAACCCCGGTCCGGCGCGCGGACATCCCGGTCCGGCGCGCGGACATCCCGGTCCGGCGCGCGGACATCCCGGTCCGGCGCGGCCCCTGCCCCGGCGACGACACCGTGACTCCGGCCGCGATACCCCGGTGATACCCGGGCCCGACGGGAAACCCAGCTCGGGCCGAGGACCCCTCAGCGTCCGCTCACCCGGCCGTGCAGCAGCCGTGAGAGCGCCGCGTGGACATCGTCCAGCGAGCGTTCCCGCTGGAACGACTGCCAGTCCAGCGCGGCCACCAGCACCATTCCGACCAGCGCCGCGGCGGTGAGCGGAATGTCGATCTCCGCACTCAGCTCATCACCCTCGACGGCGTCCCGCAGCACCGTCTCGACCACCGCCACCGCCTGCTGCCGTACCACCAGAAGGGTCGACTGCCAGGCCCGGTTGGTGCGCCACAGCTCGGCGACGTACAGCTGGGTGAAGGCCGGATAGCGGTCGATGAAGACCAGCCCGGCCCTGATCATCGCGTCCAGCGCCTCGACCTTGGTGCCGCCCCGCTCCGCCGTCTCGTCGGCGGCGGACTGGAGCGAGGTGGTCAGCAGGCCGACGCCGAACCGCAGAAGTTCCTCGAACAGCTCGGTCTTGCTCTTGAAGTTGTAGTAGACCGTGCCCTTGGCCACCCCGGCGCGCTCGGCGATCTCGTCCACGGTCGTGGCGGAGAAGCCCTGCTCGGCGATGAGCGTCACCGCCGCCTCGTAGAGCTTCGCCCGAGTCGCCCGGCGTCGGGTGCTGGTGCTGTCCATGGCATCCATGGAGTCGATTCTCACAGGTCCCGCGGGGTCCGCAGACCGGGTTCCCACCGGTCTCATCTGCCCCTTCGTCCACATCGGCGCGTATCCGAGGCTCGGCCCCGGGCGCCTACGGACTCAGCTCCGGGTGCAGCCGGTCCAGCGTCCACACCTGCTTGCGCCGCGCGGACAGGGCGGTGAGCGCGAGAGCGCCCGCGGTGAAGGCGAGCAGGACCGCGCTCGCCTGCCACACCGGGCCGAGCCCGCCTCCCGTGATGAGTCTCCGCAGCGCCTCGACGACGTAACTCATCGGGAGGAAGGGGTGGATCGCGTTGAAGAACCCGGGGCTGGTCTGTACGGGGTAGGTGCCGCCCGCGGAGGTCAGCTGGAGCATCAGCACGGCCAGGACCAGGATGCGTCCGGCCGCCCCGAATCGGGCGTTCAGCCACTGGATGATCGCGGCGAAGGCGCAGACGACGAGCGCGAGGAAGCCGAGTGCCGCCGCCGTGTGCGCCATCCTGAGCCCGAGTGACCAGTGGAGTACGGACATCAGCGCGGCCACCTGCGCCAGCCCGATCACGACCACCGGCAGCCAGCCCGCCAGCGCGATCCGCCAGGCGGAGCCGCCGGTGGCGAGCGCCCGCCTGTTGAGGGGCTGGATGATCATGTAGGCGACCATCGAGCCGACCCAGAGGGAGAGGGGGATGAAGTAGGGCGCGAAACCGGTGCCGTAGTTGGGCGCCCGGTGCAGGGACTGCCCGGCGAGCTTCACCGGATCGGCCATCACCTCCGTACGGCGGTCGCGTTCCGTATCGTCGTAGTCGGGGATCTCGGTGACGCCCTGGTGGAGTCCGCCCGCCAGCTCGGCCGAACCACCGGTGAGTTCGAACAGGCCGCCGTCGAGGTTCCCGGCGCCCTTCTTGAGCCTGCCGACCCCGCTGTCCAGTTCGCTGGAGCCGGAGGTGGCGCTGATCAGCCCGGTGTTCAGGGAGTCCGCTCCCTCGGCGACCTTCTGCGCGCCCGCGTTGAGTGCGTTGACCCTGGTGACGGCGGACTTCAGGTCCTCGTCCAGGCGCGGGGAGCGCTCGGCCAGGTCCAGCGCGTTCTTCCGGAGGTCGGCGAGCCGGCCGTCCAGCTTCTTCAGATCGCCGCTGTCGTCCTTGACCAGGGTGTCGACGTCATCGGCGATCCGGGCGACATCGGCCGCCGTGACCATGGCGCGCTTCAGGGCGGGGCAGACCTCGGGGTCGGCCGTCGCCGTGTCCGCGCAGCGCGTCTCGTGGACCGAGCGCAGTTCCTCCGCCGACGTACGGGCGAGCGCCGATGTGCCGGGGGCCGCCTTCACCAGGGCGTCCAGGTCGGTGCGTACGGCCTGGGCGGAATCGGCGACCAGCCGGGCGGTGTTGCCGATCGACGTGCCGTTGTCCCGGAGATACGGGCGGACGTCGTCGGCGATTCCGTTGACCTTGCCCGCGAGACTCCGGGTGCCGGCCGCGATCTGCCGGGAACCCGTTTCGAGATCGCTCGCGCCCTTCTTGAGCTTCGTCAGGCCGCCGGCCAGCCTGCCGCTGCTGTCCTTGGCGTTCGTGAGGCCGTCCGCGAGATCCCTGGAGCCCTTCTTCGCCTTCCCGATACCGCTCTTCAGCTCGTCGGCCCCCTTCGCGGCCTCGGCGGTCGCGTCATGGATATCCGAGAAGGAGAGGTAGATCCGGTCCAGGAAGGAGCGGGACGCCTTGGTCGACGCGGCGGTGCGGACCTCGGAGAACACGGTCGCCGAGATCTGTCCGACGATGTAGTTGTTGGCGTCGTTCGTACGCACCTGGAGCGCTCCGGTCTCGGGCGAGTCGCCCGCGCTCGACGCGATCCGCCTGCTGAAGTCCTCCGGCACGGTCAGCGACAGGTAGTACGTGCCGTCCTCGACGCCCCTGAGGGCCTCGGCCGCGCTCACCTCGTGCCAGGAGAACACCTCGCTCTCGCGCAGACCGCCGGCGATCTCGTCACCGGCCGTGAGCTTCTCGCCGTCGGCGGTGGCGCCCTCGTCCTCGTTGACGAGGGCGACGGGGACCCGGTCGAGCTGTCCCTGGGGATCCCAGAAGGACCACAGATACAGCGCGCCGTACAGCAGCGGCAGCAGGACGATCGCCACCAGCGCGGCGCGGGGGAGTCGCCCCCTGCCGAACCTCCTCAGCTCAAGCGCGGCCAGTCGCGGTGAACGCATCGGAGGCCCCCTTCCCGTCCGCGCCGTGCCGGGCCCCGGCGGCTCCGGGCGCGGCCGTGCTGTCTCCGTCCGCTGCGGGCGCGGTCGCTGTGTGCCCGGTCGCTTCGTTCCCCGTCGTGGTGCCGTGGGCCGTGGTGCCGCGGTTCGGCGCGCCGCCGGGCCGGGCGCCGCCGGCCGTGTCCTCAAGGTCCGGGTCCGGGTCGTCCGGGCCCGGGTCGTCCGGGTTCGCGCGGTCCGTGTCGGGTGAGCCCGTGGTTGTGTCGTGGTCGCGGTTCCCGGGGGCCGTGTCACCGCCGGTGCGCACCACGGCCGTGCCTTCCGGGGCCTGGCTGCATACCGCGAGCACCGTCGTACCGGATCCGGCGACGGTGCTCAGGAGCGCCCAGGCTTCGGCCCGTTCGGCGGCGGAGAGCTTCAGATCGGTGTCGTCGACGGCGAGCAGCCGGGGCCGGCCGACGAGCGCGAGGGCGACGGACAGCCGCAGTGCCTCCAGCCGCTCCAGGTCGCGTACGGGCGTACGCCCCTCCTTCACGAGCTCCGCGAGATCCAGTCCGGCCGTCTCCAGCGCCCCGTCGATCCGTCGACGTGCGTCGGCCGCCCGGTCGGCGCGCGGGCGCAGCAGGGCCCGCAGCGAGCCGTCGAAACGGCGCCGCAGCAGGGCGCGTTCCCGCAGATGCTCGGTCACGGTCAGCGCCGGGTCGAGCTCGTTCACTCCCGGTACGTGTCCCAGCGCGCTGATCCCGCGTACGGCGGCCATCCTGCGCGGTAGCGCCAGTCCGCCGACCTCGGCACGGCCCTCGGCGGGGCGCATTCTGCCGGTGAGCGCCAGCAGCAGACAGGTCCGTCCGGTGCCCGACGGGCCCTCGACGGCGATGAGCGAGCCCGGCCCGGCGTCGATGTCCACCGACCGGAAGGCCCAGCCGCGGGGCCCCCTGAGGCCGAAGCCCTCGGCGACAACGGCCGCCCCCTGTGGGCTGTCCACACACCCTCCCCTTTTGAACTGACCAGTCAGTGCAAAAACTAGTGTGAGCGGTACTCGATGGCAAAACAGCAGGTCAGAGCCGATTGTCAGTGGGGGCCCTCACGATGGACACATACGGCCACAGTGCCGTCACACGACGACAGGAGGTTCGTCATGGCCAGCTACCACGCGGCAGCCGCGCACCGGCGCCGTGCCACCGGCCCTGTCCCCTCACTGACCGGGCCGGCGAGCGATGTGCACCCCGTGCTGCGGCGTGCCTCGGCACCGCCCGCCGCCCTCGATCTGCTCGCCCAGGCCCGCTCGGGACTGGACGAGGCCGCGACGCTCGAAACGCCGAACGAGCGGTACGCCACAGCGCATCTGGCCGCCCTGCGCACGGCAGCCGCGGTGCTCGCCGCACGGGGCTATCCCGACAGCGCCCCGGCCCCCGCCGGCCGGGGCACCGCGCCCCGGCGCGGCCGGCGGGCGGGGATACGGAGCGCCTGGGAACTGCTGCCCGAGTCGGCGCCCGAACTGTCCGAGTGGAGCGCCCATTTCGCCGCGGGCGCCCGGCGCAGGGCCCGTGCGGAGGCGGGAATACAGGGTGCGGCCAGCAGCCGCGACGCCGAGGACCTGCTCCGGGACGCGGGGATGTTCCTGCGTCTGGTGGAGCGGATGCTGGTGCTTCAGCCGGTGCTGCCGCAGCCCAGGGCGGAGCAGCCGGAGCCGGGGGGTGCCGCCGGGTGACCCGCCGGTCCACGGCGGACGACGGCCCCGCTCGACGGGAGGAGACGGGGCGCCACCCGGGCGCGGGGGCCGGGGAGTTCGGGGCGCGGAGCCGTACGGGAAGCTCCCGCGTGCGCCGTCGGCACCCGCCGTGCTCCTCTGCGCGGCGGCTCCCGGGCGAGCTGCGGAGGCCCGGTCGGGGGCGGCCCCGGACCGTCTGCGCCGGGGCCCGCCGGGACGCGGGCGCACCGGAGGGAGGCAATAAGGTGGGAGTTGTTCTCAGCCCGACAAGAGTCCATCGACCCCGGCCGTCCGCGGCCGGCGGTCACCGCACATCACCCGTCCCGCCCGCGCCCGCGGCCGGAGGCGGCACTGTCCGAGGAGTCAACTGCCGTGCCGGACCCGTCCCCCCGTGGGGAGACCACACCGCGCCCGCCCCGCACCTCCCTCCGTACCTCCGTGGTCTGGGAGGTCCTCAAGGACGCCCTCGACCGCCGCGTCAAAGCCACCGGGGCGGAGACCCTGGACGTCCTCGACACGGGTGGCGGCAGCGGCTCCTTCGCGGTCCCCGTCGCCCAGCTGGGCCACCGCGTCACCGTGGTCGACCCCAGTCCGAACGCGCTCTTCGCGCTGGAGCGCCGGGCGGCCGAGGCATCGGTGGCCGACCGGGTGCGGGGCGTGCAGGGCGATGTCCACGGCCTCTTCGACGTCGTCGGGCGCGGCGGCCACGACGTGGTGCTCTGCCACGGTGTCCTCGAGTACGTGGACGACCCCGCCGAGGGTGTGCGCAACGCGGTGGCCGCGCTCCGGCCCGCCGGTGCCCTCAGCCTGCTGGCCGCCGGGCTCGGCGGTGCCGTGCTCGCCAGGGCGCTCGCGGGTCACTTCACCGAGGCCCGCCAGGCGTTGACCGACCCCGCGGGCCGCTGGGGCGAGGCCGACCCCGTGCCCCGGCGTTTCACCGCCGAGCAGCTCACCGAACTGGCCGGGGACGCCGGTGTCGACGTCGGCGCGGTGCACGGTGTACGGATCTTCGCGGACCTCGTTCCGGGCGCCCTCGTCGACACCGAGCCGGGCGCTCTGGAGGCCCTCCTCAAACTGGAGGCCGCCGCGGCGGAACTGCCCGCATTCCACTCCGTGGCCACGCAACTGCACGTACTGGGAGAGAAGCGCGCCTGATCAGCGGCGCAGCGGCAGATGGAGTACGCCACAGAACCCCCGATCGTGGCGGCCGCCCCGTATGATCGAGGGACATCATCCGGCATGACGGATCGGATGTTGGGGAATCTACGCCTCAGCAGCCAAGCCGCCGTGGCGGCCCAAACTGGCGATTTGACGTATTGGCGTAGAGGGCGGGTTTCACGGGGGCGATTCCCTGCCTATCCTGAAAGGGCCGCAAACGGTCGCCCCCGCGGCCGACGACTAGGAGGACTCCGTGCCGCTCTCGGAGCACGAGCAGCGAATGCTCGAGCAGATGGAGCGAGCGCTGTACGCCGAAGATCCCAAATTCGCGACAGCGCTTGAGGGAAGCGGGCTGCGTACGTACACCCGGCGACGGGTCTACCAAGCGGTTGCAGGCTTCCTGGTGGGTATCGCGCTCCTCATGGCCGGAATGGTCGCACAGCAGATCTGGATCAGTGTGGTGGGGTTCCTCGTCATGCTGGGCTGTGCGGTCCTGGCGGTCACCGGATGGCGCAAGGCGCCGAAGCCGGGCGAGCAGCAGACCCTGGGGGACGCGGCGGGAACCGCTCGCCGTCAGCCCCGTCAATCCCGTCAGCGCAAGTCGATGATGAACCGGATCGAGGAGCGGTGGCAGCGCCGCCGCGACGAGCAGGGCCACTGAAGCACCGCCGCCCCTGAGGGCCGTTCCGCCCTCAAGCACGCCCCGCGTGTGCGGCGTGTGCATGGCCCGAGGCCGGGTGTGCCCAGGCATCGGTCATGCTGCTGCTCCTGAAGCTTTTGGGTTGTCCTCAAGCGCCGGACAGGCTGAATCAGCCGGTCCGGCGCTTTGCCGTCGCCGGTCCGGTTTCCGGCCCTTGGCTCTGGACTGCCCCTGGCCGGTGCCGGGCTCCCTGGCTCCGGCGGGGCCGCCCGTGGAGGTCGGCGGCGCCCGTACGTACGGTTCGCTCGGCGGCCCGCCCCAGACCGTCCCCGGAGCAGGGATGCGGGATCCCTCCCCTCCTCCGGAAAGGCCGGGTGGGCCGGGGGCCGCCTGTGCCGGTCAGCGGCGCGCGTGCACGCACGACCGGCGGCCGACCTCGTAGCCGGAAGCGGGACCTCGCCCGGTGAGGCCGGGTGGGCCGGGGCCGCCCGGAGGCTGGGGCCCACCGGGTTCGACCCCGGGGGCGTCGGCCACCAGGTCGGCGCGGCGCCTGCACGGGCGCGGGCTGGTACACCCGTCTGTGCGGCGACTGCGCCAGCACAGGCGTCGGTAGCAGCGCGGGCGCCCTCACCGGTCCCCGTACCGCCCTTCCCCTGTGCGACGGCGGAGCCGGGCAGGCCGGCACGGCGGAGGGCCGGGACGGCGGCCGGGGCACGTCACGGGCCCGCACCGCCGAGGACCGGGAGACGTTCGGCGGGTGCCGTGGCCGGTGGACGAGGCCCTTCGGCCCGTCCACCGGCCACGGTGGGTCAGCCCCGCTGTTTCGACGGGGGCCGCAGCCGGGCCCAGCCGGGCCGGCGGGAGGGGCCCCAGGCCCGGAACCGGGCACTCCAGCGGTCCGTGAAGGCCGTCCAGCGGGCGGAGGCCGCCCAGATCACCCGTACGGCCGAACGCGGCAGCAGGTGTGCCCGCAGACGCGTCCAGCGGCTCACCCCCGCGCGCAGACCGGCCCTGATCCGCTCGGCGTCGTCCACCAGACCGGTCGCGGGTCGTGGCTCGGGCGCGTAAAGCACCTGCTCGACGGCGCTCGCGACCCGGTGCACCGAATCGGCGGCCTCGCCCTCCAGACGCCCCAGCCGGACGATCCGGGCCGCCGCCTTGCGAGCGGTCAGTGACTCGTCGGGCGGGATGCCGTGGTCCCAGGCCGTGTCGGAGACCTCCAGCCATGTGGCCAGGGTGCGGGCCGTGACCTCGGCGGGGCCGCGTCCCCCGGAACCCAGCCGCCGGGCCCGTACCCGTATCCGCCACAGCATCGGCAGCAGGGGCAGCGCCAGCGCCACGGGCACACCCAGTGCGATCAGCAGAATGTTCCCGCCGGACGCCCCCGAGTCGGTGGGCGTGTCCTCCTCCACCGGGGCCGCGTTCGAGCACTCACCGCGGCGCCTCAGGTCCGGCGGGCAGCTGTCCGAGGCCGAGGGGGTCGCGGACGGCTCGTCGGAGGCGGTCGCCTCCGGCACCTCCGGGTCGGACGGCGCGCCGGCGGGCGAGTCCTCGCGCGTGTACTCGGGTGTGCTTCCCCGGCTGGGCGTGGGCTCGAACCGGGTCCAGCCCACACCCTCGAAGTACAGCTCGGGCCAGGCGTGGGCGTCCCGGATGCCCACCGACATGATGCCGTTCGCCTGGGCGGTCCCCGGGGTGAAGCCCACGGCGACCCGCGCCGGGATCCCCAGCGTCCGGGCCATCGCGGCCATGGAGAAGGAGAAGTGGACGCAGAAGCCCTCCTTGCGCTGGAGGAAACGGGTGATCGCCGCGGCCCCCGTACCGGAGTCCACGTTGACGTCGTAGGCGAAGCCGCCGTCGGTCGTGAACCAGTCCTGGAGCCGCACCGCGGCCTCGTACTGGTTCTTCGTGCCCGCGGTCACCCTCCGCGCGGTCTCCTCCACCGTGTCGGGCAGCGAATCGGGCACCTCGGTGTACTCGCGCACGATGTCCGCGGGCGGGGCGGGGGCCCCGGCCAGCTGCTCCGCCGTCGGCTTCACCATCAGGCTGCTGACGGTGTACTCGGCCCCCCGGGTGGTCTGGCCCTGGTCCCCGACGAGGTTGCGGCCCTCCGGTTCGTAGCGCCACCGGCCGCCGATCCTCACCTCCGTCGCCGGATAGGGGAGGGGCAGCCAGTTCTGGCGGTAGGAGCCGGCGGCGGTGATGTTCGTCGTGATCTCGTCGGTGGCGACCGAAGGGCTCAGGCCCGCCGGCTGCGGCAGCCGGTCGGGAACATCCCTGACCTTGCGCTCCGAGGTCTTCCACGCCGTCCCGTCGAACTGGTCGAGCGACACGATCCGCAGATACAGGTCCTGGGTGTCCTGGGCGCCCGTGCGGTAGCGCAGGACCTCCCGGTCCTGCGGCTGCTTCAGGCTGTCCTGGAGGGAGACCAGCGGATTCACGGCGGAGATCGTGTCGCCGCCGCCCGAGCCGGAGCCCTTCCCGGCGGCCGTGCCGTCGAGCAGCCCGCCGTCCAGCGCGGGGAGCGCGGCGGGAACCGCGAGCGCCACCCCCAGCGCGAGCACGCCGATACGGCGGCCGCTGCGCACGGGGGCCCTCGGCATACGGCCCGACGGTTCGAAGGCCCGGGCGCCGCGCGCCGTGGCCCCGGGGCCGCCGCCGAACACCCGCCCCCACGCCGAGAGCCGGTCGCGGCCCTCCGCCAGCAGGAGCAGCAGATAGCCGGACGCCGCAAGCACGAACCACAGCGCACTCGCCGCACCGCCCGCGAGCCCGGCCGCCACCGAGTACAGCGCGAGCAGCGGAAGACCCGCCGGAGCGGCGCTGCGGAACGTCACCGCCAGGGTGTCAACCAGAAGGCCGATGGCCAGCACTCCGCCGATCACCATCAGCCGGATGCCGTCCGAGGCGGGCGCGGGTATCGCGTAACGCTCGATGTCCTGGCCGCCGGTCGCCAGCATCTCACCGAAGCGGGCCAGCGTCTGCGGCCCCGGCAGCACCCCGAGGATCGCGTGGTCCCGGGCGAAGGCCAGGGTCAGCAGCACCAGCCCGGTGAACGCCTGCACGGCCACCGTCAGCGGCCGGGGCAGCGGAACGCGCCGGGCGAGCGCGCCCGCACCGCACTGGGCCGCCAGCAGGACCGCCGCCTGGATCAGCCAGCCGGGCGAGTCGAGCAGGGGCAGCATCGCGCCCGCCGCCATCAGCGTGGCGGCGTACGCGCAGATCGTCAGCCGTGCGCGACCGCTCATGACCAACCCCCGGTGTCGCCGTTCAATCGGATTCCCGCGGAGTCACCGGGCTGTGCCCCCGCCTGCTCCCACAGCGCGCGCAGCGACGAACCCGGTGATACGGCGAGCGCGGTCCAGCCGGCCTCACGCAGCCGCACGAGCCGGTCCTCGACCTCACCGGCCACCGCCCCGCCCGTCACCCAGGTCTCGCTGTCCAGGACGAAGGCGACGGCCGCGCCGCCGCGCTGGCGCATACGCGCCACGAGGGTGGTCTGCTCATCGTCGAGATCCCCGAAGAAGGCGACCAGCAGTCCTTCGCCGCCGCCGCGCAGTACGTCGTAGGCCGAGGAGAGACCTTCACCGTCGGAGTGGTCGACGACCGCGAGGGTGTCCATCATCAGCCCCGCGGAGTCGGCCGACTCCTGGGCTCCACCGGTGAAGCCGTCGGCGCCCTCCCCGGGCAGCGAACTCCCGGTGTCCGTCAGCAGCCGCACCGAGTAGCCCCGCTCCAGCATGTGGACCAGGACGGACGCGGCGCCCGAGACGGCCCACTCGAAGGCCGCGTCGGGGCCCACGCCCTGATAGGCGATGCCCCTGGTGTCGAGCAGTACCGTGCATCTGGCCCGCTGCGGCTGCTCCTCGCGGCGCACCATCAGCTCGCCGTACCGCGCGGTGGAGCGCCAGTGCACCCGGCGCAGATCGTCGCCGTAGCGATAGCTCCGGGGGATGATGTCGTCGTCCCCGGCGAGCGCCAGGGAGCGCTGCTGCCCGTCCCCGTGCCCCTGGGCCTCGCCCACCAGCCGCACATACGGCAGCGACTCGGTGCGGGGGATGACCGTGAGGGTGTCGAACGCGCTGAAGGAGCGGGTCAGTTCACACATTCCGAACGGGTCGTTCAGCCGCAGCTGGAGCGGTCCGAGCGGATAGCGCCCGCGCAGGTCCGAGCGGACCCGGTAGGACACCTCGCGCCGGCCGCCCGCCTCCACCCGGTCCAGGACGAACCGGGGCCGGGGCCCCAGCACGTACGGGACGTGGTCCTGGAGCATCAGCAGTCCGGTGGGCAGTCGCGAGACATTGTCCATCCGCAGATGCACCCGGGCCTCGGATCCGACCGGTACCCGGGAGGGCGACAGCCGTCTGCTGCCCGCGACCCGGTAGCGGGTGCGGTACAGCACGGCCACGCAGATCAGCGGCAGCACGGCGAGCAGCAGCCCGACCCGCAGCAGATCGCTCTGCCCGAGGACATACGCGCACACCGCGGCCGCCACCCCGGCGGCGACGAACGACCGGCCGCGCGTGGTCAGCCCGCCGAGAGCGGCCCGCATGCCACCCCCCGGGTCCTTGCCCTCCGCGACGGCGGATCCCCCGGCCGGCATCACAGCCGCCGGGCGCCGGGCGAGGAGCCGTAGAGCGCCTGGGACGGGCGGCCCGTGACGAACGGGGTCTCCTTGCCCTCGGCGGTGGGGACCGGGGTGCGCTGAAGGATCTCCAGCACGACCTGCTCCGCGGTACGGCGGTTCAGCTGTGCCTGCGCGGTGGGCAGCAGCCGGTGCGCCAGTACCTGCACCACCAGGGACTGCACGTCGTCCGGCAGGGCGTAGTCCCGTCCGCTCAGCGCGGCGGCCGCCTTGGCGGCGCGCAGCAGATGCAGCGTCGCGCGCGGGGAGGCGCCGAGCCTCAGATCCGGGTGGCTGCGGGTCGCGGCCACCAGCTCGACCGCGTAACGCCGCACGGCCTCGGCGACATGGACACCGCGGACCGCGTCGATCAGCTTCACGATGTCGTGCGCGTGGGCCACCGGCTGGAGGTCGTCGAGCGGGGAGACACCGCCGTGCACATCGAGCATCTGAAGCTCGGCGTCCGCGCTGGGATAGCCGATGGACACTCGCGCCATGAAGCGGTCGCGCTGGGCCTCCGGCAGCGGATAGGTGCCCTCCATCTCCACCGGGTTCTGGGTGGCGACCACCATGAAGGGGCTCGGCAGCTCGTACGTACTGCCGTCGATGGTGACCTGGCGCTCCTCCATCGACTCCAGCAGCGCCGACTGGGTCTTGGGCGACGCGCGGTTGATCTCGTCGCCGATCACGATCTGCGCGAAGATCGCGCCCGGTTTGAACTCGAAGTCACGCTGCTGCTGGTCGTAGATCGACACACCGGTGATGTCGGACGGCAGCAGATCCGGTGTGAACTGGATGCGCCGCACCGAACAGTCGATGGATCGCGCCAGCGCCTTGGCCAGCATCGTCTTGCCCACGCCCGGCACATCCTCGATGAGGAGATGTCCCTCGGCGAGCAGCACGGTCAGCGAAAGCCGTACGACCTCAGGCTTGCCCTCGATCACATCCTCCACCGACCTGCGGACACGATCCACAGTGGCGGTCAGATCTGTGAGGCTTGCTCGATCGTCATAGGTCGTCACCCGGCCCTCCTCGGCCCCGTTCTACGAGCCGGGACGTCGAAACGGTCCCGGCCCACCCCGAAACACGGGCACCGATTCCCGGGGGTTCCGGATGGTGCCACCCCCGCATTCTTGTTGCCGTTACCGCGTTGTGTCACTTGCCTGTGGATAACCGCTTCGTCTTTCGGAGGTTTCAGCCCGATATCCCCAGGTGTTCCCCGCGTCACATACCGATCACTTGCCGATTACATGCCGACACATCGTGATGCCTCCGCACGGGAGGGGGCCGCCGGTCCGGCCTCCGGGAGAGGGCCGCCCGGCCCATCCCCGCAGGGCGGAGCGCGCCCTTCCGTCCGTTCGGGCCGGACGGACGGGTCTGAGGGCCGGTCGGATTCGGCTGGGGGCGCGCGGCCGATCGGGTCGCGCGGACGATCGGGGTCGGACGGCCGATTCGGGGTCGGACGGCCGATTCGGGGTCGGTCGGCTCAGATGGCCGATTCGGGTCGGTTCGGCTCAGACGGCCGGGTCGATCTCCCGCAGGAGCCCCTGCTTCACATCGAACACAAAGCCCCGCACATCGCCCTTGTGCAACAGGAACGGCGAGGTGCGCACCCGCTGCATCGACTGGCGCACATCCTGGTCGACATCGCGGAACGCCTCGACCGCCCACGGCGGACGCTGTCCGACCTCGTCCTCCAGCTCATGGCGGAAGTCCTCCGTCAGGGACTCCAGACCACAGCCCGTGTGGTGGATCAGGATGACGCTGCGGGTGCCCAGCGCCCGCTGGCTGATGGTCAGCGAACGGATCACGTCGTCGGTGACCACACCGCCCGCGTTGCGGATGGTGTGGCAGTCGCCCAGTTCCAGGCCGAGCGCGTCGTGCAGATCGAGCCGTGCGTCCATGCAGGCGACGACCGCCACCCGCAGAACCGGGCGCGCGTCCATTCCGGGGTCCTGGAAGCCGTGGGCATAGCGCCTGTTCGCTGCGACGAGACGATCGGTGACCGTACCGGCTGTGCGCGCAGCGTCGGCAGGGTGGTGCGCGGAAGTGGTCATACAGAAGACGTTAATGCGCATACCGCCCGAAGCTCGATGTGAGACGCGACAAACAACATCAACCACGCTTGTTGTGAGGTAACCCACAGGGGGGATGCATGGGGTCCCGTTCGGGTGAAGTGTCCGATTCCATGACCCGTACGCCACGCCGTCGACCGGTTGATTGACCGGGCAGAGCAGTGGACTAAAGTGGCGCGCAGTCCACCGAAACCTCCTGCACATTCCAAGATTTCTCCCCGCGTGTGCGGCATACGCACGACTCGGCCTTCCACCCTGCTCGCCGGTCGCTCCAGCCCCGCGCCGGACCTGAGAGGGCGCCTTGAGCCATACCCGACATGTCCCGGTGATGCTCCAGCGGTGCCTGGACCTGTTGGCCCCCGCCCTGGAACACCCCGGATCGGTGGTCGTCGACTGCACCCTCGGTCTCGGCGGGCACAGCGAGGCGCTGCTCACCCGGTTCCCCGACGCGCGCCTGATCGCGCTGGACCGGGACAAGGAGGCCCTGCGGCTCTCCGGTGAGCGGCTCGCGCCCTTCGGCGACCGGACGACACTCGTCCACGCCGTGTACGACGAGCTGCCGGCGGTCCTGGAACGGCTGGAGATCCCCCGGGTACAGGGCGTCCTGTTCGACCTCGGGGTCTCCTCGATGCAGCTCGACGAGGCCGGGCGCGGTTTCGCGTACGCCCAGGACGCACCGCTCGACATGCGGATGGACCAGTCGACCGGAATGCCGGCGGCCGAGGTCCTCAACACCTACCCGCCCGGTGAGCTGGTGCGGATCCTGCGGACGTACGGCGAGGAGAAGCAGGCCAAACGCATTGTCTCCGCGGTCGTACGGGAGCGGGAGAAGGAACCGTTCACCAATAGCGCCCGGCTCGTCGCGCTGATCCGCGACGCGCTGCCGCAGGCGGCCAAGCGCACCGGCGGCAACCCCGCCAAACGCACCTTCCAGGCCCTGCGCATCGAGGTGAACGGCGAGCTGAGCGTGCTGGAGCGGGCGATTCCGGGGGCCGTCGGAGCACTCGCCGTGGGCGGGCGCATCGCCGTGCTGTCCTACCACTCGCTGGAGGACCGGCTGGTCAAGCAGGTGTTCGCGGCGGGGGCCGCCAGTACCGCGCCCGCCGGGCTGCCCGTCGTACCGGAGGAGTACCAGCCCCGGCTGAAGCTGCTGACCCGGGGCGCGGAACTCCCGGCCGAGGAAGAGGTCGCGGAGAACCGGCGTGCGGCCCCCGCGCGTCTGAGAGGAGCACAGCGCATCCGTGAGGACGCGCGATGAGGCACGGGCACCGGCGTGAGACGGCTCCCGTGGCACCCGGGCCTACGGCGGCCGGGGCCGCGGCGGCGGGCGCGGCGGCCCGGGAAACGGCCGGAGCGAGGACCGGGAGGACGCGGTGAGCACAGCGGCCAAGCAGCTCCGGGGAAGGGCCGCGAGGCTCGCCCGGCTGATGCCCGCGGGCCCCAGCACCGCCGCCCGCACCCCCTTCGTCCTCCTGGTCGTGGCGCTCCTCGGCGGCGGACTGATCATGCTGCTGGTGCTGAACTCCGCGCTCAACGAGGGCTCCTTCGAACTGAGCAAGCTCAAACGCGAGACCACCGAGCTGACCGACGAGCAGCAGGCCCTCCAGCGGGACGTGGACGACCGGTCGGCGCCCGACGCCCTGGAGCGCCGGGCTCGCGAACTCGGCATGGTGCCCGGCGGCCCGCCCGCCTTCATCGACCCCGACGGCACGGTCAGCGGGGTCCCCGGCAAGGCGACCGCGCCACCCGCCCCGGAACCCAGTGCCTCCGGCACCGATGCCTCCGGTTCCCCGGCGCCGCCCGGCTCGTCGTCCTCTCCGGCCGCGCCCCCGGACTCTCCTGCCGCGCCCCAGGCCTCCCCGGCCGAATCCACCCCGCCCTCCGGAGCCTCCGCGGCCCCCGACCTCTCGGCGGCCGACCCGCCGGCCCCGCCCGCGAAGCCGACCTCGACGCCCTCCGGCAGGTGACGCAGTGCCCTCCCAGGAACCACCTCCGCGTCGCTCCTCCCAGGACCAGGCCCCGCGCCGCTCCTCGCGTGACGCGCCCGAGCGCCGCCGGGTCCCCGGGCCCGCCCGGCGGCCGCCCGGGCGTCCCGCACCCCGCGGCCCCCGCCCGGCACCGCGCACCCTCCGGCTCGGCAGCCCCCGCCCCCGGCTGCGCCTGGTCAGCCTCGCCCTGACCCTGGTGATGCTGGCCTTCGTCGTACGCCTGCTCCAGGTGCAGGCCGTGGACGCCGACGCCTACGCGGCCAAGGCCGAGAAGAGCCGCTACCTCAGCGTCAAGCTCGCCGCCGAACGCGGGGAGATCACCGACCGGACCGGGATCGCGCTGGCCACCAGCGTCGACGCGTACGACATCACGGCCGACCCGAAGCTGTTCACCCCGGAGGAGAGCAAGACCCCCGACGCCCCGGAACGGGCCGCCGGGCTGCTCGCCCCGATCCTCGGCACCGGCGCCGAGGAGATCGCGAAGAAGCTCAGGACCCCCAAGTCCCGCTACACGGTCCTCGCCCGCCGCCAGACCCCCCAGGTCTGGAACCAGATCAAGGACCTCAAGGGCGTCTTCGCCGAGAAGGCCGCGGCCGACAAGGCCAAGGGCGGCCCCGGAACCAATGTCCTCGCCGGTGTCTTCCAGGAGCCCAGCAGCAAGCGGGTGTACCCGAACGGCGAACTCGCCGCCGGGATACTGGGTTACGTCAACGCCGAGGGCCGCGGCGGCGGAGGCATCGAGTCCATGCTCGACAAGGAGCTGGCCGGCCAGGACGGCGAGGTCACCTACGCCCAGTCCGGCGGCCGGCGCGTCCCCACCGCGGACGGCACCCGTGAGACCCCCGCCGTCCCCGGCTCGGACATCGAGCTGACCATCGACCGGGACATCCAGTGGGCCGCCCAGCGGGCGATCAGCGAACAGGTGAAGAAGTCGAAGGCCGACCGCGGGTACGTCATCGTGCAGGACACCCGGACCGGCGAGATCCTCGCCATGGCCAACTCACCCGGCTTCGACCCCAACGACCCCGGCCGGGCCGACTCCGCCGCCATGGGCAACGCCGCGCTCCAGGACGCGTACGAGCCGGGCTCAACCGCCAAGGTGATGTCCATGGCCGCCGTACTGGAGGAGGGGGCCGCCACGCCCGGCACCCATGTTGTCGTCCCCAACCGGCTGCACCGGGGCGACCGGCTCTTCAAGGACGACGTCGACCACCCCACCTGGTACCTCACCCTCAACGGGGTGCTCGCCAAGTCCAGCAACATCGGCACCATCCTGGCGACCGGCCAGCTCGGCAAGACCCAGAAGCAGGCCAACGAGGTGCTGCACTCCTACCTGCGGAAGTTCGGCATGGGCAGCCCCAGCGGGCTCGGCTACCCCGGGGAGACCCCCGGCATCCTCGCGCCGCCGGGGAAATGGTCCACCTCCCAGCAGTACACGATCCCCTTCGGCCAGGGCCTGTCCCTGAACGCCATGCAGGCCGCGTCCGTCTACTCGACGATCGCCAACGGCGGAGTCCGGATCGAGCCCAGTCTCGTCCGCGGCACCAAGGGACCCGACGGGCGGTTCACCGCCGCGGCCGCGCCCGGCAAGACCCGGGTCGTCAGCGAGGACACCGCCCGGACGCTGGCCACGATGCTGGAGTCCGTCGTCGGCGACGAGGAGGGCACCGGCACCAAGGCCCGCATCCCCGGCTACCGGGTCGCGGGCAAGACCGGCACGGCCAACCGCGTCGACCCCGAACTGGGCCGCTACCGCGGCTACACCGCCTCCTTCGCCGGGTTCGCACCCGCCGACAAGCCCCGGGTCACCGTCTACTGCGCCATCCAGAATCCGACCAAGGGCAGCTACTTCGGCGGCCAGATCTGCGGACCGATCTACCAGGAGGTCATGGAGTTCGCGCTGAAGACCCTCAAGGTGCCGCCGACGGGCAAGGAGCCCGCCGGACTGCCCGTGACCTTCCGGCCGTCCGGGTGACCGGAGCGCCGGAAGGAAGGATGACCGGCCCCGAGAACCGGCCCGCCCGCGGGACCGGCAGACCCGGGGCACCGCCCGCCCCGCCGAATGATCCAAGGAACGACCAGTGACAACGATCACCCCAGATCCCGGGAACCACGGCCCGGCGCACGGCTCATTTGGCTCCCCGCACGCCGCGCCCGGTACGCTCACCGCCGTGCCACAGCCCGATCATCACCGAACCACCCCCGAGGACGCCCCGCCGAAGCAGCCGGGAGCGCCCCGTCCGGACCGGACCCACCCGACCACGCTCGGGGAGCTGGCGGAGCGGCTGGGGGTGAGGGAACCGGTCGCCGGGGGCACCCGGGTCACCGGGATCACCCACGACTCCCGCGCCGTACGCCCCGGAGATCTGTACGTGGCCCTCCCCGGCGCCCGGGTCCACGGCGCCGACTTCGTGGACCAGGCGGCGAACCTGGGCGCGGCGGCCGTCCTCACCGATCCGGCCGGCGCCGGGCGCGCCGGGGCCACCGGACTGCCGGTCCTGGTCACCGACGACCCCCGGGGCCGGATGGGAGCACTCGCCGCCGGGATCTACGGACACCCCGGCGAGGACCTCCTCCAGATCGGCATCACCGGCACCTCCGGGAAGACGACCTCCGCCTATCTCGTCGAGGGCGGGCTGCGGGCGGCGGGCCGCTCCACCGGCCTGATCGGTACGGTCGAGACACGCGTCGGCGACGAGCGCCTGAAGTCGGAACGTACGACTCCGGAGGCCACCGACCTCCAGGCCCTCTTCGCCGTGATGCGCGAGCGCGGTGTCGACGTGGTCGCCATGGAGGTCTCCAGCCACGCCCTGGTGCTCGGCCGGGTGGACGGCTGTGTCTTCGACGTCGCCGTCTTCAACAACCTCAGCCCCGAGCACATGGAGTTCCACTCCGGCATGGAGGACTACTTCCAGGCCAAGGCGCAGCTGTTCACCCCGGCCCGCAGCAGGCAGGGGGTGGTCAACTTCGACGACGAGTACGGACGCAGGCTGGCCAAGGAGGCGTCCGTACCGGTCACCACCTTCTCCACCGAGGGCAGCCCGGACGCCGACTGGCGGGCCGAGGACGTCGAACTGGGAGCGCTCGGGTCCGACTTCACGATCGTGGGACCCGGCGGGGAGCGCCTGCGGGCCCGGGCCCCGCTGCCCGGCGCCTTCAACGTCGCCAACACCCTCGCCGCGGTCGTCACCCTCGCCGTCGCCGGGATCGACCCGGAGACCGCGGCCGACGGTATCGCGGCCGTCCCCGGTGTCCCGGGCCGGCTGGAGCGGGTGGACGAGGGCCAGCCCTATCTCGCCGTCGTCGACTACGCCCACAAGACCGACGCCGTCGAATCGGTTCTGCGGTCCCTGCGGAAGGTCACCGAGGGCCGGATCCACATCGTGCTCGGCTGCGGAGGCGACCGCGACACCACCAAACGGGGCCCCATGGGCGCGGCGGCGGCCAGGCTCGCCGACACCGCTGTGCTGACGTCCGACAACCCCCGCTCGGAGGACCCGCTCGCGATCCTCGCCGCGATGCTCGCCGGAGCCGCCGAGGTCCCGGCGCACGAACGCGGCCATGTCCTCGTCGAGGCCGACCGGGCGGCCGCCGTCGCCGCGGCCGTCGCCCGCGCCGAGCCCGGTGACACCGTGCTGGTCGCGGGCAAGGGCCATGAACAGGGCCAGGACGTCGCCGGGGTCGTACGGCCCTTCGACGACCGCCTGGTACTCCGCGAAGCCATCAGCGCCTCCCTCCACCAGAAGACCCGGGGATGACCCAGTGATCACCCTCTCCCTCGCCGAGATCGCCCACATCGTCGGCGGGCAGCCGCACGACATACCGGATCCGGCCGTACGCGTCACCGGGCCGGTCGTCATGGACTCCCGCCAGGCCGTGCCCGGTGCCCTCTTCACCGCCTTCGACGGCGAACGCGTCGACGGCCACGACTACGCGAAGCGGGCCGTCGACTCCGGTGCGGCGGCCGTGCTGTGCACCCGGCCCGTCGGCGTGCCCGCGATCGTCGTGGACGATGTCACGGCGGCGCTGGGCGCCCTCGCCCGCCATGTCGTGGCCCGTCTGGGCACCACCGTCGTCGCGCTCACGGGATCGGCGGGCAAGACCAGCACCAAGGACCTGATCGCCCAGCTCCTGGCCCGCAAGGGCCCGACGGTCTACCCCGAGGGCAATCTCAACAACGAGATCGGCCTGCCGCTGACCGCGCTGCGCGCCGACGAGTCCACCGAGCACCTCGTCCTGGAGATGGGCGCCCGGTACATCGGCGACATCCGCTACCTCACCGGGCTCGTTCCGCCGAAGGTCGGGCTCGTCCTCAACGTCGGCACCGCGCACATCGGCGAGTTCGGCGGCCGTGAGGCGATCGCCGAGGCCAAGGGCGAGATCGTCGAGGCGCTGCCGCCGGCCGCGGAGGGCGGGACCGCCGTCCTCAACGCCGACGACCCCCTCGTCCACGCCATGGCGTCCCGCACCAGGGCGAGGGTCGTCACCTTCGGCGAGGCCGCGAGCGCCGGCGTACGTGCCGAGAATGTCCGGCTCACCCGGCAAGGCCAACCCTCCTTCACGCTTCACACCCCTACCGGGTGCGGTGATGTGACCATGCGGCTGTACGGTGAGCATCACGTGTCGAACGCGCTCGCCGCGGCCGCCGTCGCCCATGAGCTGGGGATGTCCGCCGACGAGATCGCCCTCGGGCTCTCGCAGGCCGGTACCCTCTCCCGCTGGCGCATGGAGGTCACCGAGCGTCCGGACGGCGTGACGATCGTCAACGACGCCTACAACGCGAACCCCGAGTCCATGAGGGCAGCGCTGCGCGCGCTGGCCGCGATGGGACAGGACGTACAGGCCCGGGGGGGACGGACATGGGCGGTGCTCGGCCTGATGGCGGAGCTGGGCGACGAGGCGTTCGCCGAGCACGACGCCGTCGGACGGCTCGCCGTCCGGCTCAATGTGAGCAAGCTGGTCGCGGTCGGGGGCAGGGAAGCGTCCTGGTTGCGACTGGGCGCATACAACGAGGGTTCGTGGGGTGAGGAGTCGGTGCACGTGTCCGACGCGCAGGCGGCGGTCGACCTGTTGCGCAGTGAGTTGCGCCCGGGAGACGCCGTGCTGGTGAAGGCTTCCAGATCGGTCGGTCTCGAGCGGGTCGCGCAGGCGCTGCTGGAGAACGCGGCGCCCACGGATGGGCAGGGTGCCGGTCGATGAGGCAGATCCTCTTCGCGGGGGCCATCGGGCTCTTTCTGACCCTGATCGGCACTCCGCTGCTGATCAAGCTCCTGGCCCGCAAGGGATACGGGCAGTTCATCCGGGACGACGGCCCGCGCAGCCACGGCAGCAAGAAGGGCACGCCCACCATGGGCGGCATCGCCTTCATCCTGGCCACGCTGATCGCGTACGCCTGTGCCAAGGTGATCACGGGTGAGTCGCCCACCTTCTCCGGCCTCCTGGTGCTCGGCCTGATGGCCGGAATGGGACTGGTCGGCTTCCTCGACGACTACATCAAGATCGTCAAGCAGCGGTCGCTCGGTCTGCGGGCCAAGGCGAAGATGGCGGGCCAGCTGATCGTCGGCATCACCTTCGCGGTGCTCTCGCTCCAGTTCGCCGACAGCCGCGGCAACACCCCCGCCTCCACCAAGCTGTCCTTCATCACGGACTTCGGCTGGGCGATCGGCCCGGTGCTGTTCGTGGTCTGGGCGCTGTTCATGATCCTCGCCATGTCGAACGGCGTGAACCTGACGGACGGTCTGGACGGTCTGGCCACCGGCGCGTCGGTGATGGTCTTCGGTGCGTACACCTTCATCGGGCTCTGGCAGTTCCAGGAGTCGTGCGCCAACGCGCTGTCGCTGACCAATCCGGCCGCCTGTTTCGAGGTACGAGATCCCCTCGACCTCGCGGTGGTCGCGTCGGCGCTCATGGGCTCCTGCTTCGGCTTCCTGTGGTGGAACACCTCACCCGCCAAGATCTTCATGGGGGACACCGGCTCCCTCGCCCTCGGCGGCGCGCTCGCCGGCCTCGCGATCTGCTCCCGCACGGAACTGCTGCTGGCCCTTCTCGGCGGACTGTTCGTCCTGATCACCATGTCCGTGGTCATCCAGGTCGGCTCCTTCAAGATGACGGGCAAGCGGGTCTTCCGCATGGCACCCCTCCAGCACCACTTCGAACTCAAGGGGTGGTCCGAAGTCCTTGTGGTGGTCCGGTTCTGGATCATCCAGGGCATGTGCGTGATCGTCGGTCTGGGTCTCTTCTACGCGGGGTGGGCGGCGGACAAGTGAGTACGGCTGAGGAGTTGTCGGGCAAGCGGGTCACCGTCGCCGGTCTCGGGGTCTCCGGGATCCCCGCGGCGAAGGTGCTGCACGGACTCGGCGCGATCGTGACCGTCGTCAACGACGGGGACGACGCGCGCGCCCGCGCCCAGGCGGCCGAGCTGGAGGCGCTGGGCATCACGGTGCGCCTCGGCGACGGCGCGACCCTGCCCGAGGGCACCGGACTCATCGTCACCGCGCCCGGCTGGCGGCCCGACAAGCCGCTGTTCCTGGCCGCCGCCGAGGCGGGCGTGGAGATCTGGGGAGACGTCGAACTCGCCTGGCGGCTGCGGGAACCCGGCGCCGCGCCCTGGCTCGCCGTCACCGGCACCAACGGCAAGACCACGACCGTACGGATGCTGGCCTCGATCCTGGAGGCGGCGGGGCTGCGTACGGCCGCCGTCGGCAATATCGGGGTGTCCCTCCTCGACGCGGTGACCGGCCCCGAGAAGTACGACGTCCTCGCCGTCGAACTCTCCAGCTACCAGCTGCACTGGGCGCCCTCGCTGCGCGCCCACTCGGCCGCGGTGCTCAATCTGGCGCCCGACCACATCGACTGGCACGGCTCCATGGAGGCGTACACGGCCGACAAGGGCCGGATCTACGAGGGCAACACCGTCGCCTGCGTCTACAACGCGGCCGACGGCGCGACCGAGGACCTGGTGCGCGCGGCGGACGTCGAGGAGGGCTGCCGGGCCATCGGCTTCACCCTCGGCGCGCCCGGCCCCTCCCAGCTCGGAGTAGTCGACGGCATCCTCGTCGACCGCGCCTTCGTCGAGAACCGGCACAAGCAGGCGCAGGAGCTGGCCGAGGCCGCCGACGTCGAGCCGCCCGCCCCGCACAACATCGCCAACGCC
This sequence comes from Streptomyces sp. NPDC051018, assembly GCF_044456085.1. Classification (NCBI taxonomy): domain Bacteria; kingdom Bacillati; phylum Actinomycetota; class Actinomycetes; order Kitasatosporales; family Streptomycetaceae; genus Streptomyces; species Streptomyces sp. NPDC051018. The sequence continues at coordinate 632,115 of NZ_JBITFN010000001.1, forward strand.
CTCGCGGCGGCGGCGCTGGCCCGTGCCTACGGGGTGCCCCCGGCCGCCGTACGCGACGGACTGCGGGCGTTCCGGCCCGACCCCCACCGCATCGAGAAGGTCGCCGAGGTGGCGGACGTCGGCTATGTCGACGACTCCAAGGCCACCAACACCCACGCGGCCGAGGCGTCCCTCGCCGCCTATGACCCGATCGTGTGGATCGCGGGCGGGCTGGCCAAGGGCGCGACCTTCGGCGAACTCGTCCGGAAGTCGGCGAAGCGCCTGCGCGGTGTCGTCCTCATCGGGGCGGACCGTGCGCTGATCGCCGAAGCCCTCGCGCGACACGCGCCCGAGGTCCCGGTCGTCGACCTCGACCGGACAGACACTGGGGCGATGTCGGCGGCCGTCCGGGAGGCGGCACAGCTCGCCCGGCCCGGGGACACGGTCCTGCTGGCCCCGGCCTGTGCCTCGATGGACATGTTCGCCAATTACAACAAGCGGGGCGAGGCCTTCGCGGACGCGGTCCGCACCCTCGCCGCCGAGCGCGCCTGACCGGCCCGACCTCCGCGCCGTGCCGTGCGCCCCGGGAACTGTTTTCCGGGGCGCTGGCGGCGCACCGGGCACGACTGGAGGGGACAGCGCCGATGCCGGCCGACCACACCACGGCTCCCGCGGACCGACCCCGCGGGTGGCTCGCCATGGGCTCCGCGACACCCTCGCCGCGGGGGAGGCAGCCGAGGCAGTCCGGGGGGCCGGTGCGCGCCTTCCGTGCCCAGCGGGCGTCCCGCCCCCCGTCCGCGACCCGTCCGCCCCGGGGGCGCGGGGCCCGCCGGCTCTACGAGCGCGCCCGCAACGCCTGGGACCGGCCCCTCACCGCGTACTACCTGATCCTCGGCAGCAGTCTGCTGATCACCGTGCTCGGGCTGGTCATGGTCTACTCCGCCTCGATGATCAAGGCGCTGGAGCTGTCGCTCCCGGGCTCGTACTTCTTCCGCAAGCAGTTCCTCGCCGCCGTCCTCGGCGCGGGCCTGCTCTTCCTCGCCTCCCGGATGCCGGTCAAACTGCACCGGGCGCTGGCCTACCCCCTCCTCGTGGGCACCGTCTTCCTGATGGTGCTGGTCCAGATCCCGGGGATAGGGCGTTCGGTCAACGGGAACCAGAACTGGCTCGCCATCGCCGGCCCGTTCCAGCTCCAGCCCAGTGAGTTCGGCAAGCTCGCCCTCATCCTCTGGGGCGCCGATCTGCTCGCCCGCAAACAGGACAAGCGGCTGCTGGCCCAGTGGAAGCACCTGCTCGTCCCCCTCGTCCCGATCACCTTTCTGCTCCTCGGGCTGATCATGCTCGGCGGTGACATGGGCACCGCGATCATCCTCGCCGCGATCCTCTTCGGACTGCTGTGGCTGGCCGGAGCGCCCACCCGGCTCTTCGCGGGCGTACTCGGCGTCGCCATCCTCGTCGGGTTCATGCTCATCAGGACGAACGACAACCGGATGTCGCGCCTCGAATGCATCGGCGCCATCGACCTCGGCCCCAAGGGCGAGTGCTGGCAGGCCGTGCACGGAATCTACGCGCTGGCCTCCGGCGGATGGTTCGGATCCGGCCTCGGCGCCAGTGTGGAGAAATGGGGCCAACTCCCCGAACCGCACACCGACTTCATCTTCGCCATCGCCGGTGAGGAACTGGGGCTGGCGGGGACGCTGTCGGTGCTCGCCCTGTTCGCGGCTCTAGGCTATGCGGGTATCCGCGTGGCCGGACGCACGGAGGACCCCTTCGTGAGGTACGCGGCGGGAGGTGTGACCACCTGGATCACGGTCCAGGCCGTGGTCAACATCGGTGCGGTGCTCGGTCTGCTGCCGATCGCCGGAGTCCCGCTCCCGCTGTTCTCCTACGGAGGGTCGGCCCTGCTGCCGTCCATGTTCGCGATCGGGCTGCTGATCGCCTTCGCGCGGGAGGATCCCGCCGCGAAGGCGGCCCTGGCCATGAGGTCGCCAGGGGTGAGATGGAAGTCGATGAGACGGCGCGTCAAGAAGCGTCCGTCCGGAGAGCGGTGAATTTCGGTGCATGTCGTACTCGCCGGTGGGGGGACCGCCGGCCACATCGAGCCCGCGCTCGCCCTCGCGGACGCCCTGCGCAGGCAGGACCCGACCGTGGGCATCACGGCCCTCGGGACGGAACGCGGCCTGGAGACCAGGCTCGTACCGGAGCGCGGCTACGAGCTGGCGCTCATCCCCGCCGTACCGCTGCCCCGCAAGCCCACCCCGGAGCTGATCACCGTCCCCGGGCGGCTGCGCGGCACCATCAAGGCCGCCGAGCAGGTCCTCGAGCGCACCAAGGCGGACTGCGTCGTCGGCTTCGGCGGCTATGTCGCCCTGCCCGGCTACCTCGCCGCCAAGCGGCGCGGGGTCCCGATCGTCGTCCACGAGGCCAACGCCCGCCCCGGGCTCGCCAACAAGATCGGCTCGCGGTACGCCGCCGGGGTGGCCGTCGCCACACCCGACAGCAAGCTCCGGGGCGCCCGCTACATCGGCATCCCGCTGCGTCACTCCATCGCCACGCTCGACCGCGCCCGGGTGCGCCCCGAGGCGCGCGCCGCCTTCGGACTCGACCCGGGGCTGCCCACGCTGCTGGTGTCCGGCGGCTCCCAGGGCGCCCGCCGGCTCAATGAGGTGGTCCAGCAGGCCGCCCCGGTGCTCCAGCGCTCCGGTATCCAGATCCTGCACGCGGTGGGTCCCAAGAATGAACTGCCGCGCGTGGACAACATGCCCGGAATGCCGCCGTACATCCCGGTACCGTACGTGGACCGGATGGACCTCGCGTACGCCGCCGCCGACATGATGCTCTGCCGCGCGGGCGCGATGACCGTCGCCGAACTCTCCGCCGTCGGGCTCCCCGCCGCCTATGTCCCGCTGCCGATCGGCAACGGCGAACAGCGGCTCAACGCCCAGCCGGTGGTGAAGGCCGGCGGAGGACTGCTCGTCGACGACGCCGAGCTGACCCCCCAGTGGGTCCAGGGCAATGTCCTTCCGGTGCTGGCCGATCCGCACCGGCTGTACGAGATGTCCCGTGCCGCCGCCGAGTTCGGCCGCAGGGACGCCGACGACCTGCTCGTCGGCATGGTGTACGAGGCGATCGCGGCCCGCCGGCAGGCGTGAGCCCCCGCCGGGCCCGGGGCCGACCCGGGCCCCAGCCGGAAGGAGACCGGGAGCGTGGCCGGACCGACCACCGCCGAACGCGGTGCGCGCAGACTCTCACGACGTGACCGGGGCACGTCCGGCCCGTCCCCGGAAGGCGCACCGCGCGGACGGCCGCGGCTGCCCCGGCCCCGCGTCCTGCTCCTCGCCCTCGCCGCCGCGCTGCTCGCCGGCGGTGTGATCTGGGCGCTGTACGGCTCCTCCTGGCTGCGCGTGGAGGAGGTGAGGGCCACCGGGACCGATGTGCTGACGCCCGAGCAGGTCCTTGAGACCGCGGGTGTTCCGATGGGATCGCCGCTCGTCTCGGTCGACACCGACGGTATCGAGGCGAGGCTGCGCAAGCGGCTGCCCCGTATCGATTCGGTCGACGTGTCCCGTTCCTGGCCCCGCGGAATCACGCTGGAAGTGGCCGAGAGACAACCTGTGCTTCTTCTCGAATCGGGCGCGAAGTTCGTCGAAGTGGACGCGGAAGGTGTCCGGTTCGCGACGGTCGACAAAGCCCCCAGGGGAGTTCCCCTGCTGAAGTTGAACACCGCCGGATCGGCGAGTATCGGCCGATTCGACGCCGGCCGGCTGATCACCGAAGCGGTACGGGTCAGGGGCGAACTCCCGGGTGGTGTGGCGGCCGACACCCGCACGATCGCGGTGCGTTCATACGACTACATCACCCTGGAACTGACCCGGGGCCGTACGGTGGTGTGGGGCAGTCCCGAAGGGGGCGAGGCGAAGGCGCGGGCGCTGACCGCCCTCATGAAAGCGGCGCCGAAGGCCGGGAACTTCGACGTCAGCGCGCCCACCGCGCCTTCGGTGTCCGGGAGTTGACGGACAAAGCCCCAGGCCCCGGGCCCTGGGTGGTCAGCGCAATGGCTGATCACATAGGGTGAAAAGAAAAACGGGAGGTTCGGCGTGTTCATTGAACGTGCGCCACTTGTCGACTTAGTGTCCTGTTCGGAAGAGTCCAGCGAACAGACACACTGGTAACCCTAAACTTCAACGTTAGGGTTTGGGTCGGCGTTTCGGACCGTCCCATCGGCATCCGTCGTCGCGGCGCGGCAACCGCGCAGCGGCGACACGTAACTCGAGGCGAGAGGCCTTCGACGTGGCAGCACCGCAGAACTACCTCGCAGTCATCAAGGTCATCGGTGTCGGCGGCGGTGGTGTCAATGCCATCAACCGAATGATCGAGGTCGGCCTCAAGGGCGTCGAGTTCATCGCGATCAACACCGACGCGCAGGCGCTGTTGATGAGCGACGCCGACGTCAAGCTCGACGTCGGCCGTGAACTGACCCGGGGCCTCGGCGCCGGTGCCAACCCGGCGGTCGGACGGAAGGCGGCGGAGGACCACCGCGAGGAGATCGAGGAGGTCCTCAAGGGGGCCGACATGGTCTTCGTCACCGCCGGTGAGGGCGGTGGCACCGGAACGGGCGGCGCGCCCGTCGTCGCCAACATCGCCCGCTCGCTCGGTGCTCTGACGATCGGTGTGGTCACCCGGCCCTTCACCTTCGAGGGCCGCCGCCGGGCCAACCAGGCGGAGGACGGCATCGCCGAACTCCGTGAAGAGGTCGACACCCTCATCGTCATTCCGAACGACCGGCTGCTGTCCATCTCGGACCGCCAGGTCAGTGTGCTGGACGCGTTCAAGTCCGCGGACCAGGTCCTGCTGTCGGGTGTCCAGGGCATCACCGACCTGATCACCACCCCCGGCCTCATCAACCTCGACTTCGCCGACGTCAAGTCCGTGATGTCCGAGGCGGGATCGGCCCTGATGGGCATCGGCTCGGCCCGCGGCGACGACCGCGCGGTGGCCGCCGCCGAGATGGCCATCTCCTCGCCGCTGCTGGAGGCGTCGATCGACGGCGCCCGCGGTGTGCTCCTGTCCATCTCCGGCGGCTCGGACCTGGGTCTCTTCGAGATCAACGAGGCCGCGCAGCTGGTGAGCGAGGCCGCCCACCCCGAGGCGAACATCATCTTCGGCGCGGTCATCGACGACGCCCTCGGTGACGAGGTCCGCGTCACGGTCATCGCGGCGGGATTCGACGGGGGCCAGCCGCCCGTCCGCCACGAGAAGGTCCTCGGCTCGGCCTCCGCCAAGCGTGAGGAGCCTTCGGCCCCGCCCGCCCGTCCCGCCGAGCCCTCCCGTTCCACCGGCGGCCTGGGCACTGTGCCCGTCCGCGACGAGGCCCCCGCCGAGCCGGTCCGGGCCGCCGCCGACGAGGTGCCCCCGGCCGTCAACCCGCACGTTCCGCCGAGCCGGGTGAACTGGGTGGACAGCCAGCCCGAAGAGCTGGATGTACCGGACTTCCTGAAGTAACCGTGCGGCACCACGCGATACACGACAGCGGCGCGCACTTCGCCTTCACCGACCGGTGGGGCGGGGTGAGCGCCGTTCCGTACGAGGAGCTGAATCTCGGCGGCGCGGTCGGCGACGACCCCGGGGCCGTACGGGCCAACCGGGCGGTCGCCGCCGGGAAGCTGGGGCTGGATCCGGCCGATGTCGTCTGGATGAACCAGGTCCACGGAAAAGATGTGGCCAAGGTGGACGGCCCCTGGGGCGATGGCCCGATTCCGTCGGTCGACGGTCTTGTCACCGCCACACCGCGACTCGCCCTCGCCGTACTGACGGCCGACTGCACTCCGGTACTGCTGGCCGATCCGGTCGCGGGGGTGATCGCCGCGGCCCACGCGGGCCGCCCCGGGCTTCTCGCCGGGATCGTGCCCGCGACGGTGGCCGCGATGACCTCCCTCGGTGCCGATCCCGGACGGATCGTCGCCAGGACCGGACCCGCGGTCTGCGGCCGCTGCTACGAAGTCCCGGAAGGGATGCGGGCGGAGGTGGCCGCCGCCGAGCCGGCCGCCTGGTCCGAGACGAGCTGGGGCACCCCGGCCGTCGACGTCACCGCGGGGGTCCACGCCCAGCTCGCCGCCGTCGGCGTCCGCGACCGGCGGCACTCCGGGATCTGCACCCTGGAGTCGCGGGACCACTACTCGTACCGCCGCGACCGCACCACCGGGCGGCTCGCCGGATATGTCTGGCTCGCACCGCCCGACGGGCCGGGGGCAGGAGAAGAATGACGGATCGCCGGACCGAACTCGCCTCGAATCTCGCATCGGTGGAGGAACGTATCGTCTCCGCCTGCGCGGCCGCGGGCCGCAAGCGCGAGGAGGTGACGCTCATCGTCGTCACCAAGACCTATCCGGCCAGTGATGTGCGGATCCTCCGTGAACTCGGCGTACGTCATATGGCGGAGAACCGTGATCAGGATGCCGCGCCCAAGGCCGCCGCCTGCGCGGACCTCGATCTCGTCTGGCACTTCGTCGGCCAGTTGCAGACCAATAAGGTGCGATCCGTAGCGAGTTATGCCGATATCGTACAGTCGATCGACCGGATCAAGCTGGTCACGGCGCTCTCCACGGCCGCGGTACGGGCCGGGCGTGAGGTCGGCTGTCTGATTCAGGTCGCCCTGGACGCCGAGGAGGGCGCGCGGGGTGACCGCGGCGGCGTTGCTCCGGACGGCATCGGTGAACTGGCCGCCGCCGTGGACGGCGCGCCCGGACTGCGGCTCGACGGACTGATGACCGTCGCGCCGCTCGCCGGACCGTTCGCGGGACGGCAACAGGCGGCGTTCGAGCGGCTGATGGAATTCTCATCAAGCCTGCGCGCGGCTCATCCGGCTGCGAACATGGTGTCTGCGGGGATGAGCGCGGACCTTGAAGAGGCCGTGGCGGCGGGAGCGACACATGTACGCGTCGGCACTGCGGTACTCGGAGTCCGTCCCCGGCTCGGGTAACGTCGCCAAGCAGGTCGGACCACAGCAGAAAATATGGTCATTCCCGTGAAAAAACGGGCAGACCGAGTGGATCGCGGGCACTTGGTGACGAGGCCGATCCACCACAGAGCGGAGGACTCAGAGCAATGGCCGGCGCGATGCGCAAGATGGCGGTCTACCTCGGCCTCGTGGAGGACGATGGGTACGACGGCAGGGGATTCGACCCCGACGACGACTTCGAACCCGAGCCGGAGCCCGAGCGGGAGCACCGCCGGCACCAGCCTTCGCATCAGGTCGAACGGGAGGAGCCCGTACGGGCGGTGCAGCCTCCGGCGCCCCGCGAACCGGTGTCTCATTCCGCTTCGGTCTCCGCGGAAAGCGGGCGCCCCGCCCGTATCGCCCCCGTGGCGTCCATCACACCTGAACGTCCGAGCCTGGAGAAGAACGCACCGGTGATCATGCCCAAGGTTGTGTCCGAGCGGGAGCCCTACCGCATCACCACTTTGCACCCCCGGACCTACAACGAAGCCCGTACCATCGGGGAACACTTCCGTGAGGGCACTCCGGTGATCATGAATTTGACCGAGATGGACGACACCGATGCAAAGCGACTTGTCGACTTTGCCGCGGGACTTGTCTTCGGTCTGCACGGAAGTATTGAGCGGGTGACCCAGAAGGTGTTCCTCTTGTCGCCTGCTAACGTCGATGTCACGGCGGAGGACAAGGCCCGTATCGCAGAGGGCGGATTCTTCAACCAGAGCTGAGAACACGACACCGGGACAACCCGGCCGTGAGGCCGGAACACGAGAGCACAGGGGAGAGGGAAGCGCGGGATGGGCGTCGCACTACAGGTGGTTTACATCGCGCTGGTGTGCTTCCTGGTCGTCCTGATCTTCCGGTTGGTCATGGACTACGTCTTCCAGTTCGCACGTTCATGGCAACCCGGCAAGGTGATGGTGGTGCTTCTGGAGGCCACCTACACTGTCACCGATCCACCGCTCAAGCTTCTTCGGCGGTTCATCCCGCCGTTGCGTCTCGGGGGCGTGGCACTCGACCTGTCCTTCTTCGTTCTGATGATCATCGTTTACGTCCTGATCTCCATCGTGGGCAACTTCGCGAGGTGACCGGATGACTGTGGACGATACGGTCTTGCCGACTGCCGACGACTACGTAGAGGTGAAGAAGAGATGCCGCTGACCCCCGAGGACGTGCGGAACAAGCAGTTCACGACCGTCCGCCTCCGAGAAGGCTATGACGAGGACGAGGTCGATGCCTTCCTTGACGAGGTCGAGGCCGAGCTGACCCGCCTGCTCCGCGAGAACGAGGACCTGCGTGCCAAGTTGGCCGCGGCGACCCGTGCGGCCGCGCAGAACCAACAGCAGGGCATGCGCAAACCCCCCGAGCCACAGGATGCTCGCGGTCCCGGCGCACCTGTGCCCGCCGCCATATCCGGACCCCCCGTCCAGCAGCAGCAGCCGCCGCAGATGGGCCCGCCCCAGCTGCCCGGTGGCGCGCCTCAGCTGCCGGCCGGTCCGAGCCACGGCGGCCCGATGGGCGGTCCCCCGATGCAGGGCGGCCCCATGGGCGGTCCCCCGATGCAGGGCGGTCCGATGGGTGGCCCCATGCAGGGCGGTCCCATGCAGGGCGGTCCCATGCAGGGACCCCCGATGCAGGGCGGCCCGATGCAGGGCGGCCCGATGGGCGGTCACCCGCAGCAGATGCCCGGTCAGGGCCCCGGCGGCGACAGCGCCGCACGGGTGCTGTCGCTGGCCCAGCAGACCGCGGACCAGGCGATCGCCGAGGCCCGTTCCGAGGCCAACAAGATCGTCGGCGAGGCCCGGTCCCGTGCCGAGGGCCTGGAGCGGGACGCCCGCGCCAAGGCGGACGCCCTTGAGCGGGACGCCCAGGAGAAGCACCGCGTCGCGATGGGCTCGCTGGAGTCGGCCCGTGCCACGCTGGAGCGCAAGGTCGAGGACCTGCGCGGCTTCGAGCGCGAGTACCGCACCCGTCTGAAGTCCTATCTGGAGAGCCAGCTGCGTCAGTTGGAGACCCAGGCCGACGACTCGCTCGCCCCGCCGCGCGCACCGGCGGCCGCGTCGCTGCCGCCGGCCCCGTCGATGGCCTCGGCCGGCGCGGGTGCGATGGGTCACAGCATGGGCGGCGCTCCCTCCATGGGGTCCTCCATGAACGGCGGCGGCCCCTCCATGGGCGGTGGTCCTTCGTACGGCGGTCAGCAGCAGATGTCGCCGGCGATGACCCAGCCGATGGCTCCGGTCCGTCCGCAGGCACCGCAGCCGATGCAGCAGGCGCCGTCTCCGATGCGCGGTTTTCTGATCGACGAGGACGACAACTGACGGCGGGCAGCGCGCCCAGCGCGTAGCCGTCGGCAGGCAGCCGTCAGGGCCGGTCCCGGAACGTACACCGTTCCGGGACCGGTCCTTTCGGCGTTGCCGCGAGTCGGTTGCCGGTGTGAGAGCGAGGACTGCGGGTGCGCCCGGGCGGACCGGTTCTTTCTGTCTTCTTGGGTTCGCCGGACCGGTCCGGCGAACCCAAGAAGACAGAAGGCCGGGCAAAAGGTCGGGGCGGGTGCGGCGGCCGTTGGACCGCGTGGGTCCGCTTGACCCCGTGTCCGTGCGGCAGCCGTATCCGCGGCTCCGGAGGTCCGGGTGCCGAGGCCGGTGTCACCGAGGGCCGGGCCCTCACCCGGACGCGTACCACCGGTCGGGGGCGGCGGTCCCCGGCGGGCCGTGCGTCCGCGCGGGCGGAGCCGCCGTGATGTCCGCAAGCCTCCGGGCCGGGGCTGCTTGCGCGGACCGCCGAGGTCCCTTGCCCCTCGCGCCTGAGCGAGGGCGTTCCTACGGGTCCGGCGGGGCCGGTGGCCCCGCCGGAGGTGGTGCGCCCGAGGGGTTACCGCTTGCGCAGATGGAACGTCAGCGCCAGCGGCTCGTCCGTGAACGCCGGGCCGAACGAGTCGTCCGGAGCCGACCGTGTGAACGAGGTCGCCAGGACCTCGTCGGCGATCAGCGGGGCGTGCTCGGTGAGGGCCTCGACCGTCGACGGGTCGGTCGACGACCAGGCGACCGCGATCCGGTCCGCGACGTCCAGGCCGCTGTTCTTGCGGGCCTCCTGGATCAGACGGATCGCGTCACGGGCGAGCCCCGCGAGCCGGAGTTCGGGGGTGATCTCCAGATCGAGGGCGACCGTCGCACCCGGGTCGGAGGCGACCGACCACCCCTCGCGCGGGGTCTCCGTGATGATCACCTCGTCCGGGGCGAGGGTGATCGTCTCGCCGCCGACGTCGAGGGTCGCCGTCCCCGAGCGGAGTGCGAGGGAGAGCGCGGCGGCGTCCGCCGCGGCGATGGCCCTGGCGACATCCTGGACACCCTTGCCGAAGCGCTTGCCCAGGGCGCGGAAGTTCGCCTTCGCGGTCGTGTCGACCAGCGAGCCGCCGACCTCCGACAGCGACGCCAGTGAGGAGACGTTCAGCTCCTCGGTGATCTGGGAGCGCAGCTCGGGCGGGAGCGCCTCGAAGCCCGTCGCCCCGACCAGGGCGCGCGACAGCGGCTGACGGGTCTTCACACCCGACTCCGCGCGGGTCGCCCGGCCCAGCTCGACCAGCCGGCGGACGAGTGCCATCTGCCGGGACAGCGCCGGGTCGATCGCGTCCGGGTCGGTCGCGGGCCACCGGGACAAGTGCACCGACTCGGGGGCCCCCGGGGTGACCGGGACCACCAGGTCCTGCCAGACCCGCTCCGTGATGAACGGGGTGAGCGGGGCCATCAGCCGGGTGACCGTCTCGATCACCTCGTGCAGGGTGCGCAGCGCCGAGGCGTCGCCCTGCCAGAAGCGGCGGCGGGACCGGCGTACGTACCAGTTCGACAGATCGTCGACGAACGCGGACAGCAGCTTTCCGGCGCGCTGGGTGTCATAGCTCTCCAGCGCCAGGGTCGTCTGGTCGACCAGCGCGTTCAGCTCGCTGAGCAGCCAGCGGTCGAGCACGGTGCGCTCACCAGGGGCCGGGTCGGCCGCGGAGGGCGCCCAGTTCGACGTACGCGCGTACAGGGCCTGGAAGGCGACCGTGTTCCAGTACGTCAGCAGGGTCTTGCGCACGACCTCCTGGATCGCCGAGTGGCCCACCCGCCGTGCCGACCACGGGGAGCCGCCGGCGGCCATGAACCAGCGGACCGCGTCCGCGCCGTGCTGGTCCATCAGCGGGATCGGCTGGAGGATATTGCCCAGGTGCTTGGACATCTTCCGGCCGTCTTCGGCGAGGATGTGGCCGAGACAGACCACGTTCTCGTACGACGATTTGTCGAAGACGAGCGTCCCGACCGCCATCAGCGTGTAGAACCACCCGCGCGTCTGATCGATCGCCTCCGAGATGAACTGCGCCGGATAGCGCTTCTCGAACAGTTCCTTGTTCCGGTACGGGTAGCCCCACTGCGCGAACGGCATCGAGCCCGCGTCGTACCAGGCGTCGATGACCTCGGGGACCCGCGTCGCGGTGCCGGAGCACTGCGGGCAGTCGAAGGTGACCTCGTCGATAAACGGCCGGTGCGGGTCCAGGGACGACTGGTCGCTGCCCGTCAGCTCCGACAGCTCGGCGCGCGAGCCGACACAGGTGAGGTGGTCCTCCTCGCAGCGCCAGATCGGCAGCGGGGTGCCCCAGTAGCGGTTGCGGGAGAGGGCCCAGTCGATGTTGTTGTTGAGCCAGTCGCCGTAGCGGCCGTGCTTGACCGAGTCGGGGAACCAGTTGGTGTTGTCGTTCTCCTCGATCAGCCGGTCCTTGACCGCGGTCGTCCGGATGTACCAGGACGGCTGCGCGTAGTAGAGCAGCGCGGTGTGGCAGCGCCAGCAGTGCGGATAGCTGTGCTCGTACGGGACGTGCCTGAAGAGGCGGCCGCGCTCCTTGAGGTCGGCGGTGAGCGTCTCGTCGGCCTTCTTGAAGAAGACCCCGCCGACCAGCGGGATGCCCTCCTCGAAGGTGCCGTCGGGGCGGATCGGGTTCACGACCGGCAGTCCGTACGCGCGGCAGACCTTCAGGTCGTCCTCACCGAAGGCGGGGGACTGGTGGACCAGACCCGTACCGTCCTCGGTGGTGACGTAGTCGGCGTTGACCACATAGTGCGCGGGGGCGGGGAACTCGACCAGCTCGAAGGGGCGCTCGTACGTCCAGCGCTCCATGTCCGCTCCGGTGAACGTCTCCCCGGTGCGCTCCCAGGCCGCCCCCGGTTCCCGCTGACCGGAGGTCGCCTCCGCGCCGAAGACCTTCTCCACCAGAGGCTCGGCGACGACGAGCTTCTCCTCGCCGTTGGTCACCACGGCGTAGGTGACCGAGGGGTGTGCGGCGACCGCGGTATTGGACACCAGCGTCCAGGGGGTCGTCGTCCACACCAGGAGCGACGCCTCGCCCGCGAGGGGGCCGGAGGTGAGCGGGAAGCGGACGAAGACCGAGGGGTCGACGACCGTCTCGTACCCCTGCGCCAGCTCGTGGTCCGACAGGCCGGTGCCGCAGCGCGGACACCAGGGGGCGACCCGGTGGTCCTGGACCAGCAGCCCCTTGCCGAAGATCTCCTTGAGCGACCACCAGACGGAGTCGATGTACTCCGGCTTCATGGTCCAGTACGCGTCGTCCAGGTCGACCCAGTAGCCCATACGGTCGGTGAGCTGCGCGAAGGCGTCCGTGTGCCGGGTGACCGACTCACGGCACCTGGCGTTGAACTCGGCGATGCCGTACGCCTCGATGTCCTGCTTGCCGGAGAAGCCCAGCTCCTTCTCGACGGCCAGCTCGACCGGCAGGCCGTGGCAGTCCCAGCCGGCCTTGCGGGCCACGTGGTAGCCGCGCATGGTCCGGAAGCGGGGGAAGACGTCCTTGAAGACACGGGCCTCGATGTGATGCGCGCCGGGCATGCCGTTGGCGGTCGGGGGGCCCTCGTAGAAGACCCACTCGGGGCGGCCCTCGGACTGGGCGAGGCTCTTGGCGAAGACCTTGTTCTCACGCCAGAAGTCGAGCACGGCGTGCTCCAGCGCGGGCAGGTCGACCTGGGCGGGCACCTGGCGGTACTGCGGGGGTGTCATCGACGAACTCCTCCGGCGGACAGATTCTCTTCCGTCGGAGGGACGAGAGCGCCTGGGCTCCCGCGGTACCACCCTCCTTGGCGGTACATGGACGCACCGCCCCCTCATTGGGGTCGCGACGCCGGATCTACTCACCTCGCGGCTGCTGACCCCGTGGTTTTCCGCCGGCGGCTCCGGGGTGATGCTTCACATCGCGCTCGCCCCCGGGCTCGCACCGTCCCCGGGTCGCTCATGGCTGCGTACGACGCTACTCGTCCCCATCCAAGCCTTTCGCTCCGCCCAGTGTAAGGGCCCCGGCGGGGGCCGGCCGACCGGTTTCCGCGAGTGCGGCGGATGGACGCGTACACGACCCGAACGGTCAGACCTCCGACCGGTGGATCCGGGTGCTGTCAAGGGGCGGATTACCCGGCGGGGAGCTGGGCACAACGGATGCAGGTCCATTTCCACGAGGCCAGGGCGGCCGAAGCGGCGGCGTGGCCCGTTTGCCGCGGGGCTGGTGTCGATTTATCGTCCCAGCACGATTCGCGAGCAAGATCACAATATGTGAAGGGGCCGCGGCCATGGTGGCGAAAAAGACTGCCGAGAGGAAACCGGCGTCCGCGACATCCACCGCCCCCGAGGCGGCGGCCGGAGGTACGCACGGGAAGAAGAGCACTGCCGCGAAGAGAACGGCAGCCGGGAAGAGCGCGGCGAAGAAGGCGCCGGTCAGGAAGGCCGCGGCGAGGAAGACCTCCGCCGGGGCTCCGGCCACGGCCGCGGCAGCGGGTGCACCCGTCGCGGAGAAGACGGCGGCCAAGCAGAGCGCGCCGAAGAAGAGCACGGCCAAGAAGAGCGCGGTGAAGAAGACGGCCGCCGGGACGGCGGCGGGCGGGGGCGGGAAGCCGGCGCCCGAGAAGGCGGCGGCGGGCAGGAGCGCGGTCGGGAAGACGGCGGTCAAGAGGACGGCGGCCGGGAAGAGCGCGGCGGCCGGGAAGAGCGCGGCGGCCGGGAAGAGCGCGGCGAAGAAGACAGCAGCGAAGCGGACAGCGGTCAAGCAGACAGGAGCCAGGACAGTGGGAGCGAAGAAGACCGTGGCTTTCGGTGAGAACCCGGCAGCGGTACCCACGGCCCGTGGGGCGGCATCCCCCGAGGAGCTGGCGGTACGGCCCGGCGAGGAGCCCTGGACCCCGGAAGAGGTCGCCGGGGCACGGGCCGGGCTGGCGGGCGACGTCGCCCGGCTGACCGCCGAGCTGACCGCCTCGGAGGCCGCCCTGACCGGGCTGATGCGCGACTCGGGCGACGGCGCGGGCGACGACGACGCCGACACCGGGACCAAGAACATCACGCGTGAGCACGAGCTGGCGCTCGCCGCGAACGCGCGCGAGATGCTGGAGCAGACCGAGCGCGCGCTGCTGCGCCTCGACGCCGGTACGTACGGTATCTGCGAGAACTGCGGCAAGCCCATCGGCAAGGCCAGGATGCAGGCGTTCCCGCGGGCCACACTGTGTGTGGAGTGCAAGCAGAAGCAGGAGCGGCGGGGCTGAATCCGTACGTGTGACGTACCCTCGTGCTCAGTCAGGCACCTAGGTTGAGGGACTCACGTGGCAGAGGCGGAGCGCATCATCGGTACGCCGGATTCCGAAGGGGCCGACGAGGCTGCGGCGCCGGCCGAGCAGCCCAAGGGCGGGCGCCGGATCGCCGTGCTCCTCGGCGTGGCGGTCGTGGCGTATCTGATCGACCTCGTCAGCAAGATGATCGTGGTGGCCAAGCTGGAGCACCACGCGCCCATCGAGGTCATCGGTGATCTGCTGAGGTTCGAGGCGGTACGGAACGCGGGCGCGGCCTTCGGGATCGGTGAGGCGTTCACCGTGATCTTCACCGCCATCGCCGCGACGGTGATCGTCGTGATCATCCGGCTCGCGCGCAAGCTCTACAGCCTTCCGTGGGCCATCGCGCTCGGGCTGCTGCTCGGCGGGGCGCTCGGCAATCTTACGGACCGGATCTTCCGCGCCCCCGGGGTCTTCGAGGGGGCGGTCGTCGACTTCATCGCGCCCAAGGGCTTCGCCGTCTTCAATCTCGCCGACTCCGCGATCGTCTGCGGCGGCTTCCTGATCGTGATCCTCTCCTTCCGCGGGCTCGACCCCGACGGAACGGTCCACAAGGACTGAGGGGCGCTCCTGGGCCAGGGCCGCTCCTGGACCGTCTCGACCGTCCGGACCGCCGTGTGTGCCGGGCAAGGCATACTCGACGGGTGAGTACGCTTCCCGAAATCCGCACCCTGCCCGTACCCGACGGCCTTGAGGGCGAGCGCGTCGACGCCGCCATCTCCCGGATGTTCGGGTTCTCCCGCACGAAGGCGGCCGAGCTGGCCGCGGCGGGGAAGGTGCAGGTCGACGGCTCCGTCGTCGGAAAGTCCGAGCGGGTGCGGGGCGGGGCCTGGCTGGAGGTCGAGATGCCGGGGGCTCCCGTACCGGTCCAGATCGTGGCGGAGCCCGTCGAGGGCATGGAGATCATCCACGACGACGACGACATCGTCGTGATCGTGAAGCCCGTGGGCGTGGCCGCGCACCCCAGCCCCGGGTGGACCGGGACCACCGTGATCGGCGGCCTCGCGGCGGCCGGGTACCGCATCTCGACCTCGGGCGCGGCGGAGCGCCAGGGCATTGTCCACCGGCTCGACGTCGGCACGTCCGGGCTGATGGTGGTGGCGAAGTCGGAGCGCGCGTACACCCTGCTGAAGCAGCAGTTCCGGGAGCGTACGGTCGACAAGCGCTACCACGCGCTGGTGCAGGGCCATCCCGACCCGATGAGCGGCACGATCGACGCCCCCATCGGACGGCATCCGAACCACGACTACAAGTGGGCGGTCACGGCGGACGGCAAGCCGTCGGTCACGCACTACGACCTGCTGGAGGCGTTCCGTGCCGCCTCCCTGCTTGACATCAAGCTGGAGACCGGCCGCACCCACCAGATCCGGGTCCATATGGCCGCCCACCGCCACCCCTGCGTCGGCGACCTCACCTATGGCGCGGACCCGACGATGGCCAAGCGCCTGGGCCTGACCCGGCAGTGGCTGCACGCGGTGCGCCTCGGCTTCGAGCACCCCGCGGACGGTCAGTGGGTGGAGTACGAGAGCGGCTATCCGGACGATCTGCGCCGGGCCCTGGACACGATCACGGCCGAGAGCGCGTAGGGCATCCTCGTACGAGCCCGGCGGGTGCCCGCCGGGCCGGGCCGCCCCTGGCGCGGCCAAGAGGTGCGCCACCAGCGGTGCAGCGGCTGAATCAGGGATTCCGCATGGCAGGCTGAGGGTCCGACCGAGGAGGTCGCGAACCCCGGAGGCCACACCGTGGACCAAATGGCCCTGCTGCTCGCGCTGTTGCTCGGGGCCGTGGTGACCGTGCCGCTGGGGCAGCGGCTCGATCTGCCCGCGCCGGTGCTGATGACGATCGCCGGGGCGGCGGTCGCGTTCCTGCCCTTCGTACCGACGGTGGACGTTCCGCCGGAGTTCATCCTTCCGCTGGTGCTGCCGCCCCTGCTGTACGCCTCCGTCCAGCGGACCTCCTGGCGGCAGTTCGCCGCCAACGTACGGCCGATCCTGCTGCTCGCCGTGGCCCTCGTGTTCGTGACCACCGCGGCGGTCGCGGTCGTCGCCCACTCGATCGTGCCCGGGCTTCCCCTCGCCGCCGCCGTCGCGCTCGGCGCGCTCGTCGCACCGCCCGACCCGGTCGCGGCGACCGCCGTCGCCGGACGGCTCGGGCTGCCCCGCAGGCTGGTGTCGATCCTGGAGGGCGAGGGCCTGTTCAACGACGTGACGGCGATCGTGCTCTACCACGTGGCGATCGCGGCCGCCGTCACCGGCACGTTCTCCCTGCCCGTCGCCGCCGGGCGGCTGGTGCTCTCCGCCGTGGTCGCCGTCGCCGTCGGGCTCGCGCTCGGGTGGCTGTCCAACCATCTGATGGGCCTTCTCGGCGATCCCACCCTCCAGGTCGGCCTCTCGCTGATGGTGCCGTTCGTCAGCTATGTCCTCGCGGAGGAGCTGTACGGCTCCGGTGTGCTCGCCGTCCTCACCACCGCCCTCTTCCTCGCCGAGCACTCCGCCGACGCGGACGATGTGATGGGACGGCTGGCCGGGAACACCTTCTGGGAGATCGTCAACACCCTGGTGACCGGTGTCGCCTTCGGTCTCATCGGGCTCGAACTGCGCAATGTCTTCGGCACGGCCGACGGGCGCTTCGGCACCATGCTGGCCTGGGGGGCGGCGATCACCGGGGTCGTCGTGGGCGTACGGCTGCTGTGGCTGCTGCCCGCGACCTGGCTGGCCAAGAGACTCCACACCCGGCGGAACTACGACGAGGACATCCCCGTCAGCTGGCGCGAGACCGTGGTGATGTGGTGGTCGGGGATGCGGGGCGTGGCCTCGGTGGCGCTCGCGCTCGCCATTCCCCTGAAGACGGACAGCGGAGCGGCGTTCCCCGCGCGGTCCGAGATCATTTTCATCGCCTTCGTGGTGATCCTCTCCACCCTGCTGGTCCAGGGGCTGACGCTGCCCTGGCTGGTGCGGCGGCTCGGGGTGCGCGCCGACACGGACGCCGAGCGCGAGCTGGAGCGGGAGCTGGCGGTACGGGCGGCCGGAGCGGCCCGGCACCGGCTGAGGGAGATCGAGGAGGTCGAGAACCTGCCCGAGGAGGTCAGCGAGCGGCTGCACCGGGGAGCGTACGAGGTCGGGGCGAGGATCAGCCCGGACATCGTGGACGAGGAGCGGCGCGACTGGTACTCCCGGCGGGCCCTGCGGCTGCGGACGGTGCAGCGGATCCAGCGGGAGATGCTGTCCGCGGCCCGTCACGAGGTACTCGCCGCACGCAGCGAACCGGGCGCGGATCCCGAGATCGTGGACCGGGTGCTGAGGCATCTGGACGTACGCAGTCTCCGCTGACCGCCCGTGTCCGGGGGCGCGGGACGGCCCGGGCGGCCGCAGGGCGCGGTCGCCGGACCGGTGGGCGTTCGTGCAGGTCCCGGGAGTGGGCGAGGCGCGACCGCCGGCCCGGGAACCCGTCGGCCCCGGCAGCCCGTCGGCTCGGGCAATCCGTCGGCGATCAGCCCGGCACGTCGTCGGTCGTCGGGGGCCGGTCGTCGGTCGCGTCAGTCCAGGGTCACGCGCAGACCCAGCAGCGTCGTCGGTCCCGTCCTTTCGGACACGACCTCCGTCTTCGCTCCGGGCCAGGTCAGCCGGGGGCGCAGAACGGCCTCCAGTTCGGCGGCCCTGGCGCGCCCCGGCGGTTCGTAGAACAGCAGGCACACGCCCCGGGGCGCCAGCAGGCTCCGTACGAGAGCCAGGTCCCGCCCGGCGGCGGCCGGTCCCTTCGTTCAGAAGTCGTTCACGTTCACCGCGAAGACCTTGTCGAAGGCGCCCCCGGTGGCCGGAGGGCCGGCGAGTTCACTCAGCGGGGTGTGCAGCAGTACGGCCCGGCCCGAGGCGAGATGCTCCGTGTTGCGCCGCCGGGCCGCCTCGACGGCGTGCGCCGAGCGGTCGATCGCGGTGATCCGGCCGGTGGTGAGCCGCCCGGCGACCAGGGAGACGGCGACACCGGTGCCGCAGCCGATCTCCAGGACCCGGTCCTCCGCCCGGAGCCCCAGCGCCTCCACCGCCCGTACCAGCCGCACCGGTTCCGCCATGGGGCGGATCCTACGGGTGATCGACCGAACAGGGGAGCGGGCGCCCCGCGCGTAATATCCGATAATGCCCGATTTGGATCATAAGATCCGGATATGGCGCGCACCGTGGTGATCAGTGGCGGAGGTACGGGCATCGGGCTGGCGACGGCGGAGATCTTCGCCGCCGACCGGGACCGGGTGGTGCTGCTCGGGCGGCGCGAGGAGGTGCTCGCGCGTGCGGCGGAGCGGATCCCCGGGGCCCGGCACTGCGCGGGAGACCTCAGTGACCCCGGTGATGTGCGCCGGGTCGCGGATTTCATCGAGCGGGAGTACGGCACCGTCGACGTCCTGGTGCACAGCGCGGGCGGCAACGGCCGGCTGGAGCCCCGCGCCGAGCACTCCGAACCGCTGGAAGCCGTCGCCCACGACTGGAACGTCAACTTCCGGCTCAACACGCTGACCGCGGCGCTGCTCACCGAGGCCCTGCGGGAGCGGCTGGCCACCCCCGGCGGACGGGTGCTGTTCCTGAGCTCGATCGCCGCGTACCGGGGCTCGGGCCTGCCGCCGTACGCCGCCTCCAAGGCCGCTCTCCACCCGTACGCCTTCCAGCTCGCCCGCGACCTCGGGGAGCGCGGGGTCACCGTGAACGTGGTGGCGCCCGGGCTGGTGGAGGAGACCGGGTTCTTCGGCGGCCCGTTCCCGGAGGACCGGCGGCGCGCCCTGATCGCCGAGACCGCGACCGGGCGGGCCGGCCACCCCGGCGATATCGCGGGGACCCTGCACTGGCTGGCGTCGTCCGCGGCCGGGCACATCACCGCCCAGGTGATCCAGGTCAACGGCGGCGCGGAACGCGGCCACTGAGGAGCCGGGGCCGCCCGGGGTTCCCCGCCGCCTCGGCGGGCCGGGGCCGGGACCGGAGGAGGCGTACCCCCATCAGCCCCGGCCCGTACGGGGACCGCCGTCCTCCGATGCCTCCGCCGGGAGCTCCGGCGCCCTCTCGTGCGCGCGTTGCGGAACGAGCTCCGGGGAGATCGCGCGGTGGCCGTCGCCGGGTTCCACCGCCCCCGCCGTGGTGATCCGCGGCAGCGCGTACGGGTGGTGCTCGCAGATCCAGGCGATCATCTGCTCACGGACCGCGCACCGTACGGTCCAGATGTCGTCCGCGTCCTTCGCGGTGACCACCGCCCGCACCTGGATCGTCGACGGCGTGGTGTCGGTGACGGCGAGCGACCAGTCGCGGCCGTCCCAGGCCGGGTGCTCCCGGACGATCTCATGGAGCTTCTCCCGCATCCGCGGTACCGGAGCCGAGTGGTCCAGATGGAAGAACACGGTCCCGGTCATCTGCACACCACCGCGGGACCAGTTCTCGAAGGGTTTGCCGGTGAAGTACGAGACCGGCATGGTGATCCGGCGCTCGTCCCAGGTCCGTACGGCGAGAAACGTGAGGGTGATCTCCTCGACCGTTCCCCACTCGCCGTCCACCACCACCGTGTCGCCTATCCGCACCATGTCGCCGAATGCGATCTGGAGCCCGGCGAACAGATTGCCCAGCGTGGACTGGGCGGCGACACCGGCGACGATCCCGAGCACCCCGGCCGACGCCAGCATCGAGGTGCCGACCGTCCGCATCGCGGGGAACGTCAGCAGCATCGCCGCCACCGCGACCACGCCCACCACGGCGATGACGACCCGCTGGATCAGGGTGACCTGGGTGCGCACCCGGCGTACCCGGGCCGGATCACGGGTCGCCGCGGCGTAGCGGCTGTACGTGGACTCGACGACGGCCGTGGCGATCCTGACGACGAGCCACGCGGAGGCCCCGATGAGCACCAGGGTCAGCACCTGTCCGATGCCGGTCTCGTAGTCCTGGACGATCCCGATCTGCGTCTGGCGGTACGCGCCTCTCAGCAGGGCGGTGCCCAGTACGAACTGGAGCGGCAGCCGACCACGGCGGAGCAGACCCCACAGAGGGGTCTCGGTGTGCCGTGAGTCGGCCCGTCGCAGCAGCAGATCGACCAGCCAGCCCACCACGAGGGTGAGCACGACCGAGCCACCGATCACGATCAACGGGCGCAGCGCGTTCTCCATGTCCTCGAACGTAACCTGACCCCATGAACATCATGCTTTTCCCTTCCGCCTACGGTCTGCGGCCTGCCGTCACCTCCGCGGCGGAGCTGCTCGAAGCAGCAGGTCACACCGTATGGACGCCCGATCTGTTCGAGGGCCGGACCTTTGAGACGGTCGAGGAGGGCATGGAGTTCAAGGACGCGATCGGACAGGACGAACTGCTCAAGCGGGCGGTCCTCGCCGCCGCGCCCCACTCGGAGCGCGGGCTGGTGTACGCGGGCTTCTCCATGGGCGCGGCCCTCGCGCAGAACCTGGCCCTCGGTGACGACAGGGCCCGTGGGTTGCTGCTGTTGCACGGCACCTCCGACATCGCCGAGAACGCCTCGGTGGACGCGTTGCCGGTACAGCTCCATGTCGCCGATCCCGACCCCTTCGAGCCGCACGACTGGCTGACCGCCTGGTATCTGGGGATGGGCAGGGCGGGAGCCGATGTCGAGGTCTACCGCTATCCGGGCGCCGGGCACCTGTACACCGACTCCGGGCTGCCGGACTACGACGAGGAGGCGGCCGGGGCGACCTGGCGGGTGGTCCTCGGTTTTCTGGAGTCGCTGGAGGGGTAGCCGTCGGGCCGGACGGCCGAACCTGCCGGTACGGCCCCGAACCGCCCGGATGGGCTGCCGGGCCGCGCCGGGACCGGACGGCGGGCGGGGCGGGGAGGCTGCGGGGGAGGCCCGCTGCGGGCCTCCCGACCTGGGCGGAAACCCGCTTACGGCCCGGAAGGACGCCTTCCGGGCCGTACGGGTTCTCACCGGGCTCTCCCGGGCGCCGGGGGCTCTGCACCGGCCCTTCCGCGTCCGCGGGCCCCTGTGCGCCGTACGGTCCCCCCGCCCCCGCGCCAGGCGCGTCAGCCCTTCAGCGCCTTGTCGATCGCGGTCCGGAACTCCGCCGCCGTCTCCGGCGCGTTGTCCGAGCCGTTCACCGTGATCTTCTTGCCGTCCATTTTCAGCGTCGGGGTGCCCTTCACATCGCTCTGGTCGAACTTCGCCGACATCTTCATCGCCCAGGCGTCGAAGGTCCCGTCCTCGACGTTCTTCTTGAACGCGGCGTTGTCCTTGAGCGCCGGGACGCTGTCGGCGACCTCCAGCAGATACGAGTCCTTGGCGAACTTGTCCTGGCTCTCCTCGGGGTGGAACTGCTTCGAGTACAGCGCGGCCTTGTAATCGGTGAACGCCTCGGGGCTCACATCGAGCGCGGCGCCCAGGGCGCTCAGCGCGTTCTTGGAGCCCTCGCCCTGGTCCATGTTGTCGATGAACGTGGCACCGATGTACTGCACCTTGTACTTGCCCTCGGCGACGTCCTTGTCCAGGGTCTCGCCCGCACCCTGCTCGAAGGCCGCACAGGCCGGGCAGCGGGAGTCCTCGTACAGCTCCAGCGTCTTCGTCGCCTCGGGCTTGCCGATGACGACGGTCGTGCCGTTCTCACCGCTCGTGTTCTTGGGCGCGGTGACGTTCTTCGCGTCCTTCGCGGACTCCCAGTGGCCGGGCTTGTTGGCCTGCATCACGCCGTAGCCGATGCCGCCCGCGAGGGCCAGGACCAGGACGGTCGAACCGGCGACGATCAGCTGCCGGCGGGTCCTGTCCTTCTTGGCCTGCCGCTCGCGCTCCTGGCGCAGCCGCTCGCGGGCGGCTGCCTTGCTGGCCTTGCTGTTGCGTGCGCTCATGCTGATTCACTCCGTGAGATGCCCGTATCGGGGAGATACGGAAAATGGGGGATAACTAGATGAAGAGGGCTGAAGAGGGCTGGGGAGGGTGGCGCGGACCGCCATGAGGTGCCGGATGGAGCCATGGGCGGCCCGATCCGGTCCGGTTCCGGTGCCTGCTTCCCGGCGCCCGAGGCCGCCGTCGGCCGCTCAGCGGCCGGTGCGGGCCGTACGGGGGCCGGTGCACCGCAGGGCTTCTCGGACCGGGCGGCTCCGGTATGCGGAGGACCGCGGCACCCGGACGGCTCGGGCCGCCCGGGAGGCTCAGAGGACCGGGGCCGACCCCGTGGTCAGCAGAGACGATCAGGGGGCCGGTGGCCGGAACCCCCGTGGCCGGGGACCGTACCGGACGCTCCCGCTCCGTCGCTCAGGACCAAGCAGGACTGATCAGAGCCGATCGGGACCGTTCGGGCACCGCTCGGCCGCATCGGCCGCTCAGGCGCACAGGGCGAAGTCCGCGCCGGAGCGCGGGGGACCCCGGCGGCCGAGGGCGTGGACCAGCAGGAGCGCCCGGGAGGCGGTGTGGCGCGGCGCGGAACGCACCACGCGCCGGACCGGCCGGTGCGCCACGACCGCGGCGACCGCCAGCAGCAGCGGCCGGAAGGCGAACGCGCCCACCGTCCGCACCAGACTCGCGAGCGCGGCCTCCCCGTGCCTCAGCCAGACCGCGGCGAGCAGCCCGACCGAGACATGAGCGGCCAGCAGCACCCACGGCGACGCGGGGTCGGCCGGGTGCAGCAGCGCCGCCGCGGCGTCCTCGGCACCCGCGACCCCCGGCAGGCCGCCGCCGACACTGCCGCCGCACAGCACATCGAGCCCGAGGGCTCGGAGTGAGCCGGTGACCGGGCCGCCGCCGGGGCCGTAGCAGACGTCCTGGCTCCCGTTGAAGACCGTGTCGGCGGCCAGCTCCAGCGGGACCAGCAGGCCCGCGATCCGCCAGTACCCGCGCTCACGGCCCGAGAGGGCGTATGCGAGAGCGAAGACGACGGCACAGAGCCCGGCCACCGTTACCCACGGCAGCGGGGCTCCGGAGAGCAGCACATGGGACGCGGCGGACAGCGTCACGACCAGTGCCGTGAAGACCGCCGCCCGCAGCGCCCTGAGCTGCATTCCCGAAACGTCCATTGTCTGCGAGTGTGCCATGGCTTCCTGAGAGGAGCCTGAGAGCGCTCCCGGCCGGCCGGGAAGCGGAGAAGGCTCTCGTCGGAGAAGCCGGAGATCAACTGGATAGACTTCTCGCGACCAGTCGGCCGGCAGGGAGCAGCCCGTGACCCAGCGGATCTATCGTGTGCGCGCCGACGAGGCACAGGTCGACGGTGCCGGAACGCCACCGCGGCCGGACAGCGCCCGGGCAGTGGGACGGGTGTTCTGGGATTTCCCGGAGGCGGAGCTGTCCGATCTCCCGGTCCTGCGGAGATGGCTCCGGGAGCACGGGGTCACCGACGTCTACGAATCCGGTCAGCCGGCACCGCTCGGGCCACTGCCCGGAGACCGGGAACCGTATCGAATCTGTTCGCGCGTCTGGACTCCGTGGAAGGGACCCGAGCTGACCCGATTGGATCCCTGCGGGGGGTGCGGATTGAACATCACAACCGTCGCAGCCCCCACAGAGATCACCGCCGACCAGATCGACAACGTCCTGGAGAAGCTCGCCGAGGCGCCCCTGTGCTTTCTGCCCGCTCCGTGTTGTCACGTCGCCCGCCCGGACTTCGTCGAGGCGGTGCGGTCGGCGGGCCTGCACCAGGGACTGGTGACCCGCTCTCTGGACGACCGCGGCCGCGCGCTGCTCATCTGGTCGGACGTTTCGATGGGCGGACCGCTGTACCCGTACGGACCGACTCCCTGTGCGGTGTGCGGCCGAGCGGCACGCGCCGCCGGAGACCGGCGGCAGTTCGCCTGGCCGGACTACGCGTGGCAACTCATCTTCGAGCCCCCGCCCGCTCACTGGTCCTGGAACACCGTCCACGGGCAGCAGGCACCGCTCGTCTCACAGGCGGTCGCTGATCTGCTCGAGGAGATCGATCCGGCGATCGCCTTCTTCCCACAGGGAACGCCGGACGTCCCGGGCGCCTTTCTGCCGGAGCAGTATCAGGGGACGTGATCACACGCCCGCCGCACGGTGTCCACGCCCCGGCAGAGCCCGATGCTCGGGCCCCCGGCCGCTACAGGCCCGGGATCCGGCCGTTGCGGAACAGGTCCACGAAGATCTGGTGGTCGATCCTCGCCCGGGTCCCGTAGCCGTGTGCGAAGTCCACCAGCAGATTCGCGAAGCCCTCACCGTCGTCGCCGTCCGCCGCGATCGCCGCGTCGATGGCGCGCTCCGTGGAGAACGGCACCAGTGAGTGGCCGCTCTCGTCGTCCGCGGCGCCGTGCATGGTGGCCGTCGCCCGGCCGAGATCCGCAACCACCGCCGCGATCTGGGCCGGGTCGTCGATGTCCGACCAGTCCAGGTCCACCGCGTACGGGGAGACCTCGGCCACCAGCTGACCGGCGCCGTCCAGCTCGGTCCAGCCCAGCCAGGGATCGGCGTGGTCCTGGAGGGCGCGCTGCGAGATCACCGTGCGGTGCCCCTCGTGGTGGAAGTAGCCCCGCACGGCCGGATCGTCGATATGGCGGGAGACCGCGGGGGTCTGCGCCTGCTTCATATAGATCACGACGTCGTTCTCCAGGGCGTCGCTGTTGCCCTCCAGCAGGATGTTGTACGAGGGCAGTCCCGCGGAGCCGATACCGATCCCGCGCCTGCCGACGACATCCTTCACCCGGTAGGAGTCAGGCCTGGTCAGGCTGGAATCGGGCAGCGTCTCCAGATAGCCGTCGAAGGCGGCCAGCACCTTGTACCGGGTCGCCGCGTCCAGTTCGAGGGAGCCGCCGCCCGGGGCGAAACGCCGCTCGAAGTCGCGGATCTCGGTCATCGAGTCCAGCAGCGAGAACCGGGTGAGCGAGCGCGCGTCGCGCAGGGCGTCCAGCAGGGGGCCCTCGGCGGTGTCCAGGGTGAAGGGGGGCACCTCCTCGTGCTTGGCGCCCGTCGCCAGATCGTGGATGCGCTCGCGGTAGGCGGCGGCGTAGATCCGCACCAGGTCGCTGATCTGCTCGTCGCTGAACGCCTTGGTGTAGCCGATCAGCGCCAGCGAGGCCGCGAGCCGCTTCAGATCCCAGGTGAAGGGGCCGACATAGGCCTCGTCGAAGTCGTTGACGTTGAAGATCAGCCGGCCGTTGGCGTCCATGTACGTGCCGAAGTTCTCCGCGTGGAGATCGCCGTGGATCCACACCCTGCTGGTGCGCTCGTCCAGATAGGAGCCGTGCCGGATCGCGCCGTCGCCACGCCCGGCGTGCTCCTGCTCCAGATCCCCGTAGAAGAGGCAGGCCGTGCCCCGGTAGAAGGCGAACGCCGAGGCCGCCATCTTCCGGAACTTGACCCGGAAGGCGGCCGGATCGGCGGCCAGGAGCTCACCGAAGGAGGCCTGGAAGACGGCGAGGATCTGCTCGCCGCGCTCATCGGCCGAGACCTCGGCGGGGTGCGGTACCGGCATCGCTGGGTGCCTCCTGGTGCAGGGCGGAACGACGGGCCCCGGCCGACCGCCGGGGGAGGGTGCTTCGCCCCCTCCAACGCTCGACCGTACCGATGAGTGCCCCCGCGGCTGTCGGTGGGGAGTCGTAGACTTCGGGGCTGTCCCCCCAGACGGTCCGCCGCCCGTCACCGCCCGTTCTCTGGAGGCCCCCGCCGTGACCAAGCCGCCGTTCACGCATCTGCATGTGCACACCCAGTACTCGATGCTGGACGGTGCCGCGCGGCTCAAGGACATGTTCGACGCGTGCAACGAGATGGGCATGACCCATATCGCCATGTCCGACCACGGCAACCTTCACGGCGCGTACGACTTCTTCCACACGGCGAAGAAGGCCGGAGTCACCCCGATCATCGGGATCGAGGCGTATGTCGCCCCGGAGTCGCGGCGCAACAAGCGCAGGATCCAGTGGGGCCAGCCGCACCAGAAGCGGGACGACGTCTCGGCGAGTGGCGCGTACACCCATCTGACGATGTGGAGCGTGAACAAGACGGGTCTCCACAACCTCTTCAGGCTCTCCTCGGACTCGTACGCCGAGGGCTGGCTGACGAAGTGGCCCCGGATGGACAAGGAGACCATCTCCCAGTGGTCCGAGGGCATCGTCGCCTCCACCGGCTGCCCCTCCGGTGAGGTCCAGACCCGGCTGCGTCTGGGCCAGTTCGACGAGGCCCTGAAGGCGGCCGCCGACTACCAGGACATCTTCGGCAAGGACAAGTTCTTCCTGGAGCTGATGGAGCACGGCCTGGAGATCGAGCACCGGGTCCGCGACGGTCTGCTGGACATCGGGCGGAAGCTCGGCATCCCGCCGCTGGTCACCAATGACTCGCACTACACGTACGCGCACGAGGCGAACGCGCACGACGCGCTGCTGTGCATCCAGACCGGCAAGAACCTCTCCGACCCGAACCGCTTCAAACTGGACGGCGGGGGCTATTACCTGAAGTCCGCGGACGAGATGTACGGGATCGACTCGTCGGACACCTGGCAGGAGGGGTGCCGGAACACCCTCCTGGTCGCCGAGATGGTCGACACTACCGGGATGTTCACGGCACAGAACCTCATGCCGAGGTTCGAGATCCCGGACGGCTTCACCGAGGTCACCTGGTTCCAGGAGGAAGTCCGGGTCGGCATGAACCGCCGTTTCCCGTCAGGTGTGCCCGAGGACCGCCAGAAGCAGGCGGAGTACGAGATGGACGTCATCATCCAGATGGGGTTCCCGGGGTACTTCCTCGTCGTCGCCGACTTCATCATGTGGGCGAAGAACAACGGCATCGCGGTGGGCCCCGGCCGTGGTTCGGCGGCCGGTTCGATCGTCGCGTACGCGATGGGGATCACCGACCTCGACCCGATCGAGCACGGGCTGATCTTCGAGCGCTTCCTCAATCCCGAGCGTGTCTCCATGCCCGATGTCGACATCGACTTCGACGAGCGCAGGCGCGTCGAGGTGATCCGGTACGTGACCGAGAAGTACGGCGCCGACAAGGTCGCCATGATCGGCACCTACGGCAAGATCAAGGCGAAGAACGCCATCAAGGACTCCGCCCGCGTCCTCGGATACCCGTACGCGATGGGCGACCGGCTCACCAAGGCGATGCCCGCCGATGTGCTCGGCAAGGGAATCGATCTCTCCGGCATCACCGATCCCTCCCACCCCCGCTACAGCGAGGCCGGGGAGATCCGGGCGATGTACGAGAACGAGCCCGATGTGAAGAAGGTCATCGACACCGCCAAGGGAGTCGAGGGCCTGGTCCGGCAGATGGGCGTCCACGCCGCCGGCGTCATCATGTCCAGCGAGCCCATCGTCGACCACGCCCCCATCTGGGTCCGCCACACCGATGGTGTCACCATCACCCAGTGGGACTATCCGCAGTGCGAGTCGCTCGGCCTGCTGAAGATGGACTTCCTCGGTCTGCGCAACCTCACCATCATGGACGACGCCGTCAAAATGGTGAAGGCGAACAACGGCGTCGAGCTGGATCTCCTCTCGCTCCCCCTGGACGACCCCAAGACCTACGAACTGCTCTGCCGCGGTGACACTCTCGGCGTCTTCCAGTTCGACGGCGGGCCCATGCGGTCGCTGCTGCGGCTGATGAAGCCCGACAACTTCGAGGACATTTCCGCCGTATCGGCCCTCTACCGTCCGGGCCCGATGGGAATGAACTCCCATACGAACTACGCCCTGCGGAAGAACAAGCAGCAGGAGATCACCCCGATCCACCCCGAGCTGGAGGAGCCGCTCAAGGAGGTCCTGGACATCACCTACGGCCTGATCGTCTATCAGGAGCAGGTGCAGAAGGCCGCCCAGATCATCGCCGGATACTCACTGGGCGAAGCCGATATCCTCCGCCGCGTCATGGGCAAGAAGAAGCCCGAGGAGCTGGCGAAGAATTTCACCATCTTCCAGTCCGGAGCCCGTAAGAACAATTACTCGGACGAGGCCATCCAGGGCCTGTGGGACGTTCTGGTCCCCTTCGCCGGGTACGCCTTCAACAAGGCGCACTCCTCCGCGTACGGCCTGGTCACCTACTGGACCGCCTATCTGAAGGCGAATTACCCCGCCGAGTACATGGCGGCCCTGCTGACCTCGGTCAAGGACGACAAGGACAAGTCGGCGGTCTATCTCAACGAGTGCCGCCGTATGGGCATCAAGGTCCTGCCGCCCAATGTGAACGAATCCGAGTCGAACTTCGCCGCGCAGGGCGACGACGTCATTCTCTTCGGTCTCTCCGCCGTCCGTAACGTCGGTACCAACGTCGTGGAATCGATCATCCGCAGCCGCAAGGCGAAGGGGAAGTACTCCTCCTTCCCCGACTTCCTCGACAAGGTCGAGGCCGTCGTCTGCAACAAGCGGACCGTCGAGTCGCTGATCAAGGCGGGCGCCTTCGACGAGATGGGGCACACCCGCAAGGGGCTCGTCGCCCACCACGAACCCATGATCGACAATGTGGTGGCGGTCAAGCGCAAGGAGGCCGAGGGGCAGTTCGACCTCTTCGGCGGCATGGGCGACGAGGCCGGCGACGAGCCGGGCTTCGGGCTCGACGTCGAGTTCTCCGACCTGGAGTGGGACAAGTCGTATCTGCTCGCGCAGGAGCGCGAGATGCTCGGCCTCTATGTCTCCGACCACCCGCTCTTCGGTATCGAGCACGTCCTGTCCGACAAGTCGGACGCGTCGATCTCCCAGCTCACGGGCGGTGAGCACGCGGATGGCGCGGTGGTCACCATCGGCGGCATCATCTCCGGCCTCCAGCGCAAGATGACCAAGCAGGGCAACGCCTGGGCGATCGCGACCGTGGAGGATCTGGCCGGGTCCATCGAGTGCATGTTCTTCCCGGCGACCTATCAGCTGGTCTCCACCCAGCTCGTCGAGGACACGGTCGTCTTCGTCAAGGGCCGGCTCGACAAGCGCGAGGACGTGCCGCGGCTGGTGGCCATGGAGCTGATGGTCCCCGATCTCTCCTCCGCGGGCACCAACGCCCCGGTGGTCGTCACCATCCCCACGGTGAAGGTGACCCCGCCGATGGTCAGCAGGCTCGGGGAGATCCTCAGCCACCACAAGGGCAATACCGAGGTCCGGATCAAGCTCCAGGGGCCCCGGACCACCACCGTGCTGCGGCTCGACCGCCACCGTGTGCAGCCCGACCCCGCTCTCTTCGGCGATCTGAAGGTGCTGCTCGGCCCGTCCTGCCTGGCCGGCTGAGCCCGCCCGGCCACCGGCAAAGAGGGGCGCGCCCGTCTTCCGGGGCGCGCCCCTTCCGCGCGGATACGGCGCGATCAGTTGTGGCCGAAGCGCCGCTGGTGCTTACGGGCAACATCCGCCGGGCTGCCCTGGCCCTGCGACTGCGGGCGGGCCTGGGACTCATAGGCGGTGGACTTCGCCTGCTCGCTGCCGCGCTCCTGCTGGGGCGCGCGCTGCTGCTGGCTGCCCTTGCGGTTCTTGTTCTTGGCCATGGGGTGCCTCCATCGGGGTCTAGGGGCCAGGGCCGCGACCAGATTCACATACGCGACCAGATTCACATATAGGATGATGTGCCGCATTTTGGATCATTGCAGTGGGTAAAGGGCCCTTGTCAAGGGCCTGAATAAGGGTTTCGCCACGCCGATGATCGAGTTCCGGCCGTTAACCCTCACGAGGTCGGGCAGACTCGAAGGAAAGCCGGAACAATCCCCGGTCCCGCCCGCCCGTGCGGGTGCGGCCTCCGCCGAATGGCCACCGAGACGGCCTGGAACCCGAAAGAAGATCCGAGGACCCCGCAAGAACCCCGAAGGCCCTGAAAGACCCCGCAAGACCCCCGAAGAACCAGAAGATCCCCAAGATCCCGAAGACCTCGACAGCATCGAGAAGCCCGAGCATTCCCGAAGGGGTTTCCGAAAGAGTTTCGAAAGAGGGTGGAGCGCGTGGACCGCTGCGTTGTCCTGGTGGACGCCGGCTATCTCCTGGGCGCCGCCGCGAGCCTGCTCGCCGGGGAACCGGCGCGTTCCCGGATCACCGTCGACCACACCGCCCTCATCCAGGGCCTGCGCGAACTCGCCGAGGGGGATACGGAGCGCCCGCTGCTCCGTATCTACTGGTTCGACGGCGCACCCGACCGTGTTCCGCAGCCGGAGCACCGCAGGCTGCGGGTGATGCCCCGGGTGACCGTCCGGCTGGGCGCGCTGACCCGCAGCGACGGCCGCTGGGCACAGAAGGGCGTCGACGCGGCGATGCACGCCGAACTCACCGAGCTGGCCCGCAACCGCGCCTGCTCCGACGTCGTGCTGGTGACCGGGGACGGCGATCTGCTGCCCGGACTGATGTCCGCGAAGGAACACGGCGTCGCCGTCCACCTCTGGGCCGTCCAGGCCGCCGACGGCGACTACAACCAGTCCGAGGACCTCGTCGCAGAGGCCGATGAGCGCCGGGTGCTCGACCGCGCCTGGATCACCCGTGCCGTACGGGCCAAGGACCTCGGCGGAGTCTGCGCCCCGCCGCCCGTGCCGCGCCCCGAGATCGCGGCGATCCTCTCCGCCCCGCTGCCCGAGTCCGCGCTCGCCGCCTCCCAGGAGCGGGCCGCCGAGCCCGCGCGCAACGGTGCGCGGAACGCCCCCGCGCCGAACGGCGCCGAGGCCGGACCCGCGCCCGCCGCCGCGAAGGGCGTGCCCACCCCCAAGGACCTCGCGGGCCTGCGCGCGCCCGGCCCCCACCCCTCGCACCCCCAGCACCACCCCGCCGGCGCCACTCTGCGCTGGTCGTCCGACAAGGGCTGGATCGAGCGCCCCGGCGCGGGCGCGCTCGGCGAGCCGCCCGAGACGGCCTCCCTGCCCACCCTCGCCCAGCTCACCAGCGCCGAGCAGCGCTGGGCCGACCGCGAGGAGGACATCACCACCGTCGGCGGCGACCCCTTCGAGGTCGGTCAGGTCTTCGCCCGCCGCTGGATGGAACGGCAGCCGGAGAACGGCCACGTCCAGAAGCTGTCCACGATGTACCCGCGCATCCCGCACCGCATCGACGGGGAGCTGCTGCGGTACGCGGCACGATTCGGCCTCCTCGCGCACAAGGACGACCAGATCGACGAGCACGACCGCTATGCGATCCGGGCCGGATTCTGGCGCGAGATCGACGTCCGCGCGGCGGCCGAACACGCGCCGGCCGGGGAATAACGGGCCTTGGTAGGGCGCCCCGAGCGGGGCCCGGGACGGGCGACCCCGTACCCTCGTACCTCGTGAGTACGGTGTGCGTGGTGCGGCGGCTGGTGAAGACGTACCCTGCCGCGCGCGCCCGCCGGGGCGTTCCGGCCACTCCCGAGGTCCGCGCCACCGACGGCATCAGCCTGGAGGTCGAGGGCGGCGAGATCTACGGGCTCCTCGGCCCCAACGGCGCCGGCAAGTCCACCCTCGTACGCCAGTTGACCGGATTGATGCGGCCCGACGCGGGCGGCGTGGAAGTGCTCGGCCACGATCTCGTACGCCACCCGGAGCGCGCCTCGCGGCTCATCGGCTACCTCGGGCAGGAGTCCACGGCCCTCGACGAGCTCACCGTCGCCCTCGCCGCCGAGACCACCGGGCGGCTGCGCGGGCTGACCACCCGGGACGCGCGCGCCGAGCGGGACGCCGTACTGGAGGAGCTGGGACTCACCGGGCTGGCCGGACGCGCCCTCAAGAAGCTGTCCGGCGGCCAGCGGCGGCTCGCCTGTCTCGCGGCGACCCTCGTGGGGGAACGCCCGCTGCTCGTGCTCGACGAACCCACCACCGGAATGGACCCGGTCGCCCGCCGCGCCGTCTGGGCCGCGGTCGACCGGCGCCGTGCCGAGCGCGGAACGACCGTCGTCCTCGTCACCCACAACGTGATCGAGGCGGAGACCGTGCTCGACCGGGTCGCCGTGCTGGAACAGGGGCGCGTCATCGCCTGCGACACCCCCACCGGGCTCAAGGAACGGATCGCCGGTGAGGTCCGGGTCGAGCTGGTGTGGCGCGAACGCGCGCCGCTGGAGGTGCCCGAGGTCGCCGCGCTGCGCGCCAGCGCCGAGGAGTCCGGCCGCCGCTGGGTCCTCAGGCTCGCGCCGGACGAGGCGCGCGCGGCGGTCGCCGCGGTGACGGGCGGAGCGGCCTTCGCGGCGCTCGATGACTTCACGCTGGCGACGCCCAGCCTGGAGGACGTGTACTTGGCGCTCGGGGGGAACGCGATGAAGGGGCTGGTCAAAGCGTGAGCATCGTGCCCGCGGAGGCGGTGTCCGGGCGGACGGGGATCAAGGACCACGGCGCGGCGGCGGTTGCCGCCGCGCCTCTCGCACCGAGGGCCCGCCTGCTGCCGGCGCTCGGTGCCGTGTACCGCGCGCAGTTGTCACGGGCGAGGGTCGCCCGGATTCCGCTGCTGTTCGTGGCGACGTTCCAGTCGGTCGGGATCATGGTCCTGATGCGGGGGGTC
Source organism: Streptomyces sp. NPDC051018 (assembly GCF_044456085.1). Classification (NCBI taxonomy): domain Bacteria; kingdom Bacillati; phylum Actinomycetota; class Actinomycetes; order Kitasatosporales; family Streptomycetaceae; genus Streptomyces; species Streptomyces sp. NPDC051018. The sequence goes on from NZ_JBITFN010000001.1 coordinate 665,057, forward strand.
GTCGACGGCGGCGCGGAGGCGAGGGCCGTCGTCGCCGGATCCTCGGTGCTGGTCGTCGCCTTCGTCGCGCTCAATCTGCTCGCCCAGTACTTCGGGCAGCTCCGGGGCAGTGGCGGCCTCGACCACTACGCGACGCTGCCGGTGCCGCCCGCGGCAGTCGTTCTCGGCGCGGCGGGGGCGTACGCGTCCTTCACCGTGCCCGGCACGGTCGTCACGGCCGTCACCGGCAGTGTGCTCTTCGGGCTGCCGCTGACGCATCTGTGGGTGCTCGCCGCCGTGATCCCCCTCTCCGGGGCGGCGCTCGCCGGGCTCGGCGCGGCCCTGGGACTCCTCGCGCCGCGCCAGGAAATCGCCACGCTGCTCGGGCAGTTGGGCATGTCCGCCGCCCTGCTGCTGGGGGTGCTGCCGGCCGCGCGGCTGCCGGAGCCGCTCTCGTACGCGCGTGATCTGCTGCCCTCCACCTACGGGGTCGAGGCCCTCGCCCGGACCTTCGGACCCCGCCCCGACTGGGCGGTCGTCGGCTTTGACCTGGCGGTCTGCGCGGTGGTGGGTGTCGTGTCGCTGACGATCGCCACCTGGGCGTACCGGAGGGCCGCGGTCCGATGAGGCGAGGTAGCGAGGCGCCTGGCACGATGGCGGAGTGACCGCACCGCTGACACCACCCCACCATCCGCACCGTTCGCAGGACGGCAACCCCTGGCAGGCGCCGCCGAACGGCCCGGTGCCGCCGTCGAACGGGTACGGCACGGGTGATGCTCCCGGCGCCCCCGCGGACGCCCAAGGCCCCGGCCTCCGGGCCGAGCTGCGGGACGGTGTGCTCGTGATGGTGGCCGTCGCGCTCCTCGGGATCGCGCTGGGCCTGCTCTGGGCGTGGCTGGCGCCCAAGGTGCCGCTGATCTCCGACGGCCAGGCGGTGTTCCTCAAGGACACGGAGGGCGAAGAGGCGATCGGCTCGGATGGAACGTTTGCCCTGCTGGGCATGGCCTTCGGCGTGGTTACCGCGGCGGGCGTCTTCTGGTTCCGCCGCAAGGGCGGGGTCGTCCTGGTGATCGCCCTGGCCCTCGGCGGACTGCTCGGCTCGGTGCTGGCCTGGCGTGCGGGCATGTGGTTCGGCCCCACGAGCGATGTGGTCGCCCATGCGAAGCAGGTGGGGGAGGGCGTGACGTTCGCCGCGCCCCTGAAGATGAAGGCGTACCCGGTGCTGCTGGCGTGGCCCCTCGCGGCGATGGTGAGCCATCTGGTCCTGACGGCGTTCTTCGGCCCGCGCGACCCGTCCCCTCCGCCGCCCGTGGGCTGGGACCCCTCTGTCTGGGACAAGCGGCCGGGCTGACGGGGTTGCGGTGCGCTTGGCGGGGGCGGGGGGCCTGGTGTGCGGGCTCCTGTCAGGTGCGGGTTGCTTGTCGGGGGCGCTGCCCCCGAGGCCCCTGCGCCTCAAACGCCGGCGGGGCTGGATTTGCGGGTGCCGCCGGCGGGGCTGGAATGTGCGGGTTCCCTGGCGGGGTGTGGGCTGCTTGGTGTGCGGGCTCCTGTCGGGTGCGGGTTGCTTGTCGGGGGCGCTGCCCCCGAGGCCCCCGCGCCTCAAACGCCGGCGGGGCTGGTTTTGGCCCCCCGGCAGGGTGGGATTTTCAGCCTGTCCGGCGTTTGAGGTGCGGGGCCGGGGCAGCGCCCCGCGAGCGGTCCGGGGCTGGTGAGGGCGCGTACACCGGGAGGTCGGGGCCGGGAAGGCACAGGCAGGAGGCCGGTTCTCGGAGAGGCGCGCACACCGAGGGGCCGCAGCAGGCGCGTACAGGGCAGGAAGCCGGGCCTGGCGGTGCGCCGGGAGTCCTTCCGAGCGGGCAGCGGAGAAGCTCGTACGCCGGGAGGGGCCGGGCCCGGGTGCGTTCGACAGGGGACCTGGGCGCAGGGTGACGGCCCCCGGGGCCCGGGCGGCGGGTGAGCTGGGCGGGCCCCGGGAACCGTGGCGTCAGGCCGGGCGGCGGCCGTGGTTCGCCTTACGGGTGCGCCACTTGCGCTTGCGGGTGCGTTTGGACATGGCGACAGGTCCTTCCCTCGGGACATCCGTCCTACGGTCGTAGCCGAGGAAGGCCCACCCGTCGACCCCCTACGCGCGACCGATCGGCGCCAGCACCGCCGAGGTCAGCTCCGCGAGGTCCGAGGGCGAGAGTTCGACCTCCAGCCCCCTGCGCCCCGCCGAGACGCAGATTGTGGCGTGGTCCGCGGCCGACGCGTCCAGGACGGTCCGCAGGCGCCTGCGCTGGCCGAGGGGCGAGATACCGCCCCTTACGTATCCCGTGGTGCGCTCCGCCGCCGCCGGATCCGCCATCGCCGCCCGCTTGCCGCCCACCGCCGACGCCAGCGCCTTGAGATCGAGCTGGCCCGCCACCGGCACCACGGCGACGGTGAGTTCGCCGTCCACATCGGCGACGAGGGTCTTGAAGACCCGGCCGGCCGGGACGCCGAGCGCCTCCGCGGCCTCCTCGCCGTACGACGCCGACGCCGGGTCGTGCTCGTAGGCGTGCACCGTGAACTCCGTGCCCGCCGCCGTCAGCGCGTTCACCGCCGGGGTGCCCCCCGCGGCCTTTCTGGCCTTCTTCGCCACTCCACCGGCTCCTGTTCAGCGGTACGTCAGTTGGGGCTCGTCGGTGCCCGGGTGAGATCGATCGCGGGCAGCGACGGGAGATGCCGGATCACCGCGGTCTCCGCCCGCAGCAGGGTCAGTTCCTCGCGCAGCCGCTCCGCCGTGCTCCCGGCCTCCAGCAGCCGCTGCTTGGCGGGGGTGTCGAGGACCGCCGCCGCGGCGACCAGATAGGAGACGACCGAGGGCTCGTCCGGCAGATCCGCGCCCGACGACAGCGACCGCTCCCGCGCGCCCGCCAGCCGCTTCTGGTAGCTGCGGAACGCCCTCAGCACCCCTTCGGCCAGGACGCCCGCGCCTTCCCCGGTCTCCTCGGGGAGTTCCTCCAGCTCGGTCGTCAGGAAGGGCCCGCTCGCGTCGACGGAGAGCAGTCTGACCCGCGTCGTGCCGGTGGCGAGGACCTCGAAACTGCCGTCCTCCCGCTCCCGGATCGTCGCCGCGTCGGCGATACAGCCCACCGTGTGGAACGCCCGGGCGGGGTCGTCGCCGAAGCCCGCCGCCGCCCCGCGTTCGGGCTGCGCGGTCCGGTCCGGCAGGCCGGGCGCGGTCGGCGCGACCTCGTGGCCGTCGCGGATGGCGACCACCGCGAACCGGCGCGGCTCGGACTCGTCCGTCTTCAACAGCTCGCGCATCATGGCGCGATAGCGCTCCTCGAAGACGTTCAGGGGCAGTACGAGCCCTGGGAAGAGCACCGAGTTCAGCGGAAAGAGCGGGAGTCGTGCGGTGGTCACAACGGACAAGCCTAATGGTCCCGTGCCCCGCCGCGTCCGGCCCGGGTCCGCGGAGGCGCCATGGCCGCCAGTTCCAGCCGTACACCGTCGCGTACGGCGAGGAAGCGGCCGAGCGGATCGTCCGAGAAATACGTCCACGGGAACGAGGTCGCGTACGGCCCGATCAGCCGGAACTGCTCCAGCGCCGCCTCCCAGCGCCCGCGTCCGACCAGCACGGACGCCGTCAGGTTCCGTACCTCGGCGAGCCAGGGGTCGCCCGGGGCGTAGTCGGCGGAGAGCCGGATCGCGAGATCGGCCGCCGTGTCGATGCGGTCGTCCTGGACGGAGGTGGTCCGGGCGGAGCCGCTGTCCGCGCTCAGCAGCCGGGCGAACGCCGCCCGGACCGGCAGGGCCTGGACCAGCGAGCCCGGCAGCGCGTCCGCCGCCGCCTTCTCGGCGAAGTCGAAGCACTCACGGTGTGAGCCGTACCACTGGGCGGACAGATAGCGCAGGGCCGCGACATGGCAGCCGTAGTGGTGCGAGGAGCGGCGTACCGCCTGTTCCCACAGGGACTCGAAGGCGGTGTGCGTGGCGTGGGTGCCGCGGGCGTGGTCCAGCGCGATCCGCCAGGGCACCGGGTCACCGGGGGCGCCCTGGGCCGCCGCGTCGATCAGCGGACCGATCTCCCGCAGCCGTTCGCCGCGCGCCGGGGAGGCCCATGCCCTGCGGACCTCAAGCTCGGCCTTGACGACGAGGGCGTCCGGGTCGCGGGGCACCGCCCGGAGCCAGTGCGTCAGCCAGTCGTCACGGGCGTATGCGAAGGAGGCGAGCCGTGTGACATAACGGTCCCGGCTCTCCCACTCGGCCGCTCCGCGTGTGCTCGCCAGCATCTTGGCGGCCGGTTCCCACTCCCCGAGCGCCGCGGCCACCAGGGTGGGCGCCATCCGCTCGTCGGGCGCGTCGAGGAGGACCGCCTCGTCGGGCGTCAGCCCCCAGGAGGCGTCGCCGGGCCGCGGCTCGGGGCGGATCATGCGCGCGGTGCGCATGAGGGCACGTAGCAATGACATGGTGCGGACCATTGAAAACCGCAGGTCGGAGCCGCGCCAGCGAATCACTGTGAAGCTTTGGTAGCGGCGGAATGGTTGTCCTGGCTCAGGCCAAGAGAACGTAAAGAAAGGGGTCCTTTGTGTGACGGCTGAGTCGCAGGGGTCAGTCCGGCACCGCCCGTCCCTCCGGTCACAGGGGTGGCGCGGCGCCCCGGATCCGTGGCCCGCCCCCGGCTCCCGGGCCCACCTCCGCCCCCTCACCCACCGGACAGCGGACCGGGCACCCCGGCTCCCGCGCCGAACCCTTCTCCCCGGATTCCGCGCCCGAGCCGGCACAGCCCGGCCCCCGCGCCCGGTTCCGTACGACGGCCCCGGCGACAGCCGTCCTCAGCCGCGCCGCAGCAGCCGTGACGCCCCCGCCGCCACCGTCGTCGCCAGGATCCATCCCATCAGCACCAGCCCCGCCGCCGCCCACTGCCAGGGGCCCTCCAGCCGCCAGTAGCCGTCCTGGCCGAGATTGATCACCGGGATCAGCAGATCCAGCGCGTACAGCGGCGCGTTCCACTCCGGGTACTCCTCCTTCTTGAGCGGAGCCGGCTCCACCCGCGCGAACGCCAGGGCGCCCGCCGCCCACAGGACCGCCATCCACAGGGCCGCCCGGCCCGGCCGGTAGCCGTACGCCACCGTCACGTCCTGGAGCAGGCCCCAGAGCTTGGCGGCCAGCGGCAGCGTCTCCCGGCGGCGCCGCTGCTTGGCGAGGAGCACCTCGCGCGCGTCCGCGTCCTCGCCGCTGTTGCGCAGGACGGTCGCCAGCCGTTCGTACGGCTCCGGGGAGTACTCCGGGGTCGCCGAGGCCACCCACTCCAGCCGGCGGCTCAGCGGAAACGCCTCGTACGGCACCAGGTTCTCGTACGCGAACCCGCTCATCGCGAGCCCGCCGGGACCCGGCCAGCTGGTGGGGAGGTCGATCAGGGTGACCACCTTCGCGCCGTTGAGCACGACCCGCCCCTCCTCGGGGCGCTCGGCGTTGAAGCGCAGCTCCGGGGTGACTATCCGGCGCAGCGACAGCTCCTCGCGGGCGCTCAGGACGAAGCGCGCCCGCTGGAGGTCCACCGCGTCCCCGAACCGTCCGTCGTCCAGGCGCACCCCTCCATAGCACTCGAACGGCTGAAAGCGGGTGCGGTGGCCGGTACCCGTGCCCTGGAGGACGCCGAACGGGGGAGTGGATCCCTGATTGCCGGTGGTCTCACTCACCCACGCACCGGTCATATAGAGCGTTCGTTCCACCGTGAGCTGGGGGGCGTTGAGCGCCCGGCGTTCGGGAGTACCCCGCAGCTTGCTGCCGCGCAGACTGAGGGAGACCCCGACCTTCGCACCCCGGAGGCTGAACTCCCCGTACGTCTGGATCAGTTCGGCCTGTAAATCCTGCGCGACCGACATACCGTCGGCGGCGATGGCCCGGCCCCGCCGGTCCGGCCGGACATGGATCTGGTTGATCAGCAGATCCGTGCCGATCTGGGCGTCCGTGAGCCGGATCCCGTGCTCGACCCGGCAGCGCGGCAGATGCAGATCGCCCTCGGTGCGCAGCCGGGCCGCCTCCAGCTTCGGGATCGCGCAGCTCACCATCCGCACGGTGGTGACATGCGCCTCCGGCATCAGGATCTCGCTGTCGAAGCGGCAGGCGTTCAGCTCCACATACGGCGCGACACTGCCGCCCGCCAGTTTGAGGGTGCCGGACAGCTGCACCCCGCGCAGTTTCAGCGCGGCGACCCGGCCCGGCCGGGGTGCGGGGCCGCTCAGCAGCAGCCGGGCGACGACGGAGGAGCGGACCCTGCGCTCGGGGCCCCAGGGGAGGGCCGAGAACGGATCGTTCCGCAGGGGATCGGGATCGCTGAGATCGAGCGTGCTCCCGTTTCTGAAGGCGTTCCACATGCGCTGCTCGGGCGGGCTCAGCCCGTCCGGAGGTCCGTCGTCCGACGGCTCGGGCACTGCCGCTTCCCCCGTTTCCTCGATGCCTGCAAGGGCTCGTACCCTCGTTCTTCCCGCTGAGTGACCGTGTGAACGCTAGTGGTCATCGGACCTGCGTGGAGGCCGGTTCCCCGTATCAGCCAGTGATACGGGGAACGGCCGCCGATCCGGGTCTGAGAGAATTGTGGTTGTGATCTCCCGAATCGATCTGCGCGGCGATGCCCTCCCCGAGGGGGCCGCTCTGCGCGACCTGCTGCCCCGTGCCGAGTTCGACGTGGAAGCCGCCCTGGAGAAGGTGCGGCCCATCTGCGAGGACGTGCACCATCGCGGCAACGAGGCGCTGATCGAGTACGCGCGCAGGTTCGACGGCGTCACCCTGGAGCGGATCCGGGTGCCCGCCACGGCGATCAAGGAAGCCCTGGAGCAGCTGGATCCCGCGGTCAGGGCCGCCCTGGAGGAGTCCATCCGGCGGGCCCGGATCGTGCACCGCGCCCAGCGCCGCGCCGAGCACACCACCGAGGTCGTCCCCGGCGGCACGGTCACCGAGAAGTGGGTCCCCGTCGAGCGCGTCGGTCTCTACGCGCCGGGCGGCCGCTCCGTCTACCCCTCCTCCGTGATCATGAATGTGGTCCCGGCGCAGGAGGCGGGCGTCGGCTCCATCGCGCTGGCCTCACCGCCGCAGAAGGACTTCGGCGGCCTCCCGCACCCGACGATCCTCGCCGCCTGCGCCCTCCTCGGCGTCGACGAGGTGTTCGCGGCCGGGGGCGCCCAGGCCGTCGCGATGTTCGCGTACGGCACCACGGGCCCCGACGGATGCCCGCCCGCCAATATGGTCACCGGCCCCGGCAATATCTGGGTCGCCGCCGCCAAGCGCTACTTCACCGGCCGGATCGGTATCGACACCGAGGCCGGACCGACCGAGATCGCGGTCCTCGCCGACTCCACGGCCGACCCCGTACACGTCGCCGCCGACCTCATCAGCCAGGCCGAGCACGACCCGCTGGCCGCCGCCGTCCTGGTCACCGACTCCGCGGAACTGGCGGACGCGGTCGACAAGGAGCTGGAGCCGCAGATCGCGGCCACCCGGCACGTCGAGGACCGGATCGTGCCCGCCCTGACCGGCAGGCAGTCCGCGATCGTCCTGGTCGACGGGATCGAGGAGGGCCTGCGGGTCGTCGACGCGTACGGCGCCGAGCACCTGGAGATCCAGACCGCGGGCGCCGCCGCCGTCGCCGCCCGGGTGCGGAACGCGGGCGCGGTCTTCGTCGGGCCCTGGTCCCCGGTGTCCCTCGGCGACTATCTCGCGGGCTCCAACCACGTACTGCCGACCGGCGGCTGCGCCTGCCACTCCTCGGGGCTCTCCGTCCAGTCCTTCCTGCGCGGGATCCACATCGTGGACTACACCCGTGAGGCCCTCGCCGAGGCGACGCCCCACGTGGTCACGCTCGCGGAGGCGGAGGACCTGCCCGCGCACGGGGCGGCGCTGACGGCGCGCTTCGCCGCGGACGGCGCGGCGGCCCCGCACACCTCGGAGGGACCGAACGGAACCAGCGCACGGAAGGCCCCCGGCACGTGAACGACCCGCTCGACGACAACCCGCTTGCCCGGGACGCGGAGGCCAACGGTCCGCTCGCCCCGGAGACGGGGTCCCAGGACCCGTCCGCCCAGGACTCGTTCGGCATCGACGACCTGCCCATCCGCGACGAGCTGCGCGGCAAGTCCCCCTACGGCGCGCCCCAGCTCGACGTCCCCGTACAGCTCAACACCAACGAGAACCCCTACCCGCTGCCCGAACCGCTCGTCGAGCGCATCGCCGAGCGGGTGCGGGAAGCCGCCCGCGGCCTCAACCGCTACCCCGACCGGGACGCGGTCGAACTGCGCACCGGCCTCGCCGCCTATCTGACCCGTACGGCCGGGCACACCGTGGGCGTACGGAACGTCTGGGCGGCCAACGGATCCAACGAGGTCCTCCAGCAGCTGCTCCAGGCCTTCGGCGGGCCCGGGCGCACGGCCATCGGCTTCGAGCCCTCGTACTCGATGCACGCGCTGATCTCCCGGGGCACCGGAACCGGCTGGATCTCCGGCCCCCGGGGCGAGGACTTCACCATCGACACGGCCGCCGCCGAGCGCGCCATCGCCGAGCACCGGCCCGATGTCGTCTTCATCACCTCGCCCAACAACCCCACGGGCACCGCCGTCGACGCCGCCACCGTCCTCGCGCTGTACGAGGCCGCCCAGGCCGCCGGGCCCTCGCTGGTGGTGGTGGACGAGGCGTATGTGGAGTTCAGCCACCGGCCCTCGCTGCTGCCGCTGATCGAGGGCCGCCCGCAGCTGGTGATCTCCCGGACCATGTCCAAGGCGTTCGGCGCGGCCGGGCTGCGCCTCGGCTATCTGGCCGCGCACCCGGCGGTGGTGGACGCGGTCCAGCTGGTCCGGCTGCCGTACCACCTGTCGGCCGTCACCCAGGCCACCGCGCTCGCCGCGCTGGAGCACACCGATACGCTGCTCGGGTACGTCGAGCAGCTGAAGACCGAGCGGGACCGCCTGGTCACCGAGCTGCGCGCCATCGGCTACGAGGTGACCGAGTCCGATGCCAACTTCGTGCAGTTCGGACGGTTCGAGGGAGAGGGCGCCGCGCACGAAGCCTGGCGGAGGATCCTCGGCCACGGCGTCCTGGTCCGGGACAACGGTGTGCCCGGCCGGCTGCGGGTCACCGCCGGGACCCCCGCCGAGAACGACGCGTTCCTCGACGCGGTACGTGAGTTGAAGAAGGAGCAGAGCGCATGAGCCGGGTAGGACGGGTCGAACGCACCACCAAGGAGACGTCCGTCGTCGTCGAGATCGATCTCGACGGCAGCGGAAAGGTCGATGTGTCGACCGGGGTCGGTTTCTACGACCACATGCTCGACCAGCTCGGCCGCCACGGTCTGTTCGACCTCACGGTGAAGACCGAGGGCGATCTCCACATCGACTCCCACCACACCATCGAGGACACCGCCCTCGCGCTCGGCGGCGCCTTCAAGCGCGCGCTCGGCGACAAGGTCGGCATCTACCGCTTCGGCAACTGCACCGTGCCCCTGGACGAGTCGCTCGCCCAGGTCACCGTGGACCTCTCCGGCCGCCCCTACCTCGTGCACAGCGAGCCGGAGAACATGGCCCCGATGATCGGCGCCTACGACACCACGATGACCCGGCACATCCTGGAGTCCTTCGTGGCCCAGGCCCAGATCGCGCTGCACGTCCACGTCCCGTACGGGCGCAACGCGCACCACATCGTGGAGTGCCAGTTCAAGGCGCTCGCGCGCGCCCTGCGCTATGCCAGCGAGCGCGACCCGCGTGCCGCCGGGATCCTGCCCTCCACGAAGGGCGCGCTGTGAACGGTCTGTCCACCATCCTGATCGTGGTCGGGCTGTTCTTCCTCGGCGGCGTCTACTCCTTCGCCAAGCAGGGGCTGCCCAAGGGCGTGGTCGTGCTGCTCTCCGTCGCCGCCGGCATGGCCCTGGTCGCCGGTGTGCTGCGGCTGGACGTGTGGTCATGAGCGCACCGAGGAAGGTCGTCGTCCTCGACTACGGATTCGGCAACGTCCGCTCCGCCGAGCGGGCGCTCGCCCGGGTCGGGGCCGAGGTCGAGATCACCCGCGACTTCGACGCGGCGATGAACGCGGACGGGCTGCTCGTCCCCGGCGTCGGCGCGTTCTCCGCCTGTATGAACGGGCTGCGCAAGGTCCGCGGCGAGTGGATCATCGGCCGCAGGCTCTCCGGCGGCCGGCCGGTCATGGGCATCTGCGTCGGTATGCAGATCCTGTTCGCCCGCGGCATCGAGCACGGTGTGGAGACCGAGGGGCTCGACGAGTGGCCCGGCACGGTCGGCCCGCTCAGGGCCCCCGTCGTCCCCCACATGGGCTGGAACACCGTGGAGGCCGCCGACGGCAGCCGCCTCTTCGCCGGGCTCGACGACAGCGCCCGGTACTACTTCGTACACTCCTACGCCGCCCACGACTGGGAGCTGGAGACCACCAACCCCGCCATCCGCGCGCCGCAGGTCACCTGGGCCACCCACGGTGAGCGCTTCGTCGCGGCCGTGGAGAACGGCGCCCTGTGGGCGACGCAGTTCCACCCCGAGAAGTCCGGCGACGCCGGCGCCCAGCTGCTGACCAACTGGATCGGAACACTGTGACCAAGCTCGAACTCCTCCCCGCCGTCGACGTCCGCGACGGCCAGGCCGTCCGTCTCGTCCACGGCGAGTCCGGTACGGAGACCTCCTACGGCTCCCCGCTGGAAGCCGCCCTCACCTGGCAGCGCGCGGGCGCCGAGTGGCTGCACCTGGTCGATCTGGACGCCGCCTTCGGCACCGGCGACAACCGCGAGCTGATCGCGGAGGTCACCTCCGCGATGGACATCAAGGTCGAGCTGTCCGGCGGTATCCGCGACGACGCCTCGCTCGCCGCCGCCCTCGCCACCGGCTGCACCCGGGTCAATCTGGGCACGGCCGCGCTGGAGACCCCCGAGTGGGTCGCCAAGATCATCGCCGAGCACGGGGACCGGATCGCCGTCGGCCTGGACGTGCGCGGTACGACCCTGCGGGGCCGGGGCTGGACCCGCGACGGCGGAGACCTCTACGAGACCCTCGCCCGCCTCGACTCCGAGGGCTGCGCGCGCTACGTCGTCACCGACATCGCCAAGGACGGCACGCTCCAGGGCCCCAATCTGGAGCTGCTGAAGAACGTCTGCGCCGCCACCGACAAGCCCGTCGTGGCCTCCGGCGGAGTCTCCTCGCTGGACGACCTCCGCGCGATCGCCTCGCTCGTCCCCCGGGGCGTGGAGGGCGCGATCGTCGGCAAGGCCCTGTACGCGAAGGCGTTCACCCTGGAGGAAGCGCTCGCGGCGGTGGCGGAATGACGGAACGTACGCAGGCGCAGGAGCCGGTGGGCGGCGTACGGCGGGTCGCGGGCGGCTCTCCGTGGGAGGACGTCTTCGGCTTCGCGCGGGCGGTCGCGGCGGGCGACCGGGTCGTCGTCGGCGGTACGACCTCCTTCGAGGGGGCCGTGCTGCACGGCGAGGGCGACCCCTATGAGCAGACCCGGGTGGCCATCGCCAACGCCCTGGCCGCCCTCGCCGAGCTGGGCGTCGGCGCCGAGTCGGTGATCCGGACCCGGCTGATCCTGACCCACGCCCGGGACGTGGATGCCGCCGGCCGCGCCCACCAGGAGGTGTTCGGCTCCATCCGTCCGGCGATGACGATGATGATCGTCTCCGGCTTCGTGGACCCGCGCATCCTGGTCGAGGTCGAGATGGAGGCATACCGGGGAGACGGGTCATGACGGTCGCCGTCAGGGTCATCCCCTGCCTGGACGTCGACAACGGCCGGGTCGTCAAGGGCGTCAATTTCCAGAATCTGCGCGACGCCGGCGACCCCGTCGAGATGGCGAAGCTGTACGACGCCGAGGGCGCCGACGAGCTGACGTTCCTCGACATCACCGCCTCGTCCGGCAACCGCGAGACGACGTACGACGTGGTCCGCCGCACCGCCGAGCAGGTCTTCATCCCGCTCACGGTCGGCGGCGGCGTCCGCTCGGCCGAGGACGTGGACCGGCTGCTGCGGGCGGGCGCGGACAAGGTGGGCGTCAACACGGCCGCCATCGCCCGCCCCGAGCTGATCCGCGAGATCGCCGAGCGCTTCGGGCGCCAGGTCCTGGTGCTCTCGGTGGACGCGCGCCGTACCCCGTCGGGCGGCTTCGAGGTCACCACGCACGGCGGCCGGAAGGGCACCGGGATCGACGCGGTCGAGTGGGCCCACCGGGCGGCCGAGCTGGGCGCGGGCGAGATCCTGCTGAACTCGATGGACGCCGACGGCACCAAGGACGGCTACGACACCGAGATGATCACGGCGGTACGGAAGCACGTCACCGTCCCCGTGATCGCGAGCGGCGGCGCGGGCCGGCTGGCGGACTTCCCTCCGGCCGTCGCGGCGGGCGCGGACGCGGTGCTCGCGGCCTCCGTGTTCCACTTCGGCGATCTGCGGATCTCCCAGGTCAAGGACACCCTCCGGGAGGCGGGCCACCCGGTTCGCTGAACGCGGCCCGTCCGGTCGGCCCGCCTCCGTGATCTACTGGCGGCGGGCCCGTACAGACGGCGGGCCGTGCCGGAGACCGCGAAGGCGCCGGACGACAGGGGGAGTGCGATGTTCGGACGACGAGGGCGACGGGATCCGTCGGCCCCCAGGCCCAGGGGCGGCGGGATCGAGACCGTCCTGCCCGCCGAGGACCCCGAGGAGCGGGCCCGCGCCCTGCGATGGCTCCAGGAGAACGCGGCCAGCTGCCTCGACTACGCGGCCCTGAGCGAGCGGGAGGAGCGGGTGTGACACCCCTGGAACACACCGCGCGTCCCGATCGGCCCTCCCCGCGCTATCTGGCCGACACCTCCGTGCTCTGGCGGCTGCTCCGCGGCACGATCGGCGAGCCCTGGCCCGAACGGGTCGCCGGAGGGCTGGTGACCATCTGCCCGGTGGCCCATGCCGAGCTGCGGCACGGACTGCGCCCCGGGCAGGACGGCGAGCCGCTGTATCTCGCACTGGACCGGGCCTTCGGCTCGGTGCCGATGCGGGAGTTCGACAAGCAGACGGAGGCCATGGCCGTACAGCGCGAGCTGAAGCAGCGGGGTGTCGGCAGCGGCGGCCGGGACGGGCCGAATCTGATGGACGTCGTCACCGCGCTCACCGCGCGGTTCCACGGTCTCACCCTCGTGCACGCGGACGCGGACTTCGACCACATCGCCGCGGTCTGCCCCGACATCCCCATGATCAAGCTCGACCCGGGCCCCCCGGTGCCCCCGGACGAGGGCGGTACGCGGCGCCGGCCCAGCTGGCGGCGGCTCCTGGACGATCTCTGAGCGGGCCGTTCAGCCCCTTCAGGAGGTTCAGGCCGTTCGGACGGTTCAGGCCGCTCCGGGCGGCTGCCGGGCCGGAGCCGGCCGTTCGCCGCCACCACGGAGCGCGCTCACATCGACAGGCCGAGCCGGGTGTCCTTGAGCCGTGCCAGCGCGTCCTTGTCGCCTTCCAGCTCCACCCGGGCCACGTCCTGGCGGCCGAAGGCGAACACCGTCAGCTCACCGGGCTCACCGGTCACCGTCACCACGGGCGCACCGCGGTGGGCGACGGCGGTCTGGCCGTCCGGGCGGCGCAGCACCAGGCCCACCGGGGACCTGCGGCCCAGCAGCCGGGCCGCCTTCTCCAGCCGGGCCCACAGCGCGTCCTCGAAGACCCGGTCCAGCGGGCGCGGGGTCCAGTCGGGCTGGGCGCGGCGGACATCCTCGGTGTGGACATAGAACTCGACGGTGTTCGCCGCCTCGTCCACCTGCTTGATCCCGTACGGGGACATCCTGGGCGGTCCCGTCCGGATCAGCTGGATCAGCTCTTCGTACGGCTTCGCCGCGAACTCCGCCTGCACCCGTTCCAGCCGGTTCTTCAGCACCGGGAGCAGGATTCCGCCCGCGGCGTCGGGGCGCCGCTCGCGCACGACCACATGGGCCGCGAGTTCCCGCGTCCGCCAGCCGTCGCAGAGCGTCGGCGCATCGGGACCCGCCGTTTCCAGCAGGTCGGCGAGGAGGAGCCGTTCACGCTTCGCATGGGTCGACATATTCGCCAGCGTACGGCGGCTGTGCCGGGTCCGCCCAGTGGACGCACCGCCCGCGGCGCCCGCCCGGCACGGCACAATGGCCGCATGACCAGCAGTGTCCCCGCGAGCCCCCTCGACCCCGCCGTCGCCGCCCGGCTCAAGCGCACCGCCGACGGACTCCTTCCGGCCATCGCCCAGCAGTACGACACCGGTGAGGTGCTGATGCTCGGGTGGATGGACGACGAGGCCCTGCACCGCACCCTGACCACCGGCCGCGCGACCTACTGGTCCCGCAGCCGCCGCGAGTACTGGGCCAAGGGCGACACCTCCGGGCACGTCCAGCACGTCAAGTCCGTCGCGCTCGACTGCGACGGGGACACCCTGCTGGTCAGGGTCGACCAGATCGGCGCGGCCTGCCACACCGGCGACCGGACCTGCTTCGACGCCGACGTCCTCCCGCTCGGCAAGTAGGGTCGGGCGCCATGGACCTGGAGACCTTCCGCAAGCTCGCCACCGACCGCCGCGTCATCCCCGTCAGCCGCCGCCTCCTCGCGGACGGCGACACCCCGGTCGCGCTCTACCGCAAGCTTGCCGACGAGCGCCCCGGAACCTTTCTGCTGGAGTCGGCGGACGGGGGAACCTCCCACACCGTGGGCGGGGGCGGCCGCTCCTGGTCCCGCTACTCCTTCGTCGGCGTGCGCAGCGCGGGGACGCTCACCGAGCGCGACGGCCGGGCCCACTGGCTGGGCACCCCGCCCGTCGGCGTCCCCACCGACGGCGACCCGCTCGCGGCCCTGCGCGCCACCGTCGAGACCCTGCACACCCCGCCCGTGCCGGGCGGTACGGCGGGGTCCCCCTCGTCCGGCCCCGGCTCCGGTATGCCGCCCTTCACCGGGGGCATGGTCGGCTACCTCGGTTACGACATCGTCCGCAGGCTGGAGAAGATCGGTCCGGGGGAGAACGACGACCTCGGGCTGCCCGAGCTGACGATGCTGCTCACCTCGGATCTGGCGGTGCTCGACCACTGGGACGGCACGGTCCTGCTGATCGCCAACGCCATCAACCACAACGACCTCGACACCGGGGTCGACGAGGCGTATGTGGACGCCGTCGCCCGGCTGGACGCCATGGAGAGGGACCTGGCCCGGCCGCTGGCCTCCGTACCGGTCGCCCTGCCGCCGTCCGAGGTGCCCGCGTTCTCCGGCCAATGGGGCGGCGAGGACTTCCGGGCGGCCGTCGAGGACATCAAGGAGCGCATCCGGGCCGGAGAGGCGTTCCAGGTGGTTCCGTCCCAGCGGTTCGAGACACCGTGCGAGGCGAGCGCGCTGGACGTCTACCGCGTGCTGCGGGCCACCAACCCCAGCCCGTACATGTATCTGTTCCGGTTCCCCAGCGACGACGGCGCCTTCGACGTCGTCGGCTCCAGCCCCGAGGCCCTGGTCAAGGTCGAGGACGGCCGCGCCATGGTCCATCCGATCGCCGGGACCCGGCCGCGCGGCGCGACCCCGCAGGAGGACCAGGCGCTCGCCGACGAACTGCTGGCCGACCCCAAGGAGCGCGCCGAGCATCTGATGCTCGTCGACCTCGGCCGCAACGACCTGGGCCGGGTCTGCGAACCCGGCACCGTCGAGGTGGTCGACTTCATGTCGGTCGAGCGCTACTCCCATGTCATGCACATCGTCTCCACGGTGACCGGGAAGGTCGCCGACGGCCGTACGGCGTTCGACGTGCTCACCGCCTGCTTCCCGGCCGGCACCCTCTCCGGGGCGCCCAAGCCGCGCGCGATGCAGATCATCGACGAGCTGGAGCCCACCCGGCGGGGACTGTACGGCGGCTGTGTCGGCTATCTCGACTTCGCCGGCGACTCCGACACCGCGATCGCCATCCGTACCGCGCTACTGCGTGACGGAACCGCGTTCGTGCAGGCGGGAGCGGGTATCGTCGCCGACTCCGATCCGGTTTCCGAGGACATCGAGTGCCGTAACAAGGCCGCCGCGGTGCTGCGGGCCGTGCACACGGCGAACCGGATGAGCGGCGGGGCCGCGCGATAAAGGGCCACCGGCCGGGGAGCCTTGCGGGGGCGTAAGGGATAGTGGTGCGGGTGAGTGCTGTTCCCGTACCCCGGCCCCGCGCCGGATCAACCGCTTCCGCCGCCGACAGGAGCCGCCGCAGTCTCGGCGCGGCCCTGTTCCTCGGTGCCGTCGGCGCGACCGTCGTCCTCCTCGCCTCCGGCCGGACATGGGCCGAGGGCACGGCCGCGCTCGCCGGCGGCAAGCTGCCGCTGGAGGCCGACGGCGGCGATGTCACCGGTGTGCCGACCGCCCTCGCCATCGTGGGCCTGGCCGCGCTCGTCGCCGTCTTCGCCGTACGCCGGGCGGGCAGGCTGCTCGTGTCCGCGCTGCTCACCCTGAGCGGAGCGGGCGCGGCCCTCACCGCGTACCTCGGCGCCTTTGACCGTGCCGCGCTCGACGAGAAGGCAGCGGAGTCCACCGGCGACTCGGCGGCCACCATCGGCGCGCTGACCCACACGCCCTGGCCCTATGTGACCATGGCGGCCGGGCTGCTGATCCTGCTCGCGGGGCTGCTCGCGCTCCGGTACGGCAGGCTGTGGCCCACCATGTCGGGGCGGTACGAACGCGACGGCTCACCCCGCTCCCGCAGGGCTCCGGCCGTGGACCCCGACCGGCCCGAGGATCTGTGGAAGGCGCTGGACCGCGGCGAGGACCCCACCAAGGGGTAGGGCGCTTCTGATGGATCGTGCTGGGTTCGTGTGCCCCGGCACCTCGTTTCCCCCTGTGCCTGGCGGCACGGGAGGTAACTCCGCCCTGCGCCTGGCGGCACGGGAGGTACCCCCGCCCCAGGGGCTCTCCCCCTGGGCTCCGCCCGGGAGGTACCCCTCCTCCGCCTTGCGATCCACGGCACCAGACCCTCCCGTGACGCCCCGGGGCGTGGGAGGTGCCCCCACTCACTGATCCGGCCTGATCCACCAGAAACACCCCAGGGGCTCCGTTTCCGCGGGGTTCCGCGGGCCCCCGCGGGCCTCCGCAGGGTTCCCCGGGGTCCGTCCGTACGCCGGGGCGCGCGGTCGCGGTACTCCACGGGCCGCCCTCGCCCAGGACGGACCCGCGCGGGTCCGTCCTCCGCAGGGAGCCCTCTCACCGGCCTCCGGTGTACCGGGCCGGGACCCGTTCCCGGCCACTCCGGCGCGGGGGAGAGTCTCCGAGCGGATCGGGGCCGCCCTCCCGATCCGGCCCGTCAGAGGTCACAGGGCACCTCCCTCCACGGCCGGGTGCTCACCACGCGGGGCCGGTACCGGGAGGTCAGAGGCCCTCCACAGGGCCGGGAAAGCCGTGTGACAGCCGCCTCATCACCCTGCCTCCTCCTCGCTTCCGGAGTACGGGACAATGGGTGTCGAGCGTCCGGCTCACCCCCCGAGTGCCGGCATCCCCGCCGTGCCTCACCACAGCGCAACAGCAACGAGGAGCAGCTCATGTCGGGCACCGCCCACGGACACACCCCGGCCGCCTGGACCGGTGTCACCATCGCGTTCATCGGTTTCTGCGTCTCCGGCGTCTTCATGGTCGCGGCCAATCCGCTGGGGTTCTGGGGCGGTCTGGTCATCGTCTTCGCCGGGCTCGGTGTCGGCCTCGCGATGAAGTCGGCCGGACTCGGCACCCCGAGGGAGACCGAGGCCCGTGTCCGAGCCCGCGAGAAGGCGCACGACGTGGCGCTCGCCAAGGCGGCCGCGGCGCAGATCTCCTCCTGATCCTCCGCACCCCCCGCCCGGCCGCGGGCTCCCGCCCCGACCGGGCTTCCCGGCGGTCCCAGGCCGGCCCCAGGCGCATCCCGGCATATGCCGGGCTGCGCCTTTCCGTACCTCCGGAGAGAATCACGGGGTGGACGCCATGACCTCATCCTCCGTCACACCCGCGCCCGAACCGGGCCCCGACCCCACCGACTTCCCCGCCGCACCCGGCCGGGGCGCTCCCGGGCCCGTGATCGGCCCACCGGCCGGTGAACCCGCCGGATCCTCCTCCCGCGCCGAAGCACCCGGCGCCCCGGCGGCCGCTGGTCCCGCGCCCGGCGCCCCCGACGCCCCCGCCGGACCGACGCCGGGTCCCCTGCCCGCAGCGCCGCCCGGAGCGGCGGCCAGCGGCACGGGACCCGGGCCCGCCGGGTGGACCGGGTGGACCGGGTGGACCGGCCCCGGCCGGGTGCACGGCCCCGCGGCCCAATCCGGAGCCCCCGCACCCACCGCCCCCCTCGCGCGCCGGGTCGCCGCCCCCCTCGCGACCCTCGCCGGGGTCGCCGCGGCCTTCGCGTACGTCGGCAGTGTCGATCCGAACGAACCCGGCCACTACCCGACCTGCCCCCTCCTGCGCGTCACCGGGATCTTCTGTCCGGCGTGCGGGGGGCTGCGCAGCGCCCACGCCTTCATCCACGGCGACCTGGCCGCCGCGTTCGGCGCCAACGCCGTCGCCGTCATCGGCTACGGGGTCTTCGCCGTCGTCTGGACGGTGTGGCTGATTCGCGCCGTCCGGGGAGTGCCGGGAGCGACCTGGAGGATCTCCGTCGCCCCCGTCTGGTGGTGGGCCGCCGGCGCCGCGGTGCTGGTGTTCAGCGTCGTACGCAACCTTCCCTTCGGCTCTGCGCTGGCCCCGTGACCGGCCTGGCGGCACCCGTGCCGACCTGCGCCGGGTCCCAGCCTGTGGGACAGCCGTCCACCGGATGCGAGGCCCGGACCGTCCTGCGGATACCATCGACATGGCTGATCCTTGACCATCAACGTCCCGGAAGGGGGCCGCTCGCGTGAGTGTGCTCGACGAGATCATCGACGGCGTACGCGCCGACCTCGGGGAGCGGCAGGCGCGAGTCAGCCTCGACGAGCTCAAGGAACGGGCCGCCAAGGCGCCCGCGGCCAAGGACGGAGCCGCCGCACTGCGCGGCGAGGGCGTCCAGGTGATCTGCGAGGTGAAGCGGTCCAGCCCGTCGAAGGGCGCGCTTGCCGCGATCGCCGACCCCGCCGGACTCGCCGCCGACTACGAGGCGGGCGGCGCGGCCGTCATCTCCGTACTGACCGAGGAGCGCCGCTTCGGCGGCTCTCTCGCCGACCTCGAAGCCGTGCGCGCGAGGGTGGACATCCCCGTCCTGCGCAAGGACTTCATCGTCACCGCGTACCAGCTGTGGGAGGCCCGTGCCTACGGCGCCGACCTCGCGCTGCTCATCGTCGCCGCGCTGGAGCAGGAGGCCCTGGTCTCCCTGATCGAGCGTGCCGAATCGATCGGGCTGACCCCGCTCGTCGAGGTCCACGACGAGGACGAGGCCGAGCGGGCCGTGGACGCCGGGGCGAGGGTCATCGGCGTCAACGCGCGCAATCTGAAGACGCTCAAGGTCGACCGCGGCACCTTCGAGCGGGTCGCCCCCGAGATCCCGGCGGGCATCGTCAAGGTCGCCGAGTCCGGGGTCCGCGGTCCGCACGATCTGATCGCCTACGCCAACGCGGGCGCCGACGCGGTGCTCGTCGGCGAGTCCCTGGTCACCGGCCGTGACCCCAAGGCGGCCGTCGCCGATCTGGTCGCCGCGGGCGCGCACCCCGCACTGCGCCACGGGCGGGGCTGACCCCGCCGTGCCCATCGCCGCTCCCCGTCCTGCGTGCCCCGCACCCGGGGCCGCGTACGCCCGGCTCGCCCGCGGCTGCCGCCCTCGCGGCTGCCGCGCCCCGGCGCGCCGGGTGCACGGACGGCGGGTGCGGTACGTCATCGGCTCGGAGCCCGGCCAGGTCAACGGGATGCGATGGCCCGCCCCGCGCGCGGGCGCCTGAGCCGGTTCCCGGCCACCCCTTCGGGGGGCTGACTCCGACCGGTCCCCGCTCCGGGAATCCCCGGACGCGGACCGTGCACCGCGGTCGTCCCGGACCGGGGACCCAAGGGTTCCCCCCCGAGCGCCGTACCGTCGTGTCACGGCACCGGGCGGCGTCACGGCACCGGGTGGCTCCCGCCCGGAACGGAACCGCCCGGAGCCGGAACACGGCCCATGGAAGCACGGCCCACCGGCGCACCCGCCCGGCGGCCCGGTGCCGTACCGCGCCGGCCCGGACGCGGTGCGCGGGCCCGCTCAGGGTTGTCCGGGGGCGTGCCAGGGCCACACCGGTTCCGTACGGCACCGGCGGCACCGCGGACCCCCGGGGCGGACCGTCCCGGAGGGCGGTCCGTGGAGCCGGTCCGCGCCCATGGCACTCCCGCGCGCGCATACCGTGTCCCTGCACACCAGACTTCCGGGGCGTCAGCCCCTTCTGAGGAGTACGTCGGATGTCTTCGGACTTCTTCATTCCGGACCCTGAGGGTCATGTCCCCGGCGCCACCGGATACTTCGGCGCCTACGGCGGCAAGTTCATCCCCGAGGCGCTGGTCGCCGCGGTCGACGAGGTCGCCGTCGAGTACGACAAGGCCAAGGCGGACCCCGCCTTCGCGGCCGAGCTGAACGACCTCATGGTCAACTACACGGGGCGCCCGAGCGCGCTCACCGAGGTGCCCCGGTTCGCGGAGCACGCGGGCGGGGCGCGGGTCTTCCTCAAGCGGGAGGATCTCAACCACACCGGCTCGCACAAGATCAACAACGTGCTCGGCCAGGCGCTGCTCACCAAGCGCATGGGCAAGACGCGCGTCATCGCCGAGACAGGAGCGGGGCAGCACGGTGTCGCCACCGCCACCGCCTGCGCGCTCTTCGGCCTGGAGTGCACCATCTACATGGGCGAGATCGACACCCGGCGCCAGGCGCTGAACGTCGCCCGGATGCGGATCCTCGGCGCCGAGGTCGTTCCGGTGGCCTCCGGGAGCAGGACCCTGAAGGACGCCATCAACGAGGCGTTCCGCGACTGGGTCGCCAATGTCGACGAGACGCACTATCTCTTCGGCACGGTCGCGGGCCCCCACCCCTTCCCGGCCATGGTGCGCGACTTCCACCGGGTCATCGGCGTGGAGGCGCGCCGCCAGATCCTCGAACGCGCCGGCCGGCTGCCCGACGCGGCCGTCGCCTGCGTGGGCGGCGGCTCCAACGCGATCGGGCTCTTCCACGCGTTCATCCCGGACACCGGCGTACGGCTCGTCGGCTGTGAGCCGGCGGGCCACGGCATCGAGTCCGGTGAGCACGCGGCCACCCTGACCGCGGGCGAGCCGGGCATCCTGCACGGTTCGCGCAGCTACGTCCTCCAGGACGAGGAGGGCCAGATCACCGAGCCGTACTCGATCTCGGCCGGGCTCGACTACCCGGGCATCGGCCCCGAGCACGCGTACCTCAAGGACAGCGGGCGCGGGGAGTACCGCGCGGTCACCGACGACGAGGCGATGCGGGCGCTGCGGCTGCTGTCGCGCACCGAGGGCATCATCCCCGCGATCGAGTCCGCGCACGCGCTCGCCGGGGCGCTGGACCTGGGCCGCGAACTGGGCGGGGACGGGCTGATCCTCGTCAACCTGTCCGGTCGCGGCGACAAGGACATGGACACCGCCGCCCGCTACTTCGGGCTGTACGACGGATCGGACGCATCCGAAGGGGAGGCCGCCAAGTGAGCGGGAACGTGCAACTGCTGAGCGAGGCGCTCGCCGCGGCCCGGGCGGAGAACCGGGCCGCCCTGATCGCCTATCTCCCGGCCGGCTTCCCGACCGTGGACGGCGGTATCGCGGCGGTCAGGGCCGTGTTCGACGGAGGCGCCGACATCGTCGAGGTGGGGCTGCCGCACAGCGACCCCGTGCTCGACGGCCCGGTGATCCAGACCGCCGACGACATCGCCCTGCGCGGCGGCGTCAAGATCGCCGATGTGATGCGCACGGTCCGTGAGGCCCATGAGGCCACCGGGAAGCCCGTGCTGGTGATGACGTACTGGAACCCCATCGACCGGTACGGCGTCGAGCGCTTCACGGCGGAGCTGGCCGAGGCGGGCGGCGCGGGCTGCATCCTGCCCGATCTGCCCGTGGAGGAGTCCGGCGGCTGGCGGGAGCATGCCGACAAGCACGGTCTCGCCACCGTGTTCGTCGTCGCCCCCAGCAGCAAGGACGCCCGGATCGCCACGATCACCGAGGCCGGTTCCGGCTTTGTGTACGCGGCGTCGCTCATGGGCGTCACCGGCACTCGTGAGTCGGTCGGCGCGCAGGCGAAGGACCTGGTCCGGCGCACCCGCGCCACCACCGAGCTGCCGGTCTGCGTCGGCCTCGGCGTCTCCAACGCCCGCCAGGCCGCCGAGGTCGCCGCCTTCGCGGACGGGGTGATCGTCGGATCCGCGTTCGTCAAGCGGCTCCTGGACGCGCCCGACCAGGAGGCCGGACTGACCGCCGTACGCGACCTCGCGGCCGACCTCGCGGACGGCGTACGCAGGGGGCGCGCGGGCGCCTGACGGGTGTCGGCTCGTACACATCGCTCGTACGGGTGGATCTGGACCGGGGAGGCGCGAAGGCGCCTCCCCGGTTCGTTTGCGGGATGTGAGCGAGAACAATCAGGATAGGAACAGGTCCCCGCGCGAGCGGATCCAGCGGGAGCGCAGGCTGGAGAAGTCGCGTGAGCGGCGGCGCCGTGTGCTGGTCGTGTCCGCGGTGGTGGCCGCGGTCCTCGGTGTGGCGGCGGCCATCGGCGTCCTCGCGGCCAACGCCGGCAAGGAGAAGGACAGCGGATCCACCGCCGGACCGCTGCTCGCCCCCACCGGGGCGGAGGGCAAGGACCGGCTGGCGATCCCGGTGGGCGCGAGCGACGCCCCCTCGACGCTCACGGTGTGGGAGGACTTCCGCTGCCCCGTCTGCGCCCAGTTCGAGAATGTGCTGCGGGATGCCATCCATGAGCTGGAGGCTTCGGGCGCGCTCAAGGTCGAGTACCACTTCGCCACCATCATCGACGGGAACATGGGCGGCACCGGCTCCCTGCGTGCCGCCAACGCGGTGGCCTGCGCCCAGGACGCCGGCAAGTTCGCGCCGTACCACGACGTGCTCTACCGGAACCAGCCGCCGGAGCCGGACGACGCCTTCGCGGACAACGGCAGGCTGATCGAGCTGGCGGGCAAGGTCGACGGGCTCGACACACCCGGATTCCGTTCCTGTGTGGAGGGGGGAACGCACGATTCCTGGGTCGTCAAGTCGAACACCGCGTTCCAGAAGGGCGGCTTCCGCGGCACTCCGACCGTGCTGCTCAACGGGGAGTCGGTCTTCCCCGGCAAGGGCGGCGAGCAGATCTCACCGGAGAATCTGAAGAAGTGGGTGGCCGAGGCGAACAAGGGCAAGAAGCCGGGCACCCAGCGCCCGAGCCCGGCCGCCGCTTCCCCCGGCTCCGGGCCGGCCGTGCCCTGATTCCGGGAGTCTCCCGGGTCCCGGCACCTGCCTGACTCCGGGACTCCCCGGTTCTGGCACCTCCCGGGTCCCGGCACCTTTCGGTTTCGGCGGCTTGTGAGTGCCGGTACCTCCTGATGTGTCCCGGCGTCTCCCGGGTCCCGGTGTCCATCCGGTCCCGGTACGGGTCCGTCGGGGCCCGTCGAGGGCCCGTCTCACGGCCCCGCCACAGGGCCGCCACGGCCCTTCCCGGCCTCCTGCGGCCCCGGAACCCCAACGGTTCCGGGGCCGTCCTCGTTATGCAGACGTTGCCGGGGTACCCGCCCCGCCCGATGCCGGGCAGGGTAGCGTCGGTTCTGCCATGGAACTTGCCTACATTCCCAGCCCGTCGTCCGGAGCGATCCACATCGGACCGCTGCCGCTGCGCGGCTACGCGTTCTGCATCATCATCGGCGTCTTCGTGGCCGTCTGGTACGGCAACAGGCGCTGGATCGCCCGGGGCGGCAAAGCCGGCACCGTGGCCGACATCGCCGTCTGGGCGGTGCCGTTCGGCCTGGTCGGCGGTCGGCTCTACCATGTGATCACCGACTACCAGCTGTACTTCAGCGACGGCAAGAACTGGATCGACGCCTTCAAGATCTGGGAGGGCGGCCTCGGGATCTGGGGCGCGATCTCGCTCGGCGCGGTCGGTGCCTGGATCGGCTGCCGCCGGCGCGGTATCCCGCTCCCCGCCTGGGCGGACGCCCTCGCCCCCGCCATCGCCCTCGCTCAGGCCATCGGCCGCTGGGGTAACTGGTTCAACCAGGAGCTGTACGGGAAGCCGACGGATCTGCCGTGGGCGCTCAAGATCTCCGCGGGCCCGAACCGCGAGGCGGGCCTCTACCACCCGACCTTCCTGTACGAGTCCCTCTGGTGCATCGGTGTCGCCGTGCTGGTCGTGTGGGCCGACCGGCGCTTCAAGCTCGGTCACGGCCGGGCCTTCGCGCTGTACGTCGCCGGGTACTGCGCGGGCCGCGCCTGGATCGAGTACATGCGGGTCGACGAGGCGCACCATGTGCTGGGGCTGCGGCTGAACGTCTGGACCGCGATCATTGTCTTCGTTCTCGCCGTGGTCTACATGGTGGTCTCGGCGCGGATGCGGCCGGGCCGCGAGGAGATCGTGGAGCCGGACGGGCCGGGCGCGCGGAGCGGCGGCGGCGAGGACGGGAAGCCCTCGCTGTTCAAGGAGGAGTCCAAGGACGAGTCCGGTGATGCCACCGGTGACGCGTCTGGCGACGCCCCGGGTGACGCGGCCGGGGACATCGACGAGGCGGCCGGTGCGGCGGAGGCCGGCGGGGCTCCCGGGGCCGGGGACACCGGAGAGCCGAAGGAGCCCGCGGGACGCAAGGACGGCAAGAAGGCCGAGGGCACCCCGGGGGCCGGGCAGCCCGGTGCCGGAGCGGCCCGGGGCACGGCGGACTCCGTCGCGGAAGCCGACGCGGGGACCTGATCACGCGGGTGCGCGGGCGGGAACGGACATGGCGAGGCCGCCGGGGACCTGGAGTCCCCGGCGGCCTCCCGCCGTTTCCGGGAGCGGGGGTGCCGGGGCCGGCCGGGGCGGGGGCGGGTAGCCGGGGCCGGTCGTGAGGCCGTGGGCCCGGCAGTGAGGGCGGTGGCGCGGGGGGATCTCCCGGGCGCTCCCGGACCGCGCCGGTGAGGTCGCTCTCCGCTCCGGTCCGTCACTCCCGGCCACCCACGGCTGCCCCGGGCTCTGACGGCGGGTCCCGGCCGCCCGGTCAGGGGATCTCCCGGCGGGCCAGCGAGAGGGTGCGCTCGGCCGCCGCCACGATCGCCGCGTCGACGAACCGGCCGTCCGGCAGGGCCAGCGCGCCCCCGTCCGCGGCGGCCGCCTTGACCACCTGTGCCGCCGCCTCGATCTCCTCGGGGGTGGGCCGGAAGGCCCGTTCGATGACGGGGAGCTGCCGGGGATGGATGGCGGCCCGGCCCAGGAAGCCCAGGGCGCGGCCGTGGGTGCACGAGGCGTAGAGGGCGTCCAGATCGCGGATGTCGGGGAAGACGGACTGGGTGGGGGGCGCGAGCCCGGCCGCACGGGCGGCGATGACGATCCGGATGCGCGGCCAGTCGAGCGACGAACCGTCCCGGACCCCGAGGTCGGCCCTCAGATCCGCCTCTCCGATGGCGATGCCGTGGACGGCGGGATGGGCGGTGGCGATGGCGTACGCGTGCTCGATCGCGAGCGCCGACTCCAGCAGCGGATAGAGGGGCACACCGGGGGCGAGGGACGCGACCCGGCGAATGTCAGTGCCGTGTGCGACCTTGGGAACACGCAGAGCACACAGACCGGGAAGTCCGGTCAGGGTCTCGATTTCTTCGGGGGCCCGGGGGGAGTTGATGCGGACATGGACAGGCAGCGGCTGGGGGGCCGCGAGGAGTTCGGCCGTCGCGGCGAGGGCGTATTTCTTGCGGTCGGGGGCCACCGCGTCCTCCAGGTCGACGATGACGACGTCGGCGCCGGAGGCGATGGCCTTGAGCACGACCCCGGGGCGGTCTCCCGGGGCGTAGAGATAGGTGAGGGGGGTGGTGGTCACAGCGCGCCCCGGGTGCGCAGGGCGGTGATGTCGGCCGGGGTCAGGCCGAGTTCGCCGAGGACCTCGTCGGTGTCGGCGCCGTGGGGACGGCCGGCCCAGCGGATGGCGCCGGGGGTCTCGGAGAGACGGAAGAGGACGTTCTGCATACGCAGCGGGCCGAGTTCGGGATCCGGGACCTCGGTGACGGTGTCCAGGGCCCGGTACTGGGGGTCGTCCATGACGTCACGGATGTCGTACACGGGCGCGATCGCCGCCTCGGCCTTCTCGAACGCGCTCAGGACCTCCTCACGGGTGCGGCGGGCGATCCAGCCGCCGACCGCCTCGTCGAGCTCCTCGGTGTGCTGCGCCCGGCCGGTTCCGCTGGTGAACCACGGCTCGTCGGCCAGATCGGGGCGGCCGACGAGACGCATGACGCGTTCGGCGACGGACTGGGCGGAGGTGGAGACGGCGACCCAGCTGCCGTCGGAGGTGCGGTAGGTGTTGCGCGGGGCGTTGTTGCGGGAGCGGTTGCCGGTCCTCGGCTGTACATAGCCGAGCTGGTCGTACCAGAGCGGCTGCGGGCCGAGCACGGTGAGGATCGGCTCGATGATCGCCATGTCGACGACCTGGCCGCGGCCGGTCGCGGCACGGGCGGCGAGCGCGGTCATTACGGCGAAGGAGGTGGCGAGCGCGGCGATCGAGTCGGCGAGACCGAAGGGAGGGAGGGTCGGCGGGCCGTCGGGCTCACCGGTGAGGGTGGCGAAGCCGCTCATGGCCTCGGCGAGGGTCCCGAAGCCCGGACGGTGGGAGTAGGGGCCGAACTGGCCGAAGCCGGTGACCCGGGTCAGGACGAGACGGGGGTTGGCGTCGCTCAGCTCCGCCCAGCCGAGCCCCCATCTCTCCAGGGTGCCCGGACGGAAGTTCTCGATGATCACATCGGCGGTGGCGGCCAGCCGCAGCAGGGTGTCACGGCCGCCGGGGGAGGAGAGGTCGAGGGTGATGGCGCGCTTGTTGCGGCCGAGCAGCTTCCACCACAGGCCGACGCCGTCCTTGGCGGGTCCGTGGCCACGTGCGGGATCGGGGCGTTCGGGGTGCTCGACCTTGATGACCTCGGCGCCGAAGTCGCCCAGCATCGTGGCGGCCAGCGGCCCGGCGAAGAGCGTCGCCAGGTCCAGTACACGGAGTTCCCGGAGGGGGGTGCGCGGTCCGGTGGAAGGAGTGGGGGGTGTCGGGGTCATGGGGTGGTGTCGCCCTCCTGGTCGGTCCCCGGGCGCTCGCTCTCGGTGCCGAACTCGGGTCGGTCGGTTCCGGTGTCGGCCCCCGCGTCGATCTCCGGGCGGTAGGGCATGGAGGTGGAGGCCCCCTCCCGCTGCACGCACAGGGCGGCGGCCGACGAGGCCCAGCGCAGGGCCTGTTCGACGGGCCTGCCCTCGCCGAGGGCGACCGCGAGTGCGCCGACGAAGGTGTCCCCGGCCGCGGTGGTGTCGACCGCGGCGACCCGGGGCGCGGGGACCGTGAGCGGGTCGCGGTCCCGGCTCGCGTACAGGCTGCCGCCCGCGCCGAGCGTGATCACGACCTCCGGGACCTGGCGGAGCAGCTCCCCGGCGGCCGTGTGCGGGTCGGCGATACCGGTGAGCGACGCGGCCTCGTGCTCATTGGGCACCAGCAGATCGGTGAGGGCGAGCAGTCCGGGCGGCAGCGGCTGGGCGGGGGCGGGGGTGAGCACGGTGCGTACGCCGTGGCGGTGCGCGGCCCCGGCGCCGTCGAGCACGGCGCTGAGGGGGAGTTCGAGCTGGAGGAGGAGTGTGTGGGCGGTGGCGATCAGCGCTTCGTCGCCGGGGGCGAGGGCGGTCACGGTGCCGTTCGCGCCGGGGATGACGACGATCGCGTTGCCGCCCTCGTCGTCGACGACGATATGGGCCGTGCCGGAGGGACCGTCCGCCGTGCGCAGGAGATCGGTGTCCACCCCGGAGGAGTCCAGGGTATGCCGCAGCAGGGTGCCGAAGCCGTCGGAGCCGACCGCGCCGATCATCGCGACGTCCCCGCCCGCGCGGGCGGCGGCGACGGCCTGGTTGGCGCCCTTGCCGCCGGGGATCGTACGGAACTCCCGTCCCGTGACGGTCTCTCCGCGCTTCGGCGCGTGGGCGACATAGGCGACGAGGTCCATATTGGTGCTGCCGAGCACCACGATGCCGGTCATGGGCGGATGGCCTCCTGATGGGTGAGCCGGGCGAGGGTGTCGAAGCCGATGCCGTCGAAACCGGCGACGGAACTGGCGAGCCGGTTGCGGAGAGGGGCCGTCCAGCGTCCGGGCAGCGCGTCCGGGTGACCGGCGAGCAGTCCGGCGACCGAGCCGGCGGTCGCCCCGTTGGAGTCGGTGTCCCATCCACCGGAGACGGCCCGGCAGATGGAGCCGGTGAAGTCACCGTCGGCGTGGGTGAGGGCGGCGGCGAGCAGGGCGGCGTTGGGGACGGCGTGGACCCAGTGGTACCGGCCGAATCGCCGGTGCAGCCGGTCCACGACCACCTCGAAGTCGGACTCCGCGCGGGCCTCGCAGATCCCGGAGCGGACCGCTTCGGCGAGCCGGGAGGCGGGCGGTACGACATCCAGACCGGTGGCGAGCGCGTGGTGCACATCGGCGGTGCCGCCGGCCGCGGTGGCGATGACGGCCGCGGTGAACATCGCGCCGTACACCCCGTTCGCGGTGTGGGTGAGGACGGCGTCGCGGTGTGCCTGCCCGGCGGCGCCAGCCGGGTCGCCGGGGTGGGTCCAGCCGTGCACATCGGCCCGGATGGCGGCTCCGATCCACTCCCTGAACGGATTGCGGTGACGGGCGGTCAGAGGGGGTTCGACCCCGGAGAGGAGGTTGCGGTAGGCGATCCGCTCGGCGGTGAAGGTGCGTCCGGCGGGCAGCTCGTCCAGCCAGAGGCGGCCCACGTCGGCGGTGCCGAAGCCGCGACCGTACCGCTGGAGCAGAAGGAGGTTCAGCAGGCAGTAGTCGAGGTCGTCGTCCTCGGGCATCCCGTCGATGTTCTCGGCGAGCGAGGTCGGGGCGGAGCGCC
The DNA here is from genome assembly GCF_044456085.1 of Streptomyces sp. NPDC051018. NCBI lineage: Bacteria > Bacillati > Actinomycetota > Actinomycetes > Kitasatosporales > Streptomycetaceae > Streptomyces > Streptomyces sp. NPDC051018. The sequence goes on from NZ_JBITFN010000001.1 coordinate 693,962, forward strand.
GGTTCCAGGGGTGGGCGCGCGCGATCTTCGGGGGGAGGCCCTCGGCGGTGAACCAGGTGCGCAGCGGCCAGTTGCCGGTGGCGCGGGCGAGGGCGCGGATCCCCTGGAGGGGCAGCTTCTCCACGGGTTTGCCGAGCAGACATCCGGCGGCGCGCCCGAGCCAGGCGGCGTGGAGCCGGTGCAGCAGAGGGTCGTCATGGCCGGGTGAGCGCGTCCCGGGCGAGCCGGTCCCGGGCGGTTCGGCCGGGTCGGGGGGACGGGTGCCGGGCGGGAGGTCCGGGTGCGGGGCGTACGCATGCGGGCCGGGCAAGGGGTTCACCGGCGAACCGCTCACGGGGTTCATACGAGGTCCCCTGCGGGAGGTCACCGCAGGGCCGGACGGGAGGGCGCCGGGCTCCCGGTCCGCGCGGCCGTCGGCCGGGCCGGGTCCTCGGCGGCCGGAGTACGGGGTCCCGCCGGGGAGCCGGGGTTCCACGGCCGGGTGTCGCCGCCCGTCGGGTCCGGCTTCGGCGGGACCGGTTCGGTACCCGCCCGGCGGGTCGGCGGGCCAGCGGGGGCAGATGGCCCGGATCGAGGCCAGATCCGTGGGCTCGGCCTCCGTCAGAGGGCTCGGGAGCAGCGCGAGTTCGTCGAGCAGCCGGGACGCCAGGGCGCGCAGCGCGGGGGACACGGGAGTGGGGGACGCCCCGGCCGCCGAGGGGGCGGGCCGACCGCCCGCGGCCCGCCAGGTCATGGCGACGGCGCTCGCCTCCCGGCCGTCCTCCGCCGCCTGGCGCAGCTCATGGCCCACCAGATCCTCCGGCTGGACCCAGGTCACCCGCAGCCCGGTGCGCGGGACCGCTCCCTCGGCGCCCGCCACCCCCACCGCGGGGCGGTCGGCGGTGGCCTGGCCCCCGAACCGTACGCCCCCGCCGCCGGTCGCCGGGCCCGATGCGGGGCGGGTCGTCGGTGGCGTGGCCCGGGTCGTTGTCGTGTCAGGGGTGGTGGTTCCCGGTGGTGGGCCGTCGGGGCGGGCGCCGCCGGTCGCCGGGCCCGGTGCCCGCTCGGTCGCCGGCCGGGTGGTCCGGTCCGTTGTCGCGCGGGGGGTGGCCGTGACCGTGGGGGAGGCAGGCCCCGGCGGTGGTTTGCCGGGGCGGGAGGTGCCGGTCGCCGGATTCGGTGCGGTGGTCCGGGTCGTCCGCGCGGTGGTCCGGTTGGCTGTTGCGTGTGGGGTGGGTGGTTCCGGTGGTGGGTGGTCGGGGCGGGACGTGCCCGTCGTCCCGTCCGGGATCCGGCCGGGGGCGCCGCGGGGGTCTCGGTGCATGCCCGCGTCACCGGACGGGGGAGTGGTGGGAGCGGCCGTCACCGGGGAGCCGCCGTCAGGGTGGCGAACGCCGACTCATGGACGCGGCGGCGCTCCGTGTCCCGTACGAAGATCTCACGGGCGACGGCGGCGAGTTCTCGCGCGGGCGCGTGCAGATCGAGGCGGCTGGCCTCGGCGACCGACTTCGCCCAGTCGTGCGGAACCGCCTCCTCACCCCGTAGCGCGCCCGCGATCGCGCCCGACATGGTGGCGATCGAGTCGCAGTCGCGGCCGTAGTTGACCGAGCCCAGCACCGTACGGCGATAGTCACCGCCGCCCACCAGCAGCATGCCCAGCGCGATGGGCAGTTCCTCGATGGAGTGCAGCCGGGAGGGGCGGCGGGCGCCGAGGGAGGGGGTCCGGTAGTCGGGGCCGACCGTGTCGAAGGGGGCGACCGCCGCGCGGAGAGGGGTGAGGGCCGGCTCGAAGTCCGTGTACCGTACGGCGACTTCGGCGACCGCCTCGACGGCCGCGCGGGTGCCGTCCTTGGCCAGCGTCAGCGCCGTGTCCACGACGGTGCCGGGTGTCGCGCCCGGCTGGCAGGCCGCCGCGACCGCCGCAGCGAAGACGCCCGCCGCCTCCCGGCCGTACGAGGACTGGTGGGCGCCCGCGACATCGACGGCCTCGGCGTAGGCGGCGGCCGGGTTCGCCGCGTTGACCAGGCCCACCGGGGCCATGTACATCGCCGCACCGCAGTTGACGATATTGCCGCTGCCTGCCTCGCGAGGATCGTGGTGGCCGTAGTGCAGCCGGGCCACGAGCCACTTCTCGGCGAGGAAGAGCCGCTGGAGGGGCAGGGCCTCCGCCTCCAGTTCCGGGATCCAGCGGGGGTGCGTGATGAGGTCCGGGACCAGGTGTCCGGCGACGGCGTACGCGTCGAGGTGGTCGCGGACCGTCGCGTACACCCTGATCAGCGCATGGGTCATCAGGGTGTCGTCGGTGACATGGCCGTCGCCCTTGTGGTACGGGGCGAGGGGGCGGGCGGTGCGCCAGTCCTCGCCGTGCCAGGGGCCGACGATGCCCTGGACCCGGCCGCCGTGGCGTTCGGCGATCTGCTCGGGGGTGTACCCCTCCACGGGTCCGCCGAGCGCGTCGCCCACGGCCGCGCCGATCAGAGCGCCGCAGATCCGGTCATCGAGTGCCGGGGTCATATGCGTTCTTGGTGTCATGCCGGAATTGTCCACCCGGTGCGGTCAGTTCCGTGTGTGTCAGCAGCCCGGCGAGTTCGACCAGATCGGTGCCCGCGAGCCGGGGCAGCGCGCACCCGGCGAGCGTACGGCAGGCTTCGCGCCAGCCCGCCGGGATCGACGCTCCGCCACCGAGCGCACCGGTCAGCGCCCCGGCGAGGGCGGGCGCGGAGTCGGCCACCCGGGAGAGGCAGGCGGCGGTCGGCACCGCCTCCGCCACCCGGCCGCGCGCCGCCGTGGCGATCGCGAGCGCCACCGGAACGGTTTCGGCGGCGGCGATCCCGTAGCTGTAGACATGGTCCACGATCTGATGCTCCAGCAGGGGTACGAGATCGAATGCGGCCTCCGCGTCGCGTGCGAGGGCGACGGCGTGCCGTGCGTTCCTGCCGATCTCGGTGGAGTCCGGCAACTGGTCGAGCGCGGTCTCCACGGCCTCGTCGACATCTGTGCCCCCGAGCGCGGCGGCGACGGCCGCGGCCATGGCGCGCGCACCGTGGACCCCGTCGCCGTCCTGGGTGTAGCGCGCGTCGAACTCCGCGAGCGCGGCCGCGGCGTCGGGGTCCCCGGGGTGGACGACCGCGAGGACGGCGGCCCGTACACAGGCCGCGTCGTCGAAGTAGTGCGGATTGTCGTGCCCGGTCGCGGGCGGGCGCAGCCCGGTGGCGAGATTGCCGAGCCCCGCGCGTACCGAGATCCGGGCGCGCAGGGGGAGCACCGCGGACTCCACCTCGGGTGCGCGGGCCGCCGCGGCGGCCACCTCTCCGGCGAGCGCGTTCCAGGCGAGATCGACGGCCGCGCGCAGACGGCGTTTCGGGGGGAGACCGGCGAAGAGTCCGCCGGACGCAGTGAGCACGGTCTCGGCGGTGAAGGCCGCCCATTCGGCGTCGTCGGACGGGCCGAGCCGCAGGGGTTCCGGGGGCTGGTTGAGGGCGATGGGCACGGGCAGGGTGGTGGTCGCGTTCTGCTCGGCGAACGTGTCCAGCTCACGGGTGAGCCGCCTGGTCCATTCGGGCATCCGCGCGGCGCGGTGCCGGGCGGCGGGCCATCCGGCGGCATCGCCCGCGGCCAGCCCGAGGAGCAGGCCCTCGACGGGGCGGCGCGCGAGGGTGCCGGCCCGGTCGAGCGGGTCCGGGGCGCTGCTCCGGTGGGCGGAGGGCCGCCCGGTGGGGGAGCACGGACGAGGGGCGGGTTCCGGGGCCGGTTCAGGGGGCGGCGGGACGGGGTGCCCTGCTGTGACGAGGGGGGCGGAGGGAGCCTCCGGTTCCAGGGCCGGATCAGGAGGCGCGGGGGTACCGGTACCCGTGCCGTCCGGGGGAGCGGTCCGCAGGCCGCCGGGTGCGGGTGCGGGTGCGGGTGCGGTAGGCGGGCCGGTACGCGGGAGTGCGGCGGGCCGGGCGGTACGGGCCGGGCTCCCCGGGCCGTCGGCAGCGGTGCCCGGGGCGCGGGCGGTGGCGGTGGCGGGGGCCGCAGGCGTGGGCTTCGGCTGTTCCGGTGCCACCGCCGGGCGGGCCGCCGTGGCCGTTCCCGCCGGGGGGCCGGGGACCGGGGCCGCCTCTCCGTACGGATGAGGGGGGTCGGAGACCCGGGTCGGCTCTCCGTACGGATGAGGGGCGGTCGTGGGCGGTGGGGTTCGGGGAGCCGTCGGGGCGGCGGTGCTGGTGCCGGTGCGCGTGGCGGTGCCGGTGCTGGGTGGGGGCGTGTGTCCGGGTGCCTTCGGGGCGGTGGTCGGGGGCGGGGGGCCGTGCGGCTCGGCGGGTTCGGCCGCGGGCGTCGTCCCGTACGGTTCCGGTGCACCGGGGCGAGGGCCCGCGGCTGGCGGTACGGGGCGCACCGGGGTGCCGTGAACGGCGCGGCTCCCGGCCGGGAGCTCGCCGGACGTACGGGTGCCGGGCGCGGGTTCGTGCTCCGGGCCGGGGGCTTCGGGGGTGAGGGAGAGCGCGGACGTACGGGTGCCGGGCGCAGGGTCCCCTTCGAGGCCGGGGGCTCCGGGCGTGGGGGAGAGCCCGTCCGGAGCTTCCGTCGTCATGACGCCGCCTTCGGATCGTCGTCCGGGGTGAGCAGCCGCGCGATGTCCAGGACGTGGTGGCCCGCCATCGACGGGAGGCAGCTGCCCCGGACCGGGCCGATCGCCGAGGCCCACTCCGGGGGAATCGCCGCCACGCCCGAGACCGCCCCGGCGAGCGCTCCCGCCACCGCCGCCGTCGTATCGGCGTCACGGCCCATGTTGACGGCGGTGAGCACCGACGTACGGAAGTCCCCGCGGGCCGCCGCGAACGCGCCGAACGCCAGCCCCACCGCCTCCGGGGCCAGGTCCGTCCACGGATAACCGCCGATGACCACCGAGGAGCGGACGGCGCGCTCCATGGACAGCCTGTCCTCGTGGACACGCCGGGCGGTGACCACACCGCGGCGCAGGGAGCGTGCCGTCCACGAGTCCATCGGGATCACCGAGAGCGCCGCGCCGATCACCCCCGCCGGACCCGCGCCCGACATGGCCGCGGCCACGCCCGCCGCGACCGCCCGGCCGCCGTAGATGCCCTCGCCGTCGTGGCTGACCGAGCCGTCGATCGCGACCAGGCGGGCCGCCTCCAGGGGCCGGCCCGCCGCGAACACCCCGAACGGCGCCGCCCTCATCGCCAGACCGTCGCTCCAGGCGTGCCGGTGCTGGGCGGAGATGGGGGCCGCGAGACCCCGGCGGAGGTTCTCCAGGGTGCCGCGCTCGCTGAAGCCCGCGCCCCGGAACGGGCCCTCGTCCAGATCCGCGATCCAGTGGTGCCACGCCTCCTCCACATGGGCCACGGTCAGCGCGGAGCCGTGCCGGGCGAGGAGGAGGCCGGAGAAGATGGCGTACTCGGTGTCGTCCGTACCGGCGGGGTCGTCCGCCACGAAGCCTTCGATACGGCCCCAGCGGCGGCGGATCTCGGACGGGCGCATGTTCTCCGCGGGCGCTCCCAGCGCGTCGCCCACCGCCAACCCCAGCAGAGCGCCGCACGCCCGGTCCCGGGGTGACGGGGTCGGGCACGGCTCGGCCGATGGTGGCACGGCCGGACCGGCCGGGGCGCCTGCGAAGGAATCCGCGGGATTGCCTGCGGTCAACTCCATCGGCGAGCCCCTTTCGCGCGCACGAGCCTGGTGCCTGCATCTGTGCCACGCCGGGTCGGCGAAGAGTCCGGGAATCGTGGCTGTCACCCGAACCCCACCTGCTCTACTCCTGGTTAGTACGGCCTGCCTTGCTGGCGCGACCATTACCACGCTGCGTATGTTCGAAGCTGTTCGAAAGGTGGCGGAGCGCGAGGTTCCGCCGCCGGGCAAGAGGAGAGCCGTGTCCATCATCGATACCGGGGCGACCCTTCACGAGGCGCACCGGGACAACCACACACACCGTGACGTCAACGGCGGCTGGCTGCGGCCGGCGGTCTTCGGCGCGATGGACGGGCTGGTCTCCAACCTGGCCCTGATGACCGGTGTCGCGGGCGGATCGGTGTCCCAGCAGACGATCGTGATCACGGGGCTCGCCGGACTCGCGGCGGGCGCGTTCTCCATGGCCGCGGGGGAGTACACCTCGGTCGCCTCGCAGCGAGAGCTGGTGCAGGCGGAGCTGGACGTGGAGCGGCGGGAGCTGCGGAAGCACCCCGTGGACGAGATGGAGGAGCTGGCGGCGCTGTACCGGGCCCGGGGCGTGGAGCCCGCGCTGGCGCGTGAGGTCGCGGCGCAGCTCTCCCGGGATCCGGAGCAGGCGCTGGAGATCCACGCCCGCGAGGAGCTGGGGATCTCCCCGGACGATCTGCCGTCCCCGGTGGTCGCGGCGGTGTCGTCGTTCGCGGCGTTCGGGGTGGGGGCCCTGCTGCCGGTGCTCCCGTATCTGCTCGGCGCGAGCGCCCTGTGGCCCGCGGTGCTGCTCGCGCTGATCGGGCTCTTCGCGTGCGGTGCGGTGGTGGCGCGGGTGACGGCCCGGAGCTGGTGGTTCAGCGGGCTGAGGCAGCTGGTGCTGGGCGGGGTGGCGGCGGCGGTGACGTATGGGCTGGGGATGCTGATCGGAGCGGCGGTCTGAGGGGTGCGGGGTTGCGGGGCGCGTGTGGTGGGTGGGTGCGGGGTTGCGGGGCGCGTGTGGTGGGAGGGTGCGGGTTGCTTGTCGGGGCTCCGCCCCGAGCCCGGCGCCTCAATCGCCGGCGGGGCTGGTTTTTGGCGGGTCTCGATTGTCGACAGGGCGGGTTGCGGGGTGTTTGGGCTGGGTGGGTGCGGGTTGCCTGTCGGGGCTCCGCCCCGAACCCGGCGCCTCAATCGCCGGCGGGGCTGGGATAGGGGTCCGTGCCTCGGTCATGGGGTGGTTCGGTTGTGGTTGCGCCTCAATCGCCGACGGGGCTGACTTTTGGCGGCCGGGCCTGCCTTGTGGCCCCGAGCCCCGGACCCGCGCCTCAAACGTCGGCGAGGCTGGTCTTTCGGGTCGGCGCCTCAGTCGTGCGGCGGCTCCGCCCCGGACCCGCGCCTCAAGCGCCGGTGAGGCTGATTTTTCGGGTCTGCGCCTCAAAACGCCGGTGAGGCCGGCTTGTGGGCCCGGGCGGCTCGGGGGCGGATTTCGGGTGGGGTGAGACACTGTGGGGGGTGTTCGTGACGGCGGTCCGGTAACACGGCGGTTTTGAATCCTTCGTCACGGGGCATGAGCCGAGGGCGCCGCGGGCAATGAAGCCCGCTCCGCCCCCTGAGTCCTGTGGATGCCGATCTGTCCGGCGCAGCGCCCTCGACCGAGCCACCACAGTGTCCGCATGTTGGAATGAGTTATCCACTTTTCGAGAGTCAATCCATCATGTAACCTGCACGAAATTTCTCCGCAGAGGGCCAACGTCGTCCCTCGGCACCACACATGCCACGACGACGACGGGAGAGCCGATGCGTTCCGACGCCTGGTCGCCCATGGACGGTCGCCCCGCCCCTCAGGGGATGTACGACCCCCGTAACGAACACGACGCCTGCGGTGTCGGGTTTGTGGCCACCCTCACCGGTGTTGCCAGCCATGAGCTGGTCGAACAGGCGCTGACGGTACTGCGGAACCTCGAACACCGCGGTGCCACCGGCTCGGAGCCCGACTCGGGGGACGGCGCCGGGATCCTGCTCCAGGTACCCGACGCGTTTCTGCGCGAGGTCAGCGGATGCGAGCTGCCCGAGGCCGGGGCGTACGCCGTCGGCATCGCCTTTCTGCCCGAGGACGGCACCGCGGACGCCGTCTCACGTATCGAGACGATCGCGGGCGAGGAAGGACTCACGGTCCTCGGCTGGCGCGAGGTTCCCGTCACCCCCGATCTGCTCGGCAACGGCGCCCGCGCGACCATGCCGGTCTTCCGGCAGCTCTTCGTGAGCGACGGCGCCGGCAAGGGCCTCGCCCTGGACCGCAAGGCCTTCGTCCTGCGCAAGCGCGCCGAGCGCGAGGCGGGCGTCTACTTCCCGTCGCTGTCCGCGCGCACCATCGTCTACAAGGGCATGCTGACCACCGGCCAGCTGGAGCCCTTCTTCCCCGACCTCTCCGACCGGCGCTGCGCCACCGCCGTCGCGCTCGTGCACTCGCGGTTCTCGACGAACACCTTCCCGAGCTGGCCGCTGGCCCACCCGTACCGCTTCGTCGCGCACAACGGCGAGATCAATACGGTCAAGGGCAACCGCAACTGGATGCGCGCCCGTGAGTCGCAGCTGGTCACCGGCCTCTTCGGCCCGGAGGAGCTGGACCGGATCTTCCCGGTCTGCACCCCGGACGCCTCCGACTCCGCCTCCTTCGACGAGGTCCTGGAGCTGCTCCACCTCGGCGGCCGCTCGCTGCCGCACTCCGTGCTGATGATGGTCCCCGAGGCCTGGGAGAACCACGCCTCCATGGACCCGGCCCTGCGCGCCTTCTACCAGTACCACTCCACGATGATGGAGCCCTGGGACGGCCCCGCCTGTGTCACCTTCACCGACGGCACCCAGGTCGGCGCGGTCCTCGACCGCAACGGACTGCGGCCCGGCCGCTACTGGGTCACCGACGACGGACTGGTCGTCCTCTCCTCCGAGGTCGGCGTCCTCGACATCGACCCCTCCAAGGTCGTCCGCAAGGGCCGGCTCCAGCCCGGCCGGATGTTCCTCGTCGACACCGCCGAGCACCGCATCATCGAGGACGACGAGATCAAGTCCACGCTCGCCGCCGAGCACCCCTACGGGGACTGGCTCGACGCGGGGATCATCGAGCTGGAGGACCTGCCCGGGCGCGAGCACATCGTGCACACCCACGCCTCCGTCACCCGCCGTCAGCAGACCTTCGGCTACACCGAGGAGGAGCTGCGCATCATCCTCGCCCCCATGGCGAGGACCGGCGGCGAACCGCTCGGCTCCATGGGCACGGACTCCCCGATCGCGGCGCTCTCCGAGCGTCCCCGGCTGCTCTTCGACTACTTCACCCAGCTGTTCGCGCAGGTCACCAACCCGCCGCTGGACGCCATCCGCGAGGAACTGGTCACCTCGCTGCACTCCTCGCTCGGCCCCGCGGGCAACCTCCTGGAGCCGACCGCGGCCTCCTGCCGCAGTGTCACCCTCCCCTTCCCGGTGATCGACAACGACGAGCTGGCCAAGCTCATCCACATCAACGCCGACGGCGACATGCCCGGGATGAAGGCCGCGACGCTCTCCGGCCTCTACCGCGTCGGCGGCGGGGGCGAGGCGCTCGCCGACCGGATCGAGGCCGTCTGCGCCGAGGTCGACACCGCCATCGAGGACGGTGCCCGGCTGGTCGTGCTCTCCGACCGGCACTCCGACGCCGAGCACGCGCCGATCCCGTCGCTGCTGCTCACCTCGGCCGTGCACCACCACCTCATCCGCACCAAGCAGCGCACCCAGGTGGGGCTGCTCGTCGAGGCGGGCGATGTGCGCGAGGTGCACCATGTCGCGCTGCTCATCGGCTACGGCGCGGCGGCCGTCAACCCGTATCTGGCGATGGAGTCCGTGGAGGACCTGGTCCGTGCCGGGACCTTCATCGAGGGCATCGAGCCCGAGCGGGCCATCCGCAACCTCATCCACGCCCTCGGCAAGGGCGTGCTGAAGGTCATGTCCAAGATGGGCATCTCGACCGTGGCCTCCTACCGTGGCGCCCAGGTCTTCGAGGCCATCGGGCTGGACGAGTCCTTCGTCGAGAAGTACTTCAACGGCACCGCGAGCAAGATCGGCGGCGCGGGTCTGTCCGTCGTCGCCGACGAGGTCGCCGCCCGGCACGCCAGGGCGTACCCCGCCTCGGGCGTCCCCTCGGCGCACCGCGCGCTGGAGATCGGCGGCGAGTACCAGTGGCGCCGTGAGGGCGAGCCGCACCTCTTCGACCCGGACACGGTCTTCCGGCTCCAGCACTCCACCCGCAACCGCCGGTACGACATCTTCAAGCAGTACACGGACCGGGTGAACGAGCAGTCGGAGCGCCTGATGACGCTCCGGGGCCTCTTCGGCTTCACCGGCGACCGGCAGCCCGTGCCGCTGGACGAGGTCGAGCCCGTCTCCGAGATCGTCAAGCGGTTCTCGACCGGCGCGATGTCGTACGGGTCCATCTCCCGCGAGGCGCACGAGACCCTCGCCATCGCCATGAACCGGCTGGGCGGCAAGTCCAACACCGGCGAGGGCGGCGAGGACCCGGAGCGGCTGTACGACCCCGAGCGCCGCTCCAGCATCAAGCAGGTCGCCTCCGGCCGCTTCGGGGTGACCAGCGAGTACCTGGTCAACGCGGACGACATCCAGATCAAGATGGCCCAGGGCGCCAAGCCCGGCGAGGGCGGCCAGCTGCCCGGCCCCAAGGTCTACCCGTGGGTCGCCAGGACCCGGCACTCCACCCCGGGCGTGGGGCTGATCTCCCCGCCGCCGCACCACGACATCTACTCCATCGAGGATCTGGCCCAGCTGATCCACGACCTCAAGAACGCCAACCCCGCCGCCCGGATCCACGTCAAGCTGGTCTCCGAGGTCGGAGTCGGCACGGTCGCCGCCGGCGTCTCCAAGGCGCACGCCGACGTCGTCCTGATCTCCGGCCACGACGGAGGCACCGGAGCCTCCCCGCTCACCTCGCTGAAGCACGCGGGCGGCCCCTGGGAGCTGGGTCTTGCCGAGACCCAGCAGACCCTGCTGCTCAACGGGCTGCGCGACCGGATCGTCGTCCAGACCGACGGCCAGCTCAAGACCGGCCGCGATGTGGTCATCGCCGCGCTGCTGGGCGCCGAGGAGTTCGGTTTCGCGACCGCTCCGCTGGTCGTCTCCGGCTGTGTGATGATGCGCGTCTGCCATCTGGACACCTGCCCGGTCGGCATCGCCACCCAGAACCCGGTGCTGCGCGAACGCTTCTCCGGCAAGGCGGAGTACGTCGTCAACTACTTCGAGTTCATCGCCGAAGAGGTCCGCGAACTGCTGGCCGAACTCGGTTTCCGTACGGTGGAGGAGGCCGTCGGCCACGCCGAACTCCTCGACACCGAACGGGCCGTCGACCACTTCAAGGCCCAGGGCCTCGATCTCGCCCCGCTCTTCCATGTGCCGGAACTGCCCGACGGCGCGGTCCGCCACGCCCTGGTCGAGCAGGACCACGGGCTGGAGAAGGCGCTCGACAACGAGCTGATCAAGCTTGCCGCCGACGCGCTGAACGCCGGCTCCGCCGAGGCAGCCCAGCCGGTGCGCGCCCAGGTCGCCATCCGCAACATCAACCGGACCGTGGGCACCATGCTCGGCCACGAGGTCACCCGGAGGTTCGGCGGCGCGGGGCTCTCCGACGACACCATCGACATCACCTTCACCGGCTCGGCGGGCCAGTCCTTCGGCGCCTTCGTCCCGCGCGGTATCACCCTGCGGCTGGAGGGCGACGCCAACGACTACGTCGGCAAGGGCCTCTCCGGCGGCCGGGTGATCGTCCGCCCCGACCGGGGCGCCGACCATCTCGCCGAGTACTCCACCATCGCGGGCAACACCATCGCGTACGGGGCCACCGGCGGTGAGCTGTTCCTGCGCGGGCGCACCGGCGAGCGGTTCTGCGTCCGCAACTCCGGGGCCACCGTCGTCTCGGAGGGCGTGGGCGACCACGGCTGCGAGTACATGACCGGCGGCCACGCGGTGGTGCTCGGCGAGACCGGGCGCAACTTCGCGGCCGGTATGTCCGGTGGCATCGCCTACGTCGTCGACCTGGACCGGGACAACGTCAACCCGGGCAACCTGGGCGCGATCGAGGCGCTGACCGACGCCGACAAGCAGTGGCTGCACGATGTCGTGCGCCGCCACCAGGAGGAGACGGGCTCCACCGTCGCCCGGACCCTCCTCGCCGACTGGCCGGTGAACGCGGACCGGTTCAGCAAGATCATCCCGACCACGTACAAGGCAGTGCTCGCCGCCAAGGACGCCGCTGAGCTCGCCGGTCTCTCCGAGCAGGAGACCACCGAGAAGATGATGGAGGCGGCGACCAATGGCTGACCCCAAGGGCTTTCTGACCACCGGACGCGAGGTCGCCCCGACCCGTCCCGTGGCCGAGCGCGTCAAGGACTGGAACGAGGTCTACGTCCCCGGCTCCCTGCTGCCGATCATCAGCAAGCAGGCCGGCCGGTGCATGGACTGCGGCATCCCCTTCTGCCACAACGGCTGTCCGCTCGGGAATCTGATCCCCGAGTGGAACGACTACGCCTACCGCGAGGACTGGGCCGCCGCCTCCGAGCGGCTGCACGCCACCAACAACTTCCCCGAGTTCACCGGGCGGCTGTGCCCCGCGCCCTGTGAGTCGGCCTGTGTGCTGGGCATCAACCAGCCCGCCGTCACCATCAAGAACGTCGAGGTCTCCATCATCGACAAGGCGTGGGAGACCGGCGACGTCACCCCGCAGCCCCCGGAGCGGCTGTCCGGCAAGACCGTCGCCGTCATCGGCTCGGGTCCGGCCGGTCTCGCCGCCGCCCAGCAGCTGACCCGGGCCGGTCACACCGTCGCCGTCTACGAGCGGGCCGACCGCATCGGCGGGCTGCTGCGGTACGGCATCCCCGAGTTCAAGATGGAGAAGGTGCACATCAACCGCCGTATCGAGCAGATGCGCGCGGAGGGCACCAAGTTCCGTACGGAGGTGGAGATCGGCCGTGACATCGACGCGGCCAAGCTGCGCCGGCGCTATGACGCGGTGGTCGTCGCCGCCGGGGCGACCGTCTCCCGCGATCTGCCCGTCCCCGGCCGTGAGCTGAACGGCATCCACTTCGCGATGGACTATCTGCCGCTCGCCAACAAGGTGCAGGAGGGTGACTTCGTCGCCCCGCCCATCACCGCCGAGGGCAAGCACGTCGTCGTCATCGGCGGCGGCGACACCGGCGCGGACTGTGTGGGCACCGCCCACCGCCAGGGCGCGGCCTCCGTCACCCAGCTGGAGATCATGCCCCGGCCGGGCGAGGACCGCAGCTCCGGCCAGCCCTGGCCGACGTTCCCGATGCTCTACAAGGTCACATCGGCCCATGAGGAGGGCGGCGAGCGCGTCTACTCGGTGTCCACCACGCACTTCGAGGGCGACGAGAACGGCGATGTCCAGGCGCTCCACCTGGTGGAGGTGGAGTTCACGGACGGCAAGCCGGAGCAGAGGCCCGGCACCGAGCGCCGGATCCCGGCGCAGCTCGTCACCCTCGCGATGGGTTTCACCGGCACCGACCAGGAGAACGGCCTGGTCCGGCAGTTCGGTCTGGAGCTCGACGCCCGCGGTAACATCGCCAGGGACGCGGACTACGCGACCAATGTCGACGGTGTGTACGTCGCCGGTGACGCGGGCCGTGGCCAGTCGCTCATCGTGTGGGCGATCGCCGAGGGCCGCTCGGCGGCGCGCGGTGTCGACCGCTATCTGACCGGGGCGAGCGATCTGCCTGCCCCGATCCGCCCGACCGACCGGGCCCTCACGGTCTGATCCCGGAGTCCGTACGGTCCGCCCCGGCCCGTACGGCTCCTCCAGTCGTCCCGTACAACGGCGTACGGAACTAACGCGGCGCCTGCCCTGTCCCCGACCGGACCCCGGGTGGGCGCCGCGCCATGTGCTCTGCCCGGTGCCCGTATTTCACCGCCACCGATCTGCCGCCGCCGGTGTCGTATCACCGGTCTCGTGTCACCGAGCCGCCGCGACCGAACCCCGCCACGAACCCCCTGCCACGGACTCGCTCCCACCGTTGTGCCGTGCCCGTCGCGGCGGTGGCCGCTCCGGGCGTCCCTCACCTGCCGTTCTGACCGGATCCGGCGTTTTCAGTTGGTGTTCCGTTGGTTTTCCGTTGATACCAGCGGGAGTCGGGGCGGCGGGTGGAACGGCGATCCCGCGGCCGGTGTCGTACACATGACGTAATCTCGGGGCACACCGGGCGCCGTCCCGGGAGTTCAGTCGACCTGTCGCCGGGCGGCGCGGGCATCACCCGCACCGCCCGGCGGCGCACGGAACGGAGCCGCGAACATGGCCGTACGGCCCACCGCCGGGGGACCGGCCATCAGTCTTCGCAAGGTCGAGGAGACGGCGCCCGCGCTGGTCAGCCTCTACAAGTCGGCGGGTACCTCCCTCGACAGGCACGGCCTCGGGGGCGGGCGTGCCGCGGTGTATCTGGTGCTCGACTACTCCGGTTCGATGCGGGACTACTACAAGGACGGCAGTGTGCAGGCACTGGCCGACCGGGTGCTGGGGCTGTCGGCCCATCTCGACGACGACGGCCGGGTGCCGACCGTCTTCTTCTCCACCGATGTCGACGCGGTCACGGACATCGCTCTGGAGGACCACCACGGCCGGGTCGACCGGATCGTCGCCGGCCTCGGGCACATGGGCAAGACCAGCTATCACCTGGCGATGGACGCCGTGATCGACCATTATCTGGACAGCGGCTCGACCGCCCCCGCGCTGGTCGTCTTCCAGACGGACGGCGGTCCCATCAACAGGCTCGCGGCCGAGCGCTATGTCTGCAAGGCGGCCAAACTGCCGCTGTTCTGGCAGTTCATAGGCTTCGGCAACACCCACAGCAAGCAGTTCGACTTCCTCCGCAGGCTCGACGAACTCGCGGTGCCCGCCAAACGCCCGGTCGACAACACCGGCTTCTTCCACGCGGGTCTCGACCCCCGCCAGGTCTCCGACGCCGAGTTGTACAACCGGCTCGTCGGCGAGTTCCCGCACTGGCTGGCGGCGGCGCGGGCGCAGGGCATCGTCCGCTGAGGCGTCACTCCTTGCCGGGCAGCCAGTGGTTGTAGACCTCGGTGACCTGCGGACGGTCGGGCGCCATGGGGAGACCCAGGCGCTCGGCGACCGGCATCATCACCGTGCCGAACTTGTCCATGGCCTCCTCCGACTCCCAGAGGTCGAAGACCTCGATGCCCCCGCCCGACGGCACACAGACATGGGCCAGACAGCCGGCGAAGGTGTCCCCGGGCAGATTCCGGAGTTCGTCGTTGAGCGTGTCGTACTGCGCGGTGCTGATGCCCGGCAGTGTGGCGTGCATAAAGATCGTCATGAGGATGCTCCTCGGCCGGTGGAGCCGGGCCTCCCCGCCGCCACGGTGGCGGCCCTGCCCCTGTCCACCAGCACAGCACGTTCCGGTGCCGATGTGAATCCCGACAGAAGGTGTCGGGATTCGGTGGTCTGCTGAGTCCATGACGAACGAGACATCCCTCCTGCCGTCCGCGCGTTCCCCCTGGTCGGACTTCCGGAAGGCGGAGCCGGAGTTCGCCCGCGAGGCCGAGGCCCGGTTCGGCGCGTACCGGCATCATGTGCTCGCCACCCTCCGCAAGGACGGTTCGCCCCGGCTGACCGGTCTGGAGATCACCTTCCAGGACGGAGAGGTGCTCCTCGGGATGATGCCGGACTCGCTGAAGGCGAAGGACCTGCGGCGTGATCCGCGCTTCTCCCTGTACGGGAACCCGGGGCCCGGGGACGACATGGACGGCGGCGATGTACGGATCACCGGGCGCGCCACGGAGGTGACCGATTCCGCGCTGATCGCCCGGTACACGGGGCAGGTCCGGCCGCCCGAGCCGTTCCACCTCTTCCGGGCCGACGTGGACGAGGTGGTACGCGTCCGGGTCGAGGGCGACCGGCTGGCCATCCGCTCCTGGCACCCGGGCGCACCGGCGATCACCCGCCGGCGGCGCTGAGGGGCGCGCCGGGCGGGGCCGGCGGCGGACCGGGGGCGCCGTGGCCTGAGCGGCCGGTGCTTCCCCTGGCCGCGGTGGCCGGTCACGTCGGCGGCCCGTCCGTGCCGGTGCTCGCCGGTGGTCCGAAGTGCCGGGCGGGTGCCCGGCGGCCGTGGTCGGCCACGCCGGTGTTTCCCCTGGTCGCGGTGTCTGATTACGTCGGCGGCCCAGTGTCCGTGGCGGTCTCTGCCGGTGCTCCGAGGTGCCGGTCCCGACGGGCCGGTGTCCCGCCCGGTGTTCCGTCCGGTACCGGAGACCGGCTCATTGGGTGCCGTCCAGTACCGCGGACCGGCAGACGGCCGGGGTGCCCCAGGCGTCCCGCAGAGGGCGGGCCTTGCGCAGCCAGAGGGCGAGGTCCAGTTCCTCGGTGTAGCCGACGGCCCCGTGCAGTTGGAGGGCCGTACGGGCGGCGGCGTACGCGGCCTCGCCGGTGGCGGCCTTCGCGGCGGCGATGTCCACGGGGTCCATGGTCACGGCCGCCCCGTACAGCAGCGGCCGGGCGAACTCCAGCCCGAGCAGGGTGTCGGCCAGCCGGTGCTTGACGGCCTGGAAGGCGCCGATCGGTGCCCCGAACTGGCTGCGCTGGCGGGCGTACGCCACCGTCCGGTCGAGCAGCGCGAGCCCGGTGCCGAGCGACTGCGCCGCGGTGGCGAGCCGGGCCACCCGTCCGGCCGCGATGGCGGCCCGTTCGAGGTGAGGGCCCTCGGCGAGGATCTCGCCGCCGGGCGCGGGTAGGGCGATCCGGCGTACGGGATCGGCCGAGACCCTCGGCGTCCCGTGGCCCGGCGCCAGCCGCAGCAGCGTCCGCGCTCCGACGGGCGAATCGCCTCCGGGGCCGTCCGGCCCGTCTCCCGAGCCCGTCGGGCCCGGCCCACCGGCCCCGACGCCCGGGACCGGCCCGCCCGTCTCATCCGGGGCGCCTCCGGGATCCGGTCCGGCCTCCGGACCCGTATCGCCCGGTCCTTCTGCCGGACCCGTGCCTCCAGGCCCGGCCCCCGGACCTGTACCTCCAGGCCCGGCCCCCGGACCCGTACCCCCATCCGGCGAGCCCTCCCCTTCCACCACCAGCACCGCCTCCGCCGCGTCCGCGTCCAGTGCGTAGCGTCCCCCGCCCGGGAGGGTGAGGGTCGCCAGGGTGTCGCCCGCCGCCAGCGAGGGCAGCAGCCGCTTCGCCGCCGCCGTGTCGCCCGACTCCGCGAGCCCGGCGAGCAGTACGGCGGCCGCGACCGTCTCCACGAGCGGCCCCGGCACCGCGTGGCGGCCCAACTCGACGAAGGCGACCGTCAGTTCTACGGTGAGCAGTCCCACACCCTCGTACGACTCCGGTGCGGCGAGCGCGAAGACGCCCGCCTCCCCGAGACGCGTGAACAGCTCGCGCCCCGGGCCCGGGGCGCCCGCCGCCCAGGCGCGGGCCACCGCCGGGGTGTCCGAGGCGGACAGCATGGCGTCCAGGGAGCGAGCGAACGCCTCCTGCTCGTCCGTGAGGAGAAAACGCATCAGCGGCGCCCCTTCGGCAGGCCGAGCAGGCGCTCGGCGATGATGTCGCGCTGGATCTCGTTCGTACCGGCGTAGATCGGACCCGCGAGGGCGAAGACATACCCCTCGGCCCACGGGGTGTCGCCGAGTTCGCTCTCCTCGCCCAGCAGATCGAGCGCCGTCTCGTGCAGCGCGATGTCGTACTCCGACCAGAAGACCTTGTTGAGGCTCGACTCCGCGCCGATGCTCCCGCCCGCCGCGAACCGTGCCGCCCCGGCGGCGGTGAACAGCTGATACGCCCTCGCCCCGATGACCGCGTCCGCGACTCTGTCCCGGGGCCCGGGTTCGGAGCCGCCCGCCCTCCACTGCCGTACGAGACGGTCGGCCGCCGCGAGGAAACGGCCGGGGGAGCGCAGGGTCAGCCCCCGCTCGTTCCCGGTCGTGGACATCGCGATCCGCCAGCCGCGGCCCGGCTCGCCGATGACGTCCTCGTCGGGCACGAAGACGCCGTCCAGGAAGAGTTCGGCGAAGGCGGGCTTGCCGTCGAGCCGGCCGACGGGCCGTACCGTCACCCCCGGCGCCGACAGGTCGAACATCAGATACGTCAGACCCTGGTGCGGCTTCGGCGCGCCGGGGTCGGTACGGAAGATCCCGAACGCCCGGTCCGCGAACGCCGCCCGGGACGACCAGGTCTTCTGCCCGGTCAGCAGCCAGCCGCCGTCCGTCCGCTCCGCGCGTGAGCGCAGCGACGCCAGATCGGAGCCCGCCTCGGGCTCCGACCACGCCTGCGCCCAGATGACCTCGCCGCTCGCCATCGGCGGCAGTACGCGCTCCCGCTGCTCCTCGGTGCCGTGGTCGAAGAGGGTGGGCGCCAGCAGGCTGATGCCGTTCTGCGAGACCCGGCCGGGCGCGCCCGCCGCCCAGTACTCCTCCTCGAAGACCAGCCAGCGGAAGATGTCCGCGTCCCTGCCCCCGTACCGCCCCGGCCAGGAGACGGCGGACCAGCCGTCCGCGTACAGCTCCGCCTCCCACGCCCGGTGCGCGGCGAAGCCCTCCCCGGTCTCCAGGGACGGCAGCGGCGTACGGGGCACATGTGCGGCGAGCCAGTCGCGGGCCTCGGCCCGGAAGGTCTCCTCGCCGGAGGAGTGGTGCAGATCCATGGGTACGCCCATCCTTCCCTAACAAGTGTTTGGTAGGTTAACGTGCCCCTGTGATGAACAAAAGGGCGGAGAACCACAGGGCGGGGAACGCACCGGACTACGTCCCCGGTCACGGACTCCTCCGGGGCCGCACCGCGGTGATCACCGCCGCGGCCGGCGCCGGGATCGGCGGCGCGACCGCGCGCAGATTCCTGGAGGAGGGCGCGCGGATCGTCGTCAGCGACACCCACGCTCGCCGGCTGCGGGAGACCGAGGCCGCGCTAGCCGGGGAGTTCGGATCGGACGCCGTCGCCGCGCAGCCCTGTGATGTCACCGACGAGGCGCAGGTCAGGGCCCTGTTCGCGCGTACGGCAGAGGAGCACGGCGGTCTCGACATCGTCGTCAACAACGCCGGACTCGGCGGCACCGCCGCGCTCGTCGACATGAGCGACGAACAGTGGGACAGTGTGCTCGACGTCACCCTGAACGGCACGTTCCGCTGCACCCGTGCCGCCCTGCGCTCCTTCCGCGACACCGGGCGCCGGGGAGTGGTGGTCAACAACTCCTCGGTCGTGGGCTGGCGCGCCCAGGCCGGGCAGGCCCACTACGCCGCCGCCAAGGCCGGGGTCATGGCGCTCACCCGCTGCGCGGCCGTCGAGGCCGCCGCGTACGGGGTACGGGTCAACGCGGTGGCACCCAGCCTCGCCATGCACCCGCATCTGGTGACGGTCACCTCGGCCGAGCTCCTCGAAGAACTGACCGCGAGAGAGGCGTTCGGGAGGTACGCCGAGCCGTGGGAGATCGCCAACACCATCGTGTTCCTGGCCAGCGACTACTCCTCGTATCTCACCGGCGAGGTCGTCTCCGTCAGCAGCCAGCGCGCGTGAGCGGACAATGAGAGCGTGCCGAACAAGAAGAAGACCCAGGTGACCGCCTCGCCCGAGCGCCGTCGCGAGCTGCTCCGCCTCGCTGCCGAGGTGTTCGCCGCCCAGGGGTACAACGCCACCACCGTCCGCAGGATCGCGGACGAGGCGGGCATGCTCGCCGGAAGCCTCTACTACCACTTCGACTCCAAGGAGTCGATGCTCGACGAGATCCTCTCCGGCTTCCTGGACGAGCTGTGGCGCGGTTACGACGCCGTACTCGCCGCCGGTCTCGGCTCCCGGGAGACCATCGAGGCCCTTGTCACCGAGTCGTTCCGGGAGATCGACCGTCACCGCGCCGCCGTCGCGATCTACCAGAAGGAGTCCCGGCACCTCGCCGCGCAGCCCCGCTTCCACTATCTGACCGAGTCCCAGCAGAAGTTCGAGAAGGCATGGCTCGGGACGCTGGAGCGGGGGGTCGCCGACGGAGCCTTCCGGGACGACCTCGACATCCGTCTGACCTACCGGTTCGTCCGCGACACCGTGTGGGTCGCCGCGTCCTGGTACCGGCCGGGCGGACAGCACAGTCCCGAGGAGATCGCCCGCCAGTACCTCTCGATGGTGCTGGACGGGATCGCCGTACGCACATCACCCACCTAGGAGTTGACATGGGCGAGGCCTTTATTGTCGAAGCGGTACGCACCCCGGTGGGCCGGCGCAGGGGCGGCCTCGCCGGCGCCCACCCCGCCGACCTGGGAGCGCATGTTCTGACCGCGCTCGTCGAACGCTCCGGAGCCGACCCGGCCGCGGTGGAGGACGTCGTCTTCGGGTGCCTGGACACGGTGGGCCCTCAGGCGGGCGACATCGCCCGTACGGCCTGGCTCGCCGCCGGACTGCCCGAGGAGGTGCCGGGCGTGACGATCGACCGCCAGTGCGGATCGTCGCAGCAGGCGGTCCACTTCGCCGCGCAGGCCGTGCTCTCCGGCACCCAGGACCTCGTCGTCGCGGGCGGCACCCAGAACATGTCCATGATCCCCATCGCCTTCGCCTCCCGGCAGGCCGCCGATCCGCTGGGGCTGACCGAGGGCCCCTTCGCGGGCAGCGAGGGCTGGCGGGCCCGGTACGGCGACGCGCCGGTCAACCAGTTCCACGGCGCCGAACTGATCGCCGCCAAGTGGGGCATCACCCGCCGCGACCAGGAGGAGTTCGCGCTCCGCTCGCACGAGCGCGCCGTCCGCGCGGCCGACGAGGGCCGCTTCGCGCGCGAGACGGTGGCGTACGGGGACGTCGTGGCCGACGAGGGACCGCGCCGGGACACCACCCTGGAGAAGATGGCCGGACTGAACCCGGTGGTGGAAGGCGGCACGATCACCGCCGCCTGCTCCTCACAGGTCTCGGACGGCGCCGCGGCCATGCTGATCGCGAGCGACCGCGCCGTACGGGAACACGGGCTCACCCCGCGCGCCCGGATCCACCATCTCTCCGTCCGGGGCGAGGACCCGATCCGTATGCTCTCCGCGCCCATCCCGGCGACGGCGTACGCCCTGAAGAAGACGGGCATGTCGCTCGCCGAGATCGATCTGGTCGAGATCAACGAGGCGTTCGCGCCGGTGGTACTCGCCTGGCTGAAGGAGACGGGCGCCGACCCTGACCGGGTCAATGTGAATGGCGGGGCGATCGCGCTCGGCCATCCGCTGGGCGCGACGGGCGTCCGGCTGATGACCACGCTGCTCCATGAGCTGGAGCGCACGGGGGGCCGGTTCGGGCTCCAGACCATGTGCGAGGGGGGCGGTCAGGCGAACGTCACGATCATCGAACGGGTCTGACCGGCCGTCCGGGGTGTCACCGCGCCGAAGGGACCGGTGGCGCCCGGCGCCCCCACCGGCTCACCCGGGACCCTCCGGCGCACTCCCGGCGCTGTGGGACACCAGGGCGGTGCCCGCAGATGTACGCATGAACGATTACCTTAAATCTCAGAACTCTGTTCATCAATACAGAACATCCGAAAATCTCTGACACTCCCCTGCGGCGGACGGCGACCGTTGTCCTGCTCCGCTGACCGAGCCCCCGGCGCGCCGCCGGGGGCTTTCTGCTGCCCACTTCCCGGCGCGGTCGCCGAACCTCTTGACAGGCGTGAAACACGGACTTAATTTTTCGGAACGCTGTTCATTGATGATGAACAACAAGGAACAGCCCGCCGGGATGTCGATGGCCTTCCGGTTCCCCCGAGCCGGCCGCCAGGTTGCCCGACCCCGACCACCTGGCGGCCCCCTCCCTTCACAAACCCGCTCACGCGGAGGAGGTGAGGCGCCCGTGCGACGCGGCACGGGCGCCCGACTATGGAAGAGAACACCTACTCACAGAAGCTTCTCGCCGAGACGCTGGGCACCGCGGTACTGGTGTTCATCGGCGTCGGCTCGGTCCCCGCGACGCTCATCGTCGGCGGTGACGCGCCGTTCACCATGGCGCAACTGGGAATGATCTCCCTGGCGTTCGCCACCGCGGTCGTCGCGATGGTCTACGCGATCGGCCATATCTCCGGCTGCCAGATCAACCCGGCCGTCACCCTGGCGCTGGCCGTCACCGGGAAGATGCCCTGGCGGGACGTCCCCGGATATCTCGCGGCCCAGGTGGCCGGAGCGGTGCTGGGCGCGCTGGCGATCGTCGGCGTACTGGGGAAGAAGGCGGTCGACGTCGGTCTCGGTATCGCCGCCTACGGCGCCGGTGTCCAGGCCGGCCAGGCCTTCTTCGCCGAGGCGGTCGGCACGTTCATCCTCGTGTTCGTCGTGTTCGGAGCCATCGACCGGCGTGCGGCCGGAGGCTTCGCGGGCCTGGCCATCGGCCTCGCCGTCTTCGCGATCATCATTCCGGTGGCGCCCGCGACCTCGGCGTCGATCAACCCCGCCAGAACACTCGGCCCCATGATCACCGGCGAGCTGTTCGACGGCACGGTCCACTGGGACCAGCTGCCGGTCTATGTGTCCGCCGAGGTCGTCGGCGCGATCGCCGCCGGCCTGCTCTACACCGCCCTCAACGCCCACCGAAGGCCGGCTCGCGCGAGCGCGGCCGAGAACCCGGCGGCCGAGACCGCCAAGGCCGAAGGAGCCCTGTCGTGAAGAAGCTCATCAACGCTCCCGAGACGGTCCTGGGCGATGCCCTGGCCGGTATCGCCGCCGCTCACCCGGAGCTGACGGTCGATACGGAGAACAAGGTGATCGCCCGCGCGGGCGGCAACCGCGGCGGCAAGGTGGCCCTCGTCTCCGGGGGTGGTTCCGGGCACGAGCCCCTGCACGGCGGTTTCGTGGGACCGGGCATGCTGGACGCGGCCTGCCCCGGAGAGGTGTTCACCTCTCCCGTACCCGGCCAGATGCTGTCCGCGGCCCGGAGCGTCGACGGCGGCGCGGGCGTGGTGTTCATCGTGAAGAACTACACAGGTGACGTCCTCAACTTCCGGATGGGCGCCGAACTCGCCGCCGAGGAAGGCATCGCGGTGGAGACCGTCCTGGTCGACGACGACGTCGCCGTCCAGGACTCCACCTACACCGCGGGCCGCCGGGGCACCGGGGCCACCGTCTTCGTCGAGAAGATCGCCGGGGCCCTCGCCGAGCAGGGTGCGGACCTCGCGGCCGTCGCGGAGATGGGCAAGCGCGTCAACGCCTCCTCCCGGTCCTTCGCCGTGGCCCTGACCGCGTGTACCACCCCCGCCTCCGGCAAGCCCGGATTCGAGCTGCCCGAGGACGAGATGGAGGTCGGCGTCGGTATCCACGGCGAGCCCGGCCGCCGCAGGGAGAAGCTGCGCACCGCGAAGGAGATCGTGGCCACGGCGCTGGACGCCATCCTCGAAGACCAGCCGCCGGCCGCCGGGGACGAGACCATCGTCATGGTCAACGGTCTGGGCGGCACCCCGCTCATCGAGTTGTACGTGGTCTTCAACGAGGTGGCCGCCGCACTGGCGGACAAGGGCGTGGCCATCGCCCGCAACCTCGTGGGGAACTATGTGACCAGCCTGGACATGGCAGGTGTCTCCATCACGGTGTGCAGGGCCGATGCCGAGATGCTGTCCCTGTGGGACGCGCCCGTGAACACCCCCGCCCTGCGCTGGGGCGTCTGAACCGGGCCGGGGGCGGGGCGGTTGTCACGGAGGACCGGGCCGGGCATCTCCGGAGCCTCAGCCGGCTCTCGGCGGACCGTACACCTCCGGATCCGGCCCCCGCCCCCGGCTCATCTCCTGCGCCGCCCGGCCCCCTGCTCATGGCCCTGCTCATGGCCCTGCTCATGGCCCTGGACGGGGCCCACCCCTGCTCACCCCCTCGTGAACCCGCTGCGTGAATCCGCCGTGAATCCGCCGTGAATCCGCCGCGCAAGCTTTGAACGGAGACCCCATGGACCTTGACCTCGACCTCGCCCCCGTACGGGCGCAGGCCATCGCCGTCGCCGTGGACCGGCACAGGGACCATCCCACCCGTGGTGCCTTCCGCGCCCCGGGTGCCTTCCGCGCCCCGGCGCAGACGGCGGAGGCCCGATGACCGGCCGCCGCACCTATGAAGGGCGCACCGCCGCCTCCGGCACGGCCCTGGGCTTCCTGTGCCGCACCGACCGCCCCACCACCCGCGGTCCCCTGCCCCAGCGCACCGGCGGCGACCCCTCGGAGCAGATAACCGGCGCCTTCGACGCGGTTGCCGCACGCCTGCTCGACCTCTCCGCCTCCCTGCGCGAACAGGGCAAGGACGAACAGGCCGACATCATGGAGGTCAACGGCTATATCGCCCAGGATCCGGATCTACGCGACCAGGCCGTCGAGCGAGCACTCGGCGGCAGCCCGGTGGCGGTCGCCGTCCGGGGGGCCATCGACGCCTACGCCGGAACCATCGCCGCCCTGGACGACCCGACGCTCGCCGACCGTGCGGCCGACGTCCGCCAGGTCGGCCGCCGTGTCGTGGCGTATCTGTACGGAGACAGCGGCCCGGCCCCCGACCGTCCCCTCGTCCTGGTCGCCCATGAGATCGGTGCCGCCGATCTGCTGGAACCCGGCCGGACGGTGACTGGAGCCGTCTCCGTCACCGGCGGCCCGAACTCCCATGCCGCGATCGTCGCCCGCTCCCAGGGCATCCCGCTGCTGCTCGCCGTCGACCCGGGGCTGCTCGACCGGCCCGACGGGCAGGAGATCCTCCTCGACACCGACCGGGCCACCGCCGTCGTCCATCCCGGCGACGACGAACGCGTCACGGCCCGCGATGCCATGGACGCCGCCAGGACCCGGGCGCTCGCACTCGCGAAAGAGCGCCATCTGCCGGCCCGGACACTCGACGGGCACGACATCGTTCTGCGGGCCAACGCGGCCACGCAGGCCGAGGCCCGGGCAGCCCTGACCGCGGGCGCCGACGGCGTCGGCCTGCTCCGTACCGAGCTGCCCTTCCTCAACCATGCCGCCTGGCCCACCCGCAACCAGCACGCGGCGGCCCTCGTCCCCGTCCTTCGCGCCCTCCACGGGCAGACCGTCACCGCCCGGACGCTCGACTTCGCCGACGACAAGCTGCCGCCGTTCCTCGCCAGGGGCCGCCGCGAGGGCGAGCGGCTCGGCCGTGGCCTGCCGCTGATGCTGGCCCGGCCCGACGCCTTCGCCGACCAGTTCCGCAGTCTGCTCGGCGCCGGAGCCGACACCGGCCTGCGCATCATGATCCCCATGGTCGCGAGCGTCGGCGAACTGCGCGCCTGCCGTGCCCTTCTCGACGGCGCCGCCGCCGAACTGGGTGTCGACGCACCCCCGCTGGGCATCATGGTCGAACTGACGGAAGCCGTCGCCGCCGCCGATGAACTCGCCCGTGAGGCGGCCTTCCTCTCCATCGGCAGCAACGACCTCACCAGCCAGATCCTCGGCATCGACCGGCGCGACCCCGCCGCCGGACCGGCCATGGCCGGACACCCCGCCGTACTGCACTCCATCGCCCGGGTCGTCACCGCCGCCCACCGCCACCACCGTCAGGTCTCCGTCTGCGGTGACGCCGCCGCGCACCCGCTCGTCACCCCTCTGCTCATCGGACTCGGCTGCGACAGCCTCTCCGTGGCCCCCGCCGCGCTCGACGAGGTCCGCGCCCGTATCCGCCGTCTCAGCCGTGAGACCTGCGCCTCCGTCGCCGCCGAAGCCCTCACCCGGGAGAGTCCCGAGGAGGTCTGGCGACTCGTACGGGAGTCCTGTATGCCGTCGCTGCCCTGACGCGAGTCCCGGCTGTGCGGTCGGCACGGCCGGGAAAGGGAGGCGAGGGAGTCGGTGCCGAGGGCGCCCGGACGGCGGCCCCGGCACCGACCGCGAAGAGGCCGTCGCGAAGAGGCCGTCGCGAAGGGGGCGAGGCGAGGAGGGTGCGAAGGGCCCGGCAGCGCGGCTTACGCCCAGGGCAGCCGGGACCGGTGCGCCCAGTAGGCGCTCGCCGGCTGGGCCAGCTCGCCGAGCCGCTCCAGCCGGTCGGGCGGGAGCTGAACGCGCGCCGACGCGAGATTGCTGGTGAGCTGGTCGACCGTGGCGGCTCCGGAGAGCACGATGTCCGCCCAGGGCCGCGCGGAGACGGCCGCGAGGGCGACGGCATCGCACGAGGCGCCCTCCTGCTCGGCGATCTCGCGCAGAGCGTCCATTCCGGGGGCGATATGGGGATCGGCCAGGCGGCCGTTGGCCAGGGCTTCCTTGACGATCACCGCCCAGCCGGCGTCGTGCGCTTCGGCGAGAGCGGCGCCCGCGGAGGGCTCCAGCAGGTTGTAGGTGCTCTGGACGCTGCCGAACAGCGGCCTTCCGCCCACGGTGACCGACAGCGCCGCGCGGATGGTGTCCGCCTGCCCCGGGCCGCTGGTGGACAGTCCGACGGTCACCCCCTCGTCCGCCAGTCGTGCCAGCCGCTCATGCAGGGCGGTGTCGCTCAGCGCGGGGCTGTCCGGGGTGACGGAGTGAATCTGGTACAGGTCGAGCCGGCCTCCGAGCAGGGCGCGGGATTCGGCGATCTGGCGGTCGTACGCGTCCGTGCTGTGGTCCTTGACCTCATGGACCTCCGCCCGGGTGCGCCAGCCGGCGGTGTAGGTGTAGCCCCATTTGCTGCCCACCACGACATCGGTGACGGCGGGACGGGCCCGCAGCCACTCGGCGAGGTAGGTCTCCGCCAGTCCGTAGGACCGGGCTGCGTCGAAGTAGCGCACGCCCTGGGCATGGGCCGCGTCCATCAGGGCGAAGGCCCGTGCCTTGAGGGCCTCGGCCGAGCGTACGGAGGGCAGATCCGTGTCCCGGCCCAGCGTGATGTACCCGGGACGGCCGACGGCGGCCAGCCCCAGACCGATCCGCGGGGGCGGGAGCGTCCGGAGTGTCGGACTCATACGGGGGAACCTTCCTGGCAGTTCGTACGACCGTGACCCGCCACAGCGGCCACAGCGGCCACAGCGGCCGGAGCGGCCGGAGCGGCCGGAGTCGCCGGAGTCGCCGGAGTCGCCGGAGTCGCCAGGACCGCCGGAGCCTGTGAGCGCCGGAGGGGCGTACCGGGCCGGTAACGGTACGCCCCCGATGCCGTAGGGCGGTCGGTCACGGACGCCCCGCCGTGTCGGCGAGGGCGCGGAAGATCAGGGCGGTCGACGTGGCCCCCGGGTCCTGGTGGCCGACGCTGCGCGCCCCGAGGTAGGAGGCGCGGCCCTTGCGGGCCTGCAAGGGGGTGGTGGCGCGCATGCCCTCTTCGGCGGCGTCGGCGGCCGCGGCCGCCGCGGTGGCGAAGTCACCTCCCTGCCGGGCCTGTTCCCCGAAGGCGGCCACGGCGGGCGCGTACGCGTCGGTCATCGTCTTGTCGCCGAGGGCGGCCGTCCCCAGCTTCTGGATGCTCTCCAGGCCCGCGGCGAGTGCCCCGGTGAACGCGAGCGGATCGGCGACAGGGGTGTCCAGAGCCTTGCCCAGGGCGCGGAACGCGCCCCCGTACAGCGGTCCCGAGGCGCCCCCGATGGTGGAGATGAGGGTGGTGCCGGTCTTGGTCAGGACGGCTCCGACCGTGTCGGGGGCGAGGTCCGACACGGCGACGGCTGCGGCGGTGAACCCGCGGTCCAGATTGGTCCCGTGGTCGGCGTCGCCGATCGCCGAGTCGAGCTGGGTGAGGTGATCCTTGTGCCGGCCCACGGCAACGGCGATGGCCTGCACCCACGCCCGGGCGAGGTCTATATCCATGGGGGTCTCCGTTCAATGATCGGTGCATACGGGGTCGGTGGTGAAAGGAGCCGGGGCGGTTCACCCTCGCGGTGCCCCGTGGCGGTGCCGATGCGGACACTCCACCGCGTGACGCGGATCGTGGAGGCCGGGCCGCCGGAGTGGTGAAGGGGAGTGGCCACAGGATCCCCCTCGTGGGGCGGAACCGGCGGCCGTGGGGAATCGGACGATCCACCCTCCCTGGCATTGTTCATCATTGGTGAACGTTGTTCCGGAAGTTAAGCCCACGTTTCCCGCCTGTCAAGAGGCGCGGTTCCCGGGCCGTCCGGATGCCCGGTCTCGGACGGGGGCGCGATACAGGGCGCTCTAGTGCTGTGACCGGAAACGTTCACCGGCCCGCGACGCCCTGCACGGCTCCCCTGGGCCTGGCGGCCCGGAGGTACCCCCAGCTGCGTTGTCGGACCGCGCGAGTACGGCGAGTACGAGCTGCGGACCTCCGCCTTGCGCTGCACCGCACCGGACGCCGCGGGCCCACGGCAAACCTTTCCGGCCACAGCACTAGGTGCCCGGGGTGTAGGCGCCCCGGCGCGGGGCTCCCAGGTCGCGGGAGAGGTTGCGGGCGGTCTCGCGTACCGCCACGGCGAGTTCCTGGCGCGCCGGCGCGGCCAGCATGCGCTCCGCCGGTCCGACGATGCCGATGGCGCCCGCCACCGCGCCGGAGCGGTCGAAGACCGGCGAGGCGATGCCCGCGTCCCCTATCGCCGACTCCTGGTCCTCGATCGCGTAGCCGGCTTTGAGGACCTCGTCCAGATGGCCCGCCAGCGCCTCCCGGTCGGTCATGCTGGTGCCGGTGAGCACCGCCAGCTCCCCGGCGAGCAGCCGCTCGCGTACGGCCGCGGGCGACGACGCCGCGATGGCCTTGCCCAGGGCGCAGGTGTTCCACGGGATGCTCGCGCCCACTTCGAGGATCTGTACGGCGCCCTCGGGGCGGAACGCGTGGTGGACGATCAGTACGTGGTCACCGGTGAGGAGCCCCACCCACACGGCCTCCCTGGTGCGGTCGGCCAGGGACGCCGCCCAGGTCAGCGATCGTGTCCGCAACTCGTGCGTATCCAGATAGGCGTTGCCCAGCTGGACGAGGTTGGGTCCCAGCTGGTACTTCGAGCTGTCCCGGTCCTGGGCGACCAGGCCCTCGATCTCCAGGGTGCGCAGCAGTGCGTGCACCGTCGGCTTCGCGACGCCCAGCCGGTCGGCCAGCTCGGTCACGCCCAGCCGGGGACCGCCGGAGGCGAGTTCCCGCAAGATCTGCACTGCCCTGTGCACGGACTGGACCATAGAGATCTCCGATTCGGTATTGCTGAACGGTGTTCCGAGATTTAATGTGGCTGTTCATGAGCACACCCGTCGGCATCGTACTCGTGTCCCACAGCGCCGAGCTTGCCGCAGGCCTGCGCCTGCTGGTGGAGCAGATCGGCTCCGACGCCGTTCCCGTCGTCACCGCGGCCGGAACCGGCGACGGCAGGATCGGCACCAGCTATGACCTCGTTCTCGACGCGATCAAGGAAGCGGACCGGGGCGGAGGGGTCCTGGTCCTTCCCGATCTCGGCAGTTCCGTACTGACCACCCGTACCGTCCTGGAAGACCACCCCCGCCCCGATGTCGTCATCGTCGACGCCCCCTTCGTCGAAGGGGCCGTCGCCGCCGTGGTCGCCGCCGCATCCGGTGCCGACCTGTCCACCGTCGCCCACTCCGCCGAAGAGGCCCGCCATGTCCGCAAGCTCTGACGCCACCGGCACCACCGGCCACGAAGCAGCCGTGGTCCTCCCCGCCAACCTCCACGCCCGTCCCGCGGGGCGGCTCGCCCGCGAGGCGAGTCGGTTCTCCAGCACCATCGAGCTGGACTTCAACGGCAGGACGATCAATCCCACCGGGGTTCTCGGTGTGATGGGGCTGGGGGCCACGGCCGGAAGCACGGTGATCGTACGAGCCGCCGGTCCCGACGCCCGGGACGCGGTGGCCGCGCTGACCGACATCCTGGCCAACGCCGAATAGCCGTGCCGGTGGTCATGAGGCCGTGGACGCGGGGCCGTGAGCTGTACGCGGCCCCGGCCGGAGCCGCGCCCGCCGGGGACACCCGTCCGCTGCCGCGCCTCGGAGAGACGGCCCGGCCCCGAGCCGCCGGGCGCGCACCCTCCCCGGGCATCGGCCCGTGCCCGGCGGAAACGGAGCGGGACGCGATCCCGGTGATGTCCGAACCGCTCACCGCCCCCGGCGCGGGCCCGCGATCGCGGGAGGCGGGCGCATCCGCCCGTCGCCGTCCGTCCGCACCGCCGGGAAGAAAGCCCGCCCGCCGGAGCCGCCCGAGAACCAGGAGCCACCGGAGGGCCAGGAGCCACCGGAGGACCAGAAGTCGCCGGAGAGCCAGGAGTCCCCGGAGCAGCAGAAGCCGCCAGAGCACCAGAAGCCACCAGAGCACCGGGAGTCCCCGGACCGGAGGACGGCCGCGGGGGCGGGGAGCGCGGTGCGGCCCCGGGGGCGGGAGCCCTGGGAGCCGGGCGCCCACCCCAGTGCGGGAGCCGAGTCCCACCCGGGGACCGGCCCCCTCACACCCTCCCCAGCCCCCGTACCACCTCCGACGCCTCCTTCATCATCCGCTCCACCAGCTCCGCGCAGCTCGGCAGATCGCCGATCACCCCGGCCACCTGGCCCGAGGCCATCACACCGAGATCCGTGCGCCCCTCGACCATCGAGGCGCGCAGCAGCATCGGCGTATTGGCCGCGAGCAGGACCTGTCCCCAGGTCAGATCCTTGCCGTGCTTCATCGCGAGGCCGTCGCGGACCATCGCCGACCAGGAGAGCCCGGACAGTTTCCGGAAGCCCGCCGCGTGGCGTACCGACCGCAGGAGGGTCCGGGCGCGGCCGTGGCGCTCCAGGGATCTGACCAGTTCCGTCCGCAGCATCCGGTGCGGCAGCCCGTCCACCGCCGTCGTCACCGTCACGTCCTTCACCGTCGCCTCCAGATACCGCGCCTTCACCGCGTCCGGCACGGTCGAGTCCGAGGTGAGCAGGAAGCGGGTGCCCATCGCCACGCCCGCCGCGCCCAGCGCGAGCGCCGCGACCAGGCCCCGGCCGTCGTGGAAGCCCCCGGCCGCGACGACCGGGATGTCCACGGCGTCCACCACCTGCGGCAGCAGTACGGTCGTCGCCACCTCGCCGGTGTGACCGCCGCCCTCGCCGCCCTGCACGATCACCGCGTCCGCGCCCCACGCCGCGACCTTCTCGGCGTGCCGGCGCGCGCCGATCGACGGGATGACGACCACACCCGCGTCCTTGAGGACGGCGATCAGCTCACGAGAGGGGGCCAGCGCGAAGGAGGCCACCCGTACGCTCTCGTCGACGATGATCCGCACCCGCTCCCGCGCGTCCGTCGCGTCCGCGCGCAGATTGACCCCGAACGGCGCGACCGTACGGGACTTCACCTCGCGTACGGCGGCGCGCAGCTCGTCCGTGGTCATCGTCGCCGAGGCGAGGATCCCGAGCGCGCCCGCGTTCGCGGTGGCGGACACCAGCCGGGGGCCAGCGACCCACCCCATCCCGGTCTGGACGATCGGGTGGCGGACTCCCGTCAGCCGGGTCAGCGCGGTCTCCAGCTCGCTCATCAGGACCCGACCTCCCGTTCGCGCAGCCCCCGCGGATCGATCACCTCGCGGATCAGCCGCAGTTCGTCCGCGGTGGGCTCGCGGGTGTACGGCACCTCGTCCGGGACCGTGAGCGCGAAGCCGGTGGCCTCCCTCACCCGCCCGACCGTGACCCCGGGGTACAGGGACACCAGCCGCATCGAGCGGTCGGGCGTCGCGAAGTCGAAGACGCCGAGGCCGGACACGACCCGGGGGATACGGTGGTACCGGGTCGCGCTCGGGCCGGCCGCGGCGGCGTTGTCGTACCCCACCCCGCACACCATGTCGACCTTCTCCACGAACACCCGCGCCGAGTGCTTGGGCACCCAGTAACTGACCGGGTTGTTGAGGGTGTTGACGGGCGCGCCCCGCACCCCGAGCAGTTGGCGCGCGGGCCGCTCCCAGTCACCGATGCAGGAGATGTTCTGGTTGCCGTACCGGTCGATCTGGCTCGCGCCCATCATCACGTGCCGCCGCCCGCCGGTGACCATCGTCAGATGACGGCGGTACGGCAGCCAGCCCTCCGGGCGGCCGTCGAGCCCGACCAGCATGGCCTCGCCGTCCGTGAGCAGGAGATCGGGGGAGAAGGTCCGCTTCGCCAGCCGGGCGCCGACGGACGGGATCAGCCCCATGGGACTGGCCAGCACCTCCCCGTTGTCGCGCCACGCCTCGGCGCAGGCGACGACGCAGTACTCGGCGCGTGAGACGGCGGCGCCCTCGGCGGCGCTCATCGGGACTCCTCCCGCCAGGTCTGGACGGCGGCCTGATAGCTCTTCTCGTCGCCGTGCAGAAACCGCCCGGCGAACTCCTCCCAGGGGGTGGCCGCGTACATCTTCTGGAACGCCTCGTCCCGGTCGTAGTCGGGCACACAGGAGGTGAAGTGCGCGCCGTTCGGGGCCTCGACGACCCCGGTGACCGAGTGCCGGCTGACCAGCAGGGTCTGGGGTACGGCGCCCGTGAAGCCGTCGACCACCTCCTCACAGGAGACATACGCGCTGTCGGCGGCCTCGCAGAACAGATCGTCGAAGTACGGATCCGGGCCGAGGTACTGCCCGTTGCCCGACCGGTCGGCGCGGTTGAGATGGACCAGTGCGGCGTCCATCCGCAGAGCCGGTACGGCGACGAACTCCTCGCCGTCCCCGTACGGCGAGGTGACCGTCCGCAGTTCCGGGTTGACGCGCATCACATCGGAGCCGATGCCGGCCCGCACGGGCAGGAACGGCAGCCGGTTCGCCGCCGCGTGCAGTCCCCACATGAACATCGCCTCGTCGATCTCGGTGAGCGCGAAGCCGCCGCGCTGGCGCGCGGTCCGGTAGTGGGGTTCGAGGGGGATCGAGTCCAGGGTGACGAACGCGGTGACCAGCTTGCGGATCCGCCCCGCGGCGGCCAGGAGGCCCACATCGGGACCGCCGTACGAGATCACCGTGAGATCGGTGATCCCGGACCGGAGCAGCGCTCTCACCAGGGCCATCGGTTTACGGCGCGAGCCCCAGCCGCCGATCCCGATCGTCATCCCGCTGCGCAGCCGGCCGACGGCCTCCTCGCAGGTCATGGTCTTGTCGGTCATGGCCCCTCTCCCTCATTCCTTCCGAAGGTGTCCCGGACGCGGGCGGCGACCCCGGCGAGATTCGCCTCGAAGGTGAAGCCCTGCTCGAAGCGGTAGCTGCGGCGTACGTCGACCGGGTCGATGCCGTTGATGGCGGCCTTGGCCAGCCGGATCAGAGTGCCGTCCTTGCGGGCGATCTCCCCGGCCAGCTCCAGGGCCGCCGCCATGAGGCCGGCGCGCGGGACGACCCGCCAGACCGAGCCGTGGTGGTGCAGTTCGGCCGCCGTCGCCGTCCGCGAGGTGTAGTAGAGCGCCCGCATCAGATGCTGGGGGACCAGCCGGGCCAGATGGGTGGCCGCGCCGAGCGCGCCCCGGTCCAGCTCCGGCAGTCCGAAGACGGCGTCCTCCGAGGCGACGATCGCGTCGGCGTTTCCGGCGAGCCCGATACCGCCGCCCAGACAGAATCCCTGGACCGCGGCGACGACCGGCACCTCGCACTCGTACACCGCGGCGAACGCCTCGTAGCAGCCGCGGTTGGCGCCGAGCAGCGCGTCCTGGCCGGGATCGCGCTGCAACTCCTTGATGTCGACCCCCGCGTTGAAGCCGCGGCCCTCCGCGGCCAGGACGACCGAGCGGACGGCGGGGTCGCGCCCGGCCGCGCGGACCGCGTCGGCGAGGTCGTACCAGCCCTGGACGGGAAGGGCGTTGACGGGCGGATAGTCGGCCGTGACGAGACGGACGCCCTCGGCCGGGCTCGCGGTGGAGACACCCATGACAGGATCAGCTACCTTTCCACCAAACATTTGTTAGGTGGAAGGTAGCAGCCCATGGAGCTGGACGGGAGGGTCACCGTCGTCACCGGTGGCACACGGGGCGTCGGCGCGGGCATCGCGCGCGCCTTTCTCCGGGCGGGCGCGAAGGTGGTGATCTGTGCCCGCCGGGAGCCCGAAGTCCCGGTCGAGGGAGCCGACTTCATCGCGCTCGACCTACGGGACCCGGAGGCCGTGGAGACGTTCTTCGACCGGGTCGCGGAGCGTTACGGCCGGCTGGACACCCTGGTCAACAACGCGGGCGGCACCCCCTACCGGCCGCTGGCCGAGGGCGGGCCCGCCCGGCACGCCCGGGTGATCGGACTCAATCTCACCGCGCCGCTGACCGCTTCACTCGCCGCCCACCGCCATCTCCGGGCCTCCCAGGGCTCGATCGTGATGATCGGCAGCGTCAGCGGCGGGCGCCCGTCCCCGGGCTCGGCGGCGTACGGGGCGGCGAAGGCGGGACTGGAGAGCCTGGCCCGCTCCATGGCGGTCGAATGGGCCCCCGAGATCCGGGTCAACACCCTGGTCCTCGGCTTGGTCCGCACCGAACTGGCCGCTCTGCACTACGGCGACGGGGACGGGGTCGCCGCCATCGGCCGCACGGTGCCGCTCGGCCGGCTGGCCGAGCCGTCGGAGATCGGGGACGCGGCCGTGTTCCTCGCCTCACCGCGAGCGGCCTACATCAGCGGCGCGTCCCTGCTCGTGCACGGCGGCGGGGAACGCCCCGCCTTCCTCGACGCCGCGACAGCCAACAAGGAGGCATAGGAGATGACGGGTATCTGCGAGGAACGGGTCGTCGTGGTCACGGGCGCCGGGCGCGGCCTCGGCCGGGCGCACGCCCTGGCGTTCGCCGCCGAGGGGGCGAAGGTCGTCGTCAACGACCTGGGAGCGGGCCTCGACGGCGGGGGATCGTCGACGAGCCCGGCGGCGGAGGTGGTGGCCGAGATCCGGGCGGCGGGCGGCGAGGCGGTGCCGCACGGCGGCGACATCGCCACCACCGAGGGTGCCGCCTCACTGGTGACGACCGCCCTGGAGACGTACGGGCGGCTGGACACCCTGGTCAACAACGCGGGCTTTCTGCGCGACCGGATGCTCGTCAATCTCGACGAGGACGACTGGGACGCGGTCGTCCGCGTCCATCTCAAGGGCCATTTCCTCCCGCTCCGGCATGCGGCGGCGCACTGGCGGGCCGCGTCCAAGGCGGGCCGCCCGGTCGAGGCCCGGGTCGTCAACACGACCTCCGGCGCGGGCCTGCTCGGCAGCGTGGGCCAGGGCAACTACGCGGCGGCCAAGGCCGGGATCATCGGCCTCACCCTGGTCGCCTCGGCGGAGATGGCCCGTTACGGGGCCCAGGTCAACGCCATCGCCCCGGCGGCCCGTACCCGGATGACCGAGAAGACCTTCGGGGATCTGACCGCGCTGCCCGAGGACGTCTCACCGCTCGTCGTCTGGCTCGGCTCCGGCGCGAGTGCGGGTGTCACGGGGCGCATCTTCGAGGCGGAGGCGGGCCGGATCACGGTGATGGAGGGCTGGCGCCGGGGACCGACCGCCGACAGGGGCGGACGCTGGAGCGCGGCCGGGGCGGGGGAGGCCGCCCGGGAACTGCTCGCGCGCTCGGCGGAACCGGCGCCGGTGTACGGAGCGGGCTGAACGCCGCCCGCCGTGTGCGGCCGGAACCGGGTCGGGCACGGGGCGCGCCGGGGCAGGGCCGGGAGCGGGGCACATCGGGGCCGGGCGCGGGCCTGGCCTGGCCGGTCGCGTCACGGCCTTGAGCCGGCGTACGCCCGTACGGCCCGGAGCACTCCACAGCGGCCCGGAACCGGAGCACCGCCGGACCGCACCGCGCACCGCCCCCGCAGCACCCCGGGCCCGCACCGCGCCCGGACACGCGCCGCCCCCGGTACGCGCCGACGCGCCGCGTACCGGGGGCGGTGGGGCCGCGGGCCCCGCGATGACGCGGGGCCCACCGCCGGTCAGACCAGGTCCTGCGCCATCTGGTCGCGCTCCTCCTTGGTTCCGTAGGGAATCTCGTAGGTGCGTTTGCCGCGGGTCATCCACAGGATCGCGGCCAGCGCGAGGACCGACAGCAGCGCGACGGGCGCGTAGTTGAACGACGCGGTCGTGATCGGGCTGACGGGCGGCAGGCAGAACAGCACGGTCACGAAGCCCACCCAGATCACGGCCGTCCAACCGATGGGTCTGCTCCAGCGGCCCAGCTGCCACGGGCCCGGTATGAACCCGCTGCCGGCCCGCAGCCTCAGATAGATCGGGATGGCGTAGGCGGGAGTGATGCCGATGACGTTGATCGAGACGATGGCGGTGTAGGCGGTCGTGGAGTAGAGCGACGGCAGGGCGATCAGGAACGGCACGGCGACCGCGAGCCACACGGCGGGCACCGGAGTACGGGTACGGGAGCTGAGGCGCCGCCAGGTGCTGGCGAACGGCAGGGCGCCGTCCCGGGAGAACGCGAAGACCATACGGGAGGCGGAGGCCAGTCCCGCGTTGGCGCAGAAGAGCTGCGCGATGATGATGACCAGCAGCAGCGCCTTGGCCGCGTTCACCCCGAGCGCGTCCAGGAAGATCTGCGCGGGTGGCACCCCGGTCGCGGTGCCGATGGTGCCCGCGTAGTCCTGGATGGCGAACAGCATGCCGGCGAGCAGGATGAAGCCGACGACCCACGACAGGAAGATGGAGCGGACGATGCCCCGGGCGGCGCTGACCTGGGCGTGTTTGGTCTCCTCGCTGAGGTGCGCGGACGCGTCGTACCCGCTGAAGGTGTACTGGGCCAGCAACAGGCCCAGCAGACCCACGTAGAGGGGATTGCTCCACCCGGTCTCGTTGGCGAACTCACCGAAGACGAATCCGGCCGACTGGTGGCTCGACGGCACGATGGCGAGCGCGCCGACGATGACCGCGACACCGCCGAGGTGCCACCAGACGCTGATCGAGTTGAGGATGCTGACCAGCCGTACGCCGAACAGATTGAGCGCGGCGAGCAGCAGCAGTATGCAGCCGAATATCAGGAGTGTCTTCTCCGGCGTCGGCGTCACGCCCCACTGGAGGTTCAGCCACGCGCCGATGAACAGCGCGGAGCCGTAGCAGCCTCCCGCCATACCGCCGAGCAGGCCGAGCAGGTTGAACCAGCCCGTGACATAGCCCCAGCGGGGGCCGCCGAGCCTGCTCGCCATGTAGTACAGCGCCCCGGACACCGGGTAGGCCGAGGTGACCTCCGCGAGCGCGGCACCCACGGCCAGCACCATCAGGCCGACGAAGGCCCAGCCCCACAGCATGACCGCCGGACCGCCGGTCATCAGTCCGAAGCCGAAGAGGGTCATACAGCCGGACAGGATCGAGATGATGGAGAAGCTCAGCGCGAAGTTCCCGAACGGGCCCATGCGCCGGGCCAGTTCGGGCTGGTAGCCGAGTCCTCTGAGGACATCTTCGTCATCGGGGACGGCTTTGCCGTTATGCGTATTCGCCACGGAAGTAACCTCCGGAAGAAGCGGACGGTGGATACCTGGGGGCCCCGGGCGCGGGGCCGCGCAGGGATGGCGCCTATTCGTCGTTCAGGCAGCGTCGACGGGCCTGAAGGAACTCCTCCTGCCACCGGTCCGGGGCATCGGCGACATAGCGCCAGGGCACCGGGGTGGCGCAGGAACCGATCGCCTGGAATACCTCGGCACAGGCCGCCGGTCCGAAACCACCGGAATAGAGGGCCTGTGCAAGGTAGTTCAGGTCGAGCGGAGACCAGGACGAGCGATCGGCGTGGGGGAACCACCGCTCCAGTGCGTGCCGGGTGTAGTACGAGACGGGCGCGGTCGTCCAGAACAGCGAGGTGAGCTGTCCGCTCTCCCGGCGCTCGCGGTATATGTCCGCGTACACGTACAGCGGGATCACCGCGAGCGGGGAGCCGGGCTCGGCCCAGGAGGACACCCAGCGTGCGAAATCCGATGTGTTGCGGCCGTATGCCTGAAGTGCCTGGAGCAGCCGGTGCCATGCCTCCCGGCTGCCCCGGTCGCGCTTGAGTACGGCGGCGAGCAGCCCCCATGGCCCCGCGGGCAGCGGAGGCTCCCAGGCGGCGATCCGGTGTTCGGGCCGGCGGTGGTACTCGTCGGAGGAGTCCACCTGGGCAAGCGTCAGCAGACCCAGCCACGGAACGGGATCGTCCGGGTGCTCGGCCGCGGCGTGCTCACAGGCGAGCCTGGCCCGGTCGGTACGGCTCTCCGCGTCGCGGTCACCGGTCCGGTGGGCGTTGAGCGCGCGCTGTACCTCGACCCGGGCGCGCATCATCCGGGCCGGGTAGGAGCGCGGCTCCTCCTGGGCCCATGCCTCGACCGCGTCCCCGCCGGCGGCCGCCGCCGCCAGGATCTGGCTGCGCGAGGTCCACGACGCCCAGGTGCTGGTGTTGTGCAGCAGCTCCCGCATCGCTATCCACCGCCCGGCGCGCACGTCATCGAGGGCAGGACGCAGTTCCACGTCGAAGCCCGCCGGATTGAACAGGGGTGCCGCCGCCGCCATCAGAGCGTCCCGCCCGGCGCGGCGGGGAGGCGGCGGCCCGACCCCGGCGAGAGGCGTAAAAAGGCCACCTGCTCTAAAAAGGCGACGGTGCGGGCACCGCCTGTGACGCACGGTGCCGACGCAACGGCTTGCCTGAGCGGGCTGAACATGAGGGTCCTCGGCAGGAAATCATCTGGCGGCAGGCCGCCGGTTACGGGGCGTGACGCGGTGGACGAGCGGCTCCTCACCGCCCCCGGCATGGCCGTGTTCCGACCGCGGTTCGGCGGGCACACTCCGGGTTCCGACTGCTTGCAGGCAATGGGCAAGAACACCGGCCGCGCGACCACGGGTATTTCTTGGGTCGACACGCGATATTCGGGCCAGGACCACGGCCTGCGCAACCCAATCACAGAAATCACCTCTCAGCAGCACTTCGCGTTACCGCTTGACACCCCTACTGCCCGACCTCTAGGGGAAGTTGAGGCTCCTGGGGCCTGTGTGACGAGTTGGAGACAACAGGATGCGGAGGCTCCGGATCCGATCCCGGGGTCGCTCCACCGTTGCGGCCCCGGTGAGGCACCCGCCCGCGGCGGAAGTGGAGCCGGTGCCACCGCCTCAACGGTTTCCTCGCGGACTGCTCGTCGATTCCGACCTGTTCCCTCCGGATTCCGTCCGGTTCTCTACGGTCGGTCCCCGGGGCGCTCGCTCTCTGTGACCGCCGGCCGCCGGTCACCCACAGTGCGCGGCGTACGGGTTCCCGGGCCGTCCCCCGCGCCCGGCCCGCGGCGGGGTTTCCGGCGGTACGGCCCCGGGCGGGGGTGCCGCCCGTGCCCCGGGACACAGCGGGCGGTGTCAGGGCGCGCGAGCCCGGCGGGATCCAGGGGAAGCGCCCTACCGGCACCTCGGGTGGATCCCCTCCAGCCGGGTCCGCAGGCTCTCGTCCTCGATCAGTCCCACCGCGTCAAGCGCCGTCTGCCGTGCGTACCCCTTCGGGTCCTCGTCCGCCAGGATCCGGATCAACACCGGTATCGCGCGCGGATCCTGACGCTTTGCCAGGCCAGCCACCGCCTCCGCCGCCGTCGTGGTGTCCCGGTCGTCGAGCCGGTCCGCCAGTGCCTCGCGGACCCCGGGCGCGTCCGTGTCGAGGACGGCCAGCGCGGTCGTCGCCCAGTCCCTGATCCGTTCGTCCCCGTCACGGCTGAGGGCGATGAGCGCTCCGACTCCCTCGGTGTGGTCACCGGGGACCAGCCCGAACAGCGCCTGCGCCACCTGGAGGCGCACCCGGGCCTGCGGGTGCCCGGCATGGCGCAGGATCTCCGGCAGCGCGGCCGGATCGCCGTGGTGGCCGAGCGCGAGCACGGTCGCCCGGATCAGCTCGGGGTGCACCGCCTCCCGTGCCGTCTCCCGCAGCACCGGTACCGCCCGCGCGCCGAACGGCCCCGGCGGGGCTCCGTCCGTCACCCCCAGATGCCCCAGCACATCGGCCCCGAAGGCCCGCCGCCGGGGATCGTCGCTCGCGCACCAGGCGACAGCGGCCTGGAACGTCTCCTCGCCGCCGCGCCGCCACAGCGTGCGCACCTGCTCGATCCAGTTGTCCTGCTCGCGGTCGCCGGGTCGGCCGGGTTCGCCGGGTTCGCCGGGTTCACCGCGGCCGTCGCGGCCCTCGCGGCCCAGCGCCCGTCCCGCCAGTTCCTCGTACGGGGTCCGGATACCGAGCTCGGCCTCCAGCAGCGTCGCTATCGCCGCGTGCCCGCACCCCCGCTCCCTGCCCGCGGCGGGCCTGCCGTCGCGCAGCAGCTCGACGACGACGGTCGTTCCGCCGTCCTCCGCCACCCGGCGCGAGACGGTCTCGTGCTCCGACTCGTACGGCTCCAGGAGTTCCCGGCGCAGTTCCTCCCCGACATCGAGCGCGAGCTGGGCGCGGGCCTCGGCCAGCGCCGCCTCCTTGGCACTCGCGCCGTGCTCCAGGAGTGCCCGTACGGTCGGCGGGGAGCCCCGGCGCACGGCGGACACCAAGGGCGGCTCGCCCTGCGGGCCGGGGAGATCGGGGTCGGCGCCGTGCTCCAGCAGCACCCGGACGGTGGCCGCGTACCCCTGCCGCACCGCCCAGGTCATCGCCGTGAAGCCCATCGACTCGGGCGTGCCGGGCCGTGCGCCCGCGGCGAGCAGCGCCCGCACCACCTCCGTATGACCGCCGACCGCGGCCCCGCACAGCGGGAGGTCGCCGCCCTCGAAGCCGCTGGGCCGCTCGGGCTCGGCGCCCGCGGCCAGCAGCAGCCGCACCGCGCAGAGATCGTTCTGGAGGGCGGTCAGATAGAGAGGGGTCTGTCCGTCCCCGTCCGTGGTGTCGGCCGGGAGCCCGGCCCGCAGCAGCCGTACGACGGCGTCCTCGTCGCCCTCGTACAGCGCCGTGAACAACTCCGCCGCCGACGGCTCCGGTTCCCGACTCATGCGCCGAGGCTACGGAGTCCGCTCAGGTGTCGCATTCCAGAACCGTGCGGCAGAGCCCGCAGCGGGCCCGCACCCGCCCGCGCACCGGGATCCGGATGCGCTGGTGGCAGGTGGGGCAGGGAAAGGAGACGCGCATACCGTCGGGCCCGTGCTCGAAGGCGTACGGCACGGCCGGGCCGCCTCCGGTGCCCGGGCTCCCCGGCCCCGGCCCGGCGTTCTCCAGCGCGTGCCGCCGGTCCTTCGCGTAACGGTGGCGGCCCGCCCAGCCCGCGGTGGTGAGCGGCGGCTGCTGCGCGTCACGCAGGGCCCGGGCGCGCCCCTTGGTATACGCCGTGTACCCCTGCGGGCTGGTGAACCACACGGAGGGGTCCTCGTCGAACGCCAGCGCCCGCTTGGCGAGGACGTATCCGAACTCCTCCGGAGTGAGATAGCCCAGCTTCTGGCTGGAGACGCCGTCCTCCCGGAACGCGTCGAGCAGCAGCCAGCCCGCGCCGAGATACGTGGTCACGGTGTCGGTGAGGATCTCGTTGGCGCCCGTGTCCGGGAACGCCAGCCCGAGCCGGTGCAGCAGCACATGGGTGATCTCATGGGCGAGGGCGGCCCCGATGTCCCTGCGGTGGGTGCGGAAGCGGTCGTTGAGCTCGATGAAGTACTCCGGTCCCGCGGTCAGTTCGACACTCGCCGCGTGGTGCATCTCCCGGAAGCTCACGATCATCCGCGCGTCCGGGAGATGCAGATGCTGCACCAGCGCGCGGGCCACCCGCTGCGCCCCGAGGTGGAGGTCGTCCAGATCCGAGAAGGCCACATCGGCCGGGAGCACGCTCGGGGCGTAGGAGAGGAGGGCCTCGGGCGACAGCGTCCGGTGCAGCGCCGTGATCGCCTCCCGTACGGTGCCGAGGTGCGGATAGCCGTGCGCGACCTCGCCACCGCTGCTTCCGCTGCCCTTCGCCACCACGTCCCGTACCCCCTGTACGACGGTCGGTCCCACCCAACTCTACGGGGAGCGCCCGGCGGATCCGGGCCGGTGACATGCCGGGGGCATGGCCGAAAAGTGCGCCTTGTGTGGCGGGCTCCGGGCTCCACATAATCCCACCACGTCTTGTCGGGCCCATGACAGATTCACGGTGTCTTGCGCCGTGGACTTCTTGGGTACGGCTTCGGCGTCAGACCGAACCCCCCACGAAAGGCAGCCCGTTGAAGCTCCTCCGTATGTTCAAGAGATGCGCCGCGGCCGGTGCCGTCGTCCTCGCCGCGATCAGCCTTCAGCCCACCTCGGCCTCCGCCGTCCCCGCGCCCGTCGTCGGCGGCACCCGGGCCGCCCAGGGTGAGTTCCCCTTCATGGTGAGACTCTCCATGGGCTGCGGCGGCGCGCTCTACACCCAGCAGATCGTCCTCACGGCCGCGCACTGCGTCCCCGGCTCCGGCAGCAACACCAGCATCACCGCCACCGCCGGGGTCGTGGACCTCCAGAGCACCGGCGCCATAAAGGTCCGCTCGACCAAGGTCCTCCAGGCCCCGGGCTACAACGGCACCGGCAAGGACTGGGCGCTGATCAAGCTCGCCCGGCCGATCGCCCTCCCGACGCTGAAGATCGCCGGCACCACCGCGTACAACAGCGGCACCTTCACCGTCGCGGGCTGGGGAGCGGCCCGCGAGGGCGGGGCCCAGCAGCGCTATCTGCTCAAGGCCCAGGTGCCCTTCGTCTCCGACGCGACGTGCCGGCGGTCGTACCCGGGCCTCGTCGCCTCCGAGGAGATCTGCGCCGGATACCCGCAGGGCGGTGTCGACACCTGCCAGGGCGACTCCGGCGGCCCGATGTTCCGCAAGGACAACACCAACGCCTGGGTACAGGTGGGCATCGTCAGCTGGGGCGAGGGCTGCGCCCAGCCCAACTACCCGGGCGTCTACACGGAGGTCTCCACCTTCGCCGCCGCGATCCGAGCCGCGGCTGCCACGCTCTAGTCGTGTGACCGTGGTGGTGGGGCAGGCCGCTCGCCTGCCCCATCGGCACCCCGTCCCACGTCCGGTGCACGCCCCGGCCGTCCTGTTTCGTAGGGCCGGCCTGGGATCGGCCCCGGCACATCGCGTCCGAGGCGCCCGGCCGGCCCGGCGCCCCGGCTGCCCGCCCTGCCGGCCCGTTCCACGCACACCGACACCGGATCCGCGGGCGGCCACCGGGGTACGGCAGCCGGGTCGGCTCGCGGTCACCGGGATACGGCCGGGCCCGTACGCGGACGCACGTGCGCGGCACCGGGGTACGGCAGCATGCATGCCCGGACACCGGGCCCGTACACGGACGCAGGTGTACATCCGTAGGCGTGCACGCAGGTGTTCAAACCAGCCGCAGGTGCGCCCGGACACCGGGCCCGCCCGTGCTCACCGGGACACGGCCGCCGGGACGGTACGGAATCCGGGCCGACCGGTCCCGGGACGGAAACCGGCCCCTGCCGACGCCCGGCACACGGCCCGGGACCGGCCGACCGTCCCGCACACGGCCCCGGACCGGCCGGGTGTCCGGCACACGGACCCGGCCCCCGGGGCGCCCCACCTGCCCGTAAGCTCGACGACCATGACGACCAGGGACATCGACGAGGGCGTGCGCGCCGAGCTGGACCGCCTGCGCGGGAG
Source organism: Streptomyces sp. NPDC051018 (assembly GCF_044456085.1). NCBI lineage: Bacteria > Bacillati > Actinomycetota > Actinomycetes > Kitasatosporales > Streptomycetaceae > Streptomyces > Streptomyces sp. NPDC051018. The sequence goes on from NZ_JBITFN010000001.1 coordinate 736,893, forward strand.
CATCGACAACATCGACGCCGCCGTCGTCCATATGCTCGCCGAGCGCTTCAAGTGCACACAGCAGGTCGGCCACCTCAAGGCCCAGCACCGGCTGCCCCCGGCGGACCCCGCCCGCGAGGCCCGCCAGATCGAACGGCTGCGACAGCTCGCGGAGAGCGCCAGGCTGGACCCCGCGTTCGCGGAGAAGCTGCTGAACTTCATCATCGCCGAGGTGATCCGCCACCACGAGACGATCGCGGCGAACCCCGTGACGGCGCCGTCGGACCCCGCCGCGAACCCCCGCTGACCCGGCCCGGGGCCCCTGCGCTGAGAGCGCAACCACTACCCCGTGTGCGAACCGGCCCTCATCAGGCAGCATGGCCCCCATGCCCGTACTCACGCGCGCCGAAGCGCAGACCCGAGCCCAGCTCCTCGACGTCCACCGCTACACGATCGCCCTCGACCTGACGGTGGGGGCCGACGCCCCCACCCGTACCGGGGAAGAGATCTTCGGCTCCCGGAGCGTCATACAGTTCACCGCTCGCGCGGACGGGGACACCTTCGTCGAGCTCAGGCCCGCGATACTGCGCTCCATCACCCTCGACGGACGGCCGCTGGACCCCGAGGCGCTCACGGAGAACCGGTACCCGCTGACCGGGCTGACCGCGGGCGAGCACGAGCTGGCCGTCGAGGCGGACATGAGCTACTCCCGCACCGGCGAGGGGATGCACCGCTTCACGGACCCCACCGACGGTGAGACCTATGTCTACAGCCAGATGTTCCTGGAGGACGTCCAGCGGGTCTTCGCCGCGTTCGACCAGCCGGATCTGAAGGCCGTCTTCGAGCTGTCCGTGACCGCGCCCGAGGGCTGGAGCGTCCTGGGCAACGCCGTCGCCACCGACCACGGCGACGGCACCTGGACCTGTGCGCCCACCCCGCCGCTCTCCACCTACTTCGTCGCCGTCGCCGCCGGACCCTGGCACTCCGTGCGCACCGAGCACGCCGGGCTCCCCTTCGGACTGCACTGTCGCCGCTCGCTCGCCCCGTACCTCGACGCGGACGCCGACGAGCTCTTCGAGATCACGCGCCAGTGCTACGACCGGTACCACGAGAAGTTCGAGGAGCCCTACCCCTTCGACTCCTACGACCAGGCGTTCGTACCGGAGTTCAACGCGGGCGCGATGGAGAACCCGGGGCTGGTGACCTTCCGCGACGAGTTCGTCTACCGGTCCGCCGTCACCGACACGGAGCGCCAGACCCGCGCCATGGTCATCGCCCATGAGATGGCCCATATGTGGTTCGGCGACCTGGTCACCCTCACCTGGTGGGACGACATCTGGCTGAACGAGTCCTTCGCCGAGTACATGGGCTACCAGATCCTCACCGAGGCGACCCGCTTCACCGACACCTGGGTCGACTTCGCCGTCAACCGCAAGGGCTGGGGTTACGACGCCGACCAGCGGCCCTCCACCCACCCGGTCGCGCCCGCCCCGGACGCCGTCCCCGACGTCGCGTCCGCGATGCTGAACTTCGACGGAATCTCGTACGCCAAGGGCGCGTCCGCGCTGCGGCAGCTGGTGACCTGGATGGGGGAGAAGGACTTCCTCGCCGGTATCAACATCCACTTCGCCCGGCACCGGTTCGGAAACGCGACCCTCGCCGACTTCATCGACTCCCTCGCGCAGGCCACCGACCGCGATGTGCACGCCTGGGCGGAGTCCTGGCTGCGGACCAGCGGTGTCGACACACTGAGGCCGGTGGTCACCGACGTCGGCGGCACCTGGTCGCTGACCGTGACGCAGAACGGCAGCCGTCCGCACCGCGTCGCCGTCGCCGCGTACGACACCGACCCGGTCGACCCGGACCGGCTGGTGCCGCGCGGGCGCTTCGAAACGGACGTCCCGGACGGCGGGGCGCCCGCCGAGGACCACCCCGGCCGCCGGCCGTCGCTGGTCGTCCTCAACGAGAACGACACCACCTACGCCAAGGTCCGCTTCGACCCGACCTCCTGGGACACGGTCGTACGCTCCCTGTGCTGCGTGCCCGAAGCGCTGTCCCGCGCGGTCGTCTGGAACACGGCCCGGGACATGGTCCGGGACGGAGAACTCGCGCCCACGGAGTATCTGGACGCAGCCCGTGCCCATCTGCCGCGCGAGTCGGACCTCGCGATCGTGCAGGGCGTCCTCGGCTTCGCGGCGACCCAGATCGCGGACCGGTATCTGCCGGCCGACCGCCGGCCCGCCGCGCTCGCCACGATCCGGGACATCTGCCGCGACTTCCTGCGTCGCACGGAGGACGGCAGCGACGGCAGTCTGCGCCTGATCGCCGTACGCCACTACATCGCCGCCGCCGCACAGCCGGAGACCATCCAGGAGTGGCTCTCCGACGGCAGCGTCTCCGGCGGCCCCGAACTCGACCCCGAACTGCGCTGGCGCATCCTCTACCGGCTGGCCGTCCTCGGCGCCCTCGACGAGGCCGCGATCGCGGCGGAGGAGCGGCGCGACCCCAGCGCGACCGGCCAGGAGGGCGCGGCCCGATGCCGGGCGGCGCTCCCGCTCCCCGAGGCCAAGGCCGCGGCCTGGGAACTCCTCTTCACCGACGACACGCTCTCCAACTACCTCTTCATCGCGACCGCCCAGGGCTTCTGGCAGCCCGAACAGGCCGATCTCGTACGGGAGTACATCCCGCGTTACTACACCGACGCCGTCGCCCTCGCCGACCGCCGGGGCCCGGCCATCGCGGACGCCGCGGGCCGCTACGCCTTCCCGCTCCACGCGGTGGACCGGGAGACCCTGGACCTGGGTGAGAGCTGCCTCGACGACTCCTCCATGATCCCGGCCCTCCGCCGAAAGCTCGCCGACCAGCTCGACGACCTCCGCCGCGCCCTCTCCACCCGCCCCCCGTCCGCCTGACCCCCGAGGCCCGGCCCCCCGCGGCTACCCGCGGGGGCGGCTTCCTCCGACTCCCCGGCGCTCCGGGGCCGCGCGTGCCACCGTATTTCCCGGGGCCGGGGCGGGCATTTCAGCCTCTCCGGTGTTCTGGCAGCTGTGTGTGCCACCGTGTTTCCCGGGGCTGGGGTGGGCATTTTCAGCCTCTCCGGCGTTTGAGGAGCGGGGTCCGGGGCGGCGCCCCGGCAGGGGCCCGCGCCGGGTCGTGCGGTTGTCTGCCGGTGTTCCCGTCGGTGAGGGGCTTCGTGCCGGCGCCCGTATCCGGTTTTTCCCGTAGGGCGCCTCGGACCAGGGCGGGCATTTTCAGCCTCTCCGGCGTTTGAGGAGCGGGGTCCGGGGCAGCGCCCCGGCAAGGGCCCGCACCCGCCCGCACCCGCGACACCGCGTCCCACCCCAACACCTCCCGCCCCTCCGGCTCGTTGAGCACACGCACCCCCTCCACCCGGGGGCGCCGCCCACCACCGGAGGAGCCCGCGATGACCGTGCCCCGCACACCCTCGCTCGCCGGCACCCCCGGCGGCACCGGACGGGGCGGTACGGAACCCGCCCCCAGGCCCCCCGGCCACCACGGACCCGCCCCCACGGCCCCCGCCCCCGCCGAAGACGGCCACCCCGAAGACGACCGCCCCGAACACAGCCACCCCGGGGACGGCCACCCCGAACACAGCCACCCCGGGGACGGCCCACCCGGAGACGGCCACCCCGGAGGGGACCCCCGTGGGCCGGACGCCCTCCGCACGCTCCTCGCCGTCGCCCTCGACGCCCTCCGCACCGGCGCGGCGGCCCGCGGCGGCCCCTTCCCGAAGGGCGGGCCCGACGCCGTCGCCGCCCGGACCCGGGAAGCGCTCGGCGAGGTGTTCCCCACCCACGGCACCGGCGCCGAGCCCGCGCTCCGACACCTCGTCCACGCGACGGCGGAAGGCGCGGCGGACCCAGCCGACCCCCTCTGCGCCGCCCATCTCCACACCGCCCCCCTCGCTCTCGCCGTCGCCGCCGATCTCGCCGTCAGCGCGCTCAACCCCTCACTGGACTCCTGGGACCAGGCCCCGGCCCCCTCCGAGGTGGAGAAGGCCGTGACGGCCGTGCTGGCCGCCGAGGTGTATCCGGGGCACCCGGGCACACCGACCGCGGACGCCCTGGTCACCACCGGCGGTACCGAGTCCAACCAGCTCGCCCTGCTGCTCGCCCGCGAACTCCACGGCGCGGTACGGGTGATCTGTCCGGCCGGAACCCATCACTCCGTGGTAAGGGCCGCTTGGCTGCTGGGACTGCCCGAGCCCGTCGTCGTACCGGCCCCCCGGGGCGTCCTCGACCCCGCCGCGCTGGACGACGCCCTCACCCGTACCCCCGGGCCCCGTCTGGTCGTCGCCACCGCCGGGACCACGGACACCGGACGGATCGATCCGCTGCCCCTGATCGCCTCAGTGTGCGAGCGCCACGGCGCCGAACTGCACGTGGACGCCGCCTACGCGGGCGCGCTGCTGTTCAGCGCGCGCCACCGGGCAGAGCTGGCCGGTATCGAGCGCGCCCACAGCGTCACCCTCGATCTGCACAAACTGGGCTGGCAGCCGGTCGCCGCGGGACTGTTCGCGGTACGGGACCGCACCCGTCTCGCCCCCCTCGCGGTCACCGCCGACTACCTCAACCCCGACGACGACACCCAGGCCGGGCTCCCCGACCTCCTCGGCCGTTCGCTGCGCACCACCCGGCGGCCCGACATCCTCAAGATCGCGGTGACCCTCAAGGCCCTGGGCCGTACCGGACTGGCCGATCTGGTGGACCGTACGCTCCGCCTCGCCCAGGAACTCGCCGACCGTATCGAGGCCGCCCCCGGGCTCGAACTGTGGGCGCGGCCGGCCCTGACGACCGTGCTGTTCCGGCCCGCCGGGGTCAGCGACGGCACGATCGCCGAGATCCGCCGGGCCCTGCTCACCGAGGGCCGCGCCGTCCTCGGACGGGCCACCGCCGATGGGCGGCTCTGGCTGAAGGCCACCCTGCTCAACCCTCACGCCACCCCCGGCGACCTCCGGAAACTGATCGAACTCGTGGAAGGCGGCACCCGCAGATGACCGGCACGCCCGCAACCGGATCCCCCGCAACCGGATCCCCCGCAACCGAATCCTCCGCAACCGAATCCTCCGCAACGACCCAGGAGACCTCCGCGGGGAGCGCCCCCGCTCCGGGCCCCTGGGGAGACTCCCGTCCCCGGGACCTCGTGGGCATCGGCATCGGCCCGTTCAACCTCTCCCTGGCCGCGCTCGCCGACGGCGTCCACGGCGGCCTGGACGCCGCGTTCTACGACCAGCGCCCCCACTTCAGCTGGCACTCGGGGATCCTGATCGAAGGAACGACCCTGCAAGTCCCGTTCCTCGCCGACCTGGTGACCCTCGCCGACCCGTCGAGCCCCTGGAGCTTCCTCAGCTATCTCCGCTCGCGCGAGCGGCTCTTCCCGTTCTACTTCGCCGAGAAGTTCCACATCCACCGCGCCGAGTACGACGCCTACTGCCGCTGGGTCAGCGGCAATCTGCCGTCCCTGCGCTTCGGCCACCAGATCGACGCGGTCCGCTGGAACCCCGAACGCGACCTGTTCGAGATCGACTTCACCCAGCTCGACGCCGAGGGCGAGGTGGAGGCCCTGGGCCGTACCCACGCCCGCAACGTCGTACTCGGCGTCGGCTCCGAGCCGTACGTCCCCGACCCGCTGCGCCCCCTGACCGACGCCCCCGCCGTCCCGGTGATCCACTCCGCCGACTATCTGGCGCACCGCGACCGGCTCCTCGCCGCCGGGCATGTCACCGTCGTCGGCTCGGGCCAGTCGGGCGCGGAGGTCTTCCTCGATCTGCTGAAGGCGCGCCCGGCCGGGGCCGAGGGGCTGCACTGGCTGGCCCGTACGGAGGCGTTCACGCCGATGGAGTACTCCAAGCTCGGTCTTGAGCACTTCACGCCCGACTACTCCCGCTACTTCCACGCGCTGCCCCAGCAGACGCGCGACCAACTCCTTCCGGGCCAGTGGCAGCTCCACAAGGGCATCGACGCGGGGACCGTCTCCGCGATCCACGAGGAGCTGTACCGGCGCAGCCTGCACGGCGGCTGGCCGGACGCCGTGCTGACCCCCGGGGTGCTGGTCCGCACGGCGGGCCGGGTCGCCACCACCAAGGTCGAACTCCATCTGGAGCATGTCCGGCAGGGCACCCGCTCCCGGCTCACCACGGACGCCGTCGTCCTCGCCACCGGCTACCGCGAGCGCCCGCTCGGCCCGATGCTCGCCGGGCTCGACCCGTATATGCGGTACGACTCGGCCGGACGGCCGCGTATCGACGAGGAGTCCCGGATGGTCCTGGACTCCTCGGTGACCGGCTCGCTGTACGTGCAGAACGCCGGGACCCACTCCCATGGCGTGGGCGCCCCCGATCTCGGCCTCGTGGCCTGGCGCAACGCGGGGATCCTCAACTCGGTCACCGGGCGGGAGCCGTATCCGATGCCCCGTCGCACCGCTTTCACCAGCTTCGGGCTGGAGCGGCACCAGGAGCCCGTGATCCCGGGGCAGGGCAGGGAACTCACGCCCCTGGCCCACGGAGCCTGAGGTCGGACGCCGGCGAGGGCGCGGCCGGGTGCCCGCCGGTTTCCCCGGGCACTCGCCGCCGGGTGCCGGGGAATGTGAGAGTGTCGGTACGGCGGCGGACGCCGGGCGGCCGACACCGCGCGACGCCCGGCGCCGGACGCCGAGGCCCGGCGGCGCGCCCGCCCGCCCCGGCCCTGAGCCGGCTTTGGGGAGAGGGAGAGAGCACGTGACCACCGACGTACCCGTACCCGGCGCACCGCCCGCCGCCGCGCCCTTCGGCACCCCCGAGGCACCCCGGGTCGCGGTGAGGGGTGAGGCCCGGCTGGAGTTCGATCCGGAGATCGCGCGGATCTCGGTCTCCGTCAAGGCCCGCGGAACGGACCGGCGCAGCGCGCTGGAGGACCTCACCCGCCGCAACTCCGCGGCCCTGGAGCTGATCAAGTCCTACGGTGACGCGGTGGAGAAGCTGGAGACCGGCGCCTTCTCCATCACCCCGGAGCTGACCCGCCACGGCAGGGGCGAGCGCGTCCGTACGTACCACGGCCATGTCCATCTGGGGGCCACGCTCTCCGACTTCACCGCGCTCGGTGAGCTGACCACCCGTCTCGCCGATCTGGAACTGAGCAGTGTCGGCGGCCCCTGGTGGGCGCTGCGGCCCGACTCGCCCGCCCATGGCGAGGCCCGCCGCCGGGCGGTGCTGGAGGCCGTCAAGCGGGCCCGGGAGTACGCGGGCGCGCTGGGCGCCCGGCTGACCGCCCTGGTCGAGCTGGCCGATCTGGGCGCGGAGGCGCCGACGGCCTACAGCGCGGCCCTGCCGGTTCCGTCGGGCACCCGCGCGGGCAGCTTCGCGGGTGCCGCCGAGGCTGCCCCGGCCCTCGATCTGGAACCCCGCCGCCAGACCGTCTACGCACAGGTGAACGCCCGTTTCACGATCACGCCCCCCGAGTTGTGACCCAAAGCCACCGCGCATTCACGCAGCGGCGCCCCGAAATGCTCATCGGAGCACCTCTCCGCACAATTCAACACTTGTCAATAAGCGTTAACGCAAAGGATGTTGGGCAGTCATGCGGTACCAATTCTCTACCCGCCGGTAAGCAATAGGCTCAGCCCATGCGCCGAGCAAAAATCGTCTGCACCCTGGGTCCCGCCACGGACTCCTACGACCAGATCAAGGCATTGGTCGAGGCCGGAATGGACATCGCCCGCCTCAACCTCAGCCACGGCTCGTACGCCGAGCACGAGGAGCGCTACGAGCGCGTCCGCAAGGCGTCCGACGAGACGGGGCGCAGCGTCGGGGTCCTCGTCGACCTTCAAGGTCCGAAGATCCGGCTCGGCCGCTTCCGCGAGGGGCCCGTACTCCTTGAACGCGGAGATGAATTCGTCATCACCGTCGAGGAGACGGAGGGTGACCGCAATCTCTGCGGCACCACGTACGACGGGCTCGCCGGCGATGTCACCACGGGGGAGCGCATCCTCGTCGACGACGGCAAGGTGACCCTTGAGGTCACCGCCGTTGACGGCCCCCGGGTGCACACCACCGTCGTCGAGGGCGGCATGGTCTCCGACAACAAGGGCCTGAACCTCCCCGGTGTCGCGGTCTCCGTGCCGGCGCTCTCGGAGAAGGACATCGAGGACCTCCGCTGGGCGCTGCGGACCGGTGCGGACATCATCGCCCTCTCGTTCGTGCGCAGCGGGCGGGACATCGTCGACGTGCACCGGATCATGGACGACGAGGGCCGCCGGCTCCCCGTCATCGCCAAGGTGGAGAAGCCCCAGGCCGTCGAGAACATCGACGACATCGTGGCGGCCTTCGACGGCATCATGGTCGCGCGCGGCGACCTCGGCGTCGAAATGCCCCTGGAGCAGGTGCCGATCGTCCAGAAGCGTGCGATCAAGCTCGCCCGGCGCAACGCCAAGCCGGTCATCGTCGCCACCCAGATGCTGGACTCGATGATCGACAACTCCCGCCCCACGCGCGCCGAGGCGTCCGATGTGGCGAACGCGGTCATCGACGGCACGGACGCGGTGATGCTCTCCGGCGAGACCAGCGTCGGCAAGTACCCCGTGGAGACGGTGCGCACGATGAGCCGTATCGTCGAGGCGGCCGAGGAGGACGTGCTCGCCAAGGGGCTGCCCCCGCTGACCGAGCGCAACAAGCCCCGTACGCAGGGCGGGGCGGTCGCCCGGGCGGCGGCCGAGATGGGGGACTTCCTCGGCGCGAAGTTCCTGGTGGCGTTCACCCAGTCCGGGGACACGGTCAAGCGGCTCTCCCGTTACCGCTCACCGATTCCGCTGCTGGCCTTCACGCCCGACCCGGCCACCCGCTCCCAGCTGAATCTGGTCTGGGGTGTGGAGACCTTCCTCGGCCCCCATGTCGAGTCCACGGACGCGATGGTCGCCCAGGTCGACGAGGAACTTCTGAAGATCGGACGCTGTGAGCGCGGCGATATCGTGGTGATCACGGCGGGTTCCCCGCCCGGAGTGCCGGGGTCGACCAACTTGGTGCGTGTACACCACATCGGGGAGAGTGATTCCCCCGGGTGACGCACCGAGGCCCCTCCGCGGAGGGGCCTCATCTATGACCTTGGAATGTGAGGGAAAGTACCCCGGGTGGGATTCGAACCCACGCTGGATGGTGTTTGAGACCATTGCCTCTACCGCTGGGCTACCGGGGCGCCCTTGGAAACTAAGGACTACGAACACCCTTCGTGCCCCAACCATACAGGAGCTGGGTAGTCTCATGGGGAGCACCCTGCCTTGGAATGAGGAGTCCTGTGACCGCCCCCGACCAGCCCCACCCCGTCGCCGACGACGACAAGTCCCATGTCCCTCCGCTCACGACCCGCGTCGTGATCGCCGAGGACGAGGCCCTCATCCGGCTCGACCTCAAAGAGATGCTGGAGGAAGAGGGATACGCGGTCGTCGGTGAGGCCGGGGACGGTCAGGCGGCCGTCGAGCTGGCCCGGGAACACCGGCCCGACCTGGTCATCCTTGATGTGAAGATGCCCGTCCTCGACGGCATCTCGGCGGCGGAGAAGATCACCGAGGAATCCATCGCACCCGTACTGATGCTCACCGCCTTCTCCCAGCGCGATCTGGTGGAACGGGCGCGGGACGCGGGGGCCATGGCCTATCTCGTCAAGCCCTTCAGCAAGAGCGATGTGGTGCCCGCCATCGAGATGGCCGTCTCCCGCTTCACCCAGCTGAGGGCGCTGGAGAAGGAGGTCGCCGATCTCTCCCAGCGGCTGGAGACCCGTAAGCTCGTCGACCGCGCGAAGAGTGTTCTCCAGACGGAGTACGGGCTGACCGAGCCCGCCGCGTTCCGCTGGATCCAGAAGACCTCCATGGACCGGCGGCTGTCGATGCAGCAGGTCGCCGAGGCGGTCATCGAGGACGCGGAGGAGAAGAAGGCGGCCAAGGGCGGCCAGTAGGCGGGCCCCTCGGCGGAGGCCGGCGGACCGGCGGACAGCGCTGACCGGCACGGCCGACGGACCCGTCCGGCTATGGACAGAGCAGAGCAGGGCCCGCGCTCCTTCCGGAGCGCGGGCCCTGCTGGTCTTCGTGCCGGTCGTCCCGGTACCCCGCCGGCCGGCTCGCGGCGGGGCGGCCCCGGGCCCGGATCAGTCCTCGCCGAGATACGCCTTGCGTACGGACTCGTCGTGGAGCAGATCCTGCCCGGTGCCGGACAGGACGACACGGCCGACCTCCATCACATGCCCCCGATCGGCCAGCGAGAGCGCGGCCTGGGCGTTCTGCTCGACCAGCAGAATCGTGGTGCCCTGCGCCTTCAGCTCCGAGATCGTCGCCATGATCTTCAGCATCATGATCGGCGACAGTCCCATGGAGGGCTCGTCCAGCATCAGCAGCTTCGGCTGGGACATCAGGGCCCGGCCCATGGCCAGCATCTGCTGCTCACCGCCGGAGAGAGTGCCCGCGGCCTGCTTGCTGCGCTCTCCCAGGATCGGGAACAGCTCGTAGGCCCGTTGGATGTCCCGCTGGATACCCGCCTTGTCCGTCCGCAGAAACGCACCGAGCTGGAGGTTCTCCGCGATCGTCAGCCGGGGGAAGATATGCCGGCCCTCGGGGGAGTGGGCCAGGCCCAGCGACACGATCTTGTGCGCCGGAACGCCCGTGAGCGGCCTGCCGTCGAAGTGGATCCGTCCGGCGGTGGGCTTCAGCAGTCCGGAGAGCGTACGCAGGGTGGTGGTCTTGCCCGCGCCGTTCGTCCCGATGAGGGTGACGATCTGCCCGGCCTCGACGCTGAAGGAGATGCCCTTCACGGCCTCGATCTTGCCGTAGGCGACCCTGAGGTCCTCGACCTCTAGCAGTGCGGTCACTGGGCTTCCCCTTCCGGGCCGGTGGCGGTGCTGGTGCCGCTCTGTGCCTCCGCCTCGGCCGCCTCGACCTCCGCGACTTCCTCCGCTCCGGGCGCTCCGTCGAAGGGGGTGCCCAGATAGGCGGCGATCACCCGCTCATCGCCCTGGACGACCTCGGGCGTGCCCTCGACGAGTTTCTCCCCCTGCACCAGACAGGCAACCCGGTCGCAGAGATTGAAGATGAAGCGCATGTCGTGCTCGATGACGAGCACGGCGATGCCCTGGTCCCGGATGGCGAAGATGAGGTCCTCGGCGGTCCTGGTCTCCTGCGGATTCATACCGGCCGTCGGCTCGTCCAGGAGCAGCAGCCCCGGATCGCTCGCCAGCGCCCGGGCGATCTCCAGCTTGCGCTGCTCGCCGTAGGGCAGATTGCGGGCCAGATGGTCGGCCTTGTGGTCGAGGCCGGTGAACGCCAGGAGTTCCATGGCCCGCTGGTGCGAGGCGGCCTCGGCCTTCTTGAAACCGGGGCCGCGCAGCAGTGCGGACCACAGGCCCTCCTTGGTCCGGGTGTGCCGTCCGACGAGGACGTTCTCCAGGACCGTCATATTGGGGAAGAGCCTGATGTTCTGGAAGGTGCGGGCCACGCCCGCCTTGGTGACCAGATGGGGTTTCGGCGGCAGGACGGCGCCCTTGTAGCTGACCCTGCCCTCGGTGGGGACGTAGAGACCGGTCAGACAGTTGAAGAAGGTGGTCTTGCCGGCGCCGTTGGGGCCGATGAGACCGACGATCTCGCCGGTGCGGACCGTGAGATCGACCGAGCGTACGGCGGTCAGACCGCCGAAGCGCATGGTCACTCCGCTGGCTTCGAGCACTGCCTCGGCCGTGGCCTTCGTGGTGGTGGTCGTCGTCATGCCGTTCACGCCCCCGCCTTGGCGATGCTGACGCCGGAGTCGGGACGTCCCTGGTCCGGGGTGTCGAGTTGATCGGTCTCGTGGAACTCCAGCTGCGCACGGCGGTTGGCGATGAGACCTTCGGGACGGAAGCGCATCAGCAGGATCAGGGCGATGCCGAAGCCGAGGAGCTGGTAGTCCTGGAGGAACTGGAGCTTCGCCGGGATCATATAGAGCAGGGTGGCGCCGATCAGCGGGCCGCTGATCGTGCCCATACCGCCGAGGATGACGGCCGCCAGCAGGAAGGCCGAGTTCGGGGGCACCGGACCGGCGAAGACGTACATCTCCGGGACCACGGTGTGCTGGACATGGGCCTGTACCGTTCCGGCGAGACCGGCGAGGGTCGCGCCGAGGGCGAAGGCGATCAGCTTCACCCGGAAGCCGTTGATGCCCATGGCGGTCGCCGCGGTCTCGTCCTCGCGGATGGCGACCCAGGCACGGCCGATCCGGGAGTTGCCCGCCCGGCTGAAGACCAGGACGACGACGATCATCGCCAGCAGCATCAGCAGGTAGTAGTTGGCGTACGCGCCCAGTTCGACGCCCAGCACGGTGTGGGGCTCGCCGAAGTTGTACCCGAAGAACTCCAGGTCCGGGATGTTGGGGACGCCGTTGGGGCCGTTGGTGAGCCGGGGCCCGGAGGTGCCGTCCAGATTGTTGACGGTGATACGGAAGATCTCACCGAAGCCCAGGGTCACGATGGCGAGGTAGTCGCCGCGCAGCCGCAGGGTCGGAGCGCCGATCACGACACCGAAGATCAGTGATACGGCCGCGCCGGTGAGGACGGCCGCCCAGAAGGGGAACTGCACGCCGAAGACGGACGCCGTCGATCCGGAGACGAGGGCGGCCGTGTAGGCGCCGACGCCGAGGAAGGCCACGTAACCGAGGTCGAGCAGGCCCGCCAGGCCGACGACGATGTTCAGGCCCAGGGCCACGGTCGCGAAGATGAGGATGTTGACCGCGATGAGCGTGTAGGTGTCGGTGCTCTGGGTGAAGGGGAACGCCGCTGCGGCGGCGAACGCGGCGACGACGGTCACCTGGCGGTACTTGGTGGTCAGGTCCGAGATCCTGGCCAGCAGGCCGGACTTGACGATCGCGGCGGCGGCGAAGCCGACGATGATGAGATAGCCGGTGAACAGCTCGGCGTACTCGGTGTCGATGCCGTAGGTGATGACGTACAGCCCGGTACCGAACACCGCCACGATGATCAGGATCTCGGCCCAGGAGGGGAGTTCCTTCGCCCGTTTGGCCTTGCGGGTGTCGTCGGGGAGCCGGAACGCCACCAGTGGTATGAGGGACGCCACGGCCGCGACGAAACCGCCCGGCTCCAGGTTCACCACACCGCCGAGCTTGGCCGCGATGGCGATGACGGTGTACCAGGTGGTGCCGAGGGCCCCGAGGGCGAGCAGCCTCAGCGCCCTGGTCGTGCCGGCGGGCGCGAGCCAGCCGAGGCCCTTGACGCCGAGCGCGCTCAGGGCGTGCACAACGATGAGCACTCCGGCCAGCAGGGTGAGAACCTGCAGGCCGCCCGGGTATCCGTAGACGGTCAGATCGCCGGGGAACTCATCGGTGAACGTCCAGGACATAAAGGTGCTGGCGACGGTGGCGAGGCCGCCGAACGCCGTGACCCACCGGAGTGCGGCGGTACGGGATTCGCTGTCCGCGGGTGTGATGTCCGCGGTCTTTGTGGTGTCGGTCATCGCCCTCACGCCCGATCCGCGACGCGCTCACCGAGCAGACCCTGCGGCCTGACCAGGAGCACGAGGATGAGAAGTACGAATGCCCAGACGTTGGACCAGGCGCCACCGCCGAGCTGCTGCATGCCGGGTATCTCCGCGATGTACGCGATGGACATCACCTCGGCGAGGCCGAGGACGACTCCGCCGACCATGGCTCCGTAGATATTGCCGATGCCGCCGAGCACCGCCGCGGTGAACGCCTTCAGCCCGAGGATGAAGCCCATCTCGTAGTGGATCTGCCCCTTGTCGAGACCGTAGGCGACCGCCGCGATCGCGGCGAACGCCGCGCCGATGGCGAAGGCCATCACGATGATGCGGTCCGTGTTGATGCCCATGAGCTTCGCGGTGTCCGGGTCCTGCGCGGTCGCCTGCATGGCCCGTCCGCTGCGGCTCTTCGAGACGAAGAAGCCGAGGGCGAACATGCACAGCGGGGCGAGCACCAGGAGGAACGCGTCGGCACGCTGGATGGCGAGATTGTCGAGGATCTTGAAGGAGCTACCCGTGAACTCCGGGAAACTCCGGGCCTTCTTGGCATCGGGATACCAGGCCCAGACGGCCTGCTGCAGGGCGAGGGACAGACCGATCGCGGTGATCAGCGGGGCCAGCCTGGGTGCGCCTCGAAGGGGCCGGTACGCGAACCGCTCCGCTGCCGTGGCGACGGCGACCGCCGCGACGGCGCCACCTATGATCATGAGCGGGACTGCCACGAACAGTGAGATCCCGTCAGGGAGCGCCATATAGGTGGTGAGGGCGCCGAAGCCCCCGATCATGAAGATCTCGCCATGGGCGAAGTTGATGAGCTGGACAATGCCGTAGACCATGGTGTACCCGATGGCGATGAGGCCGTAGAGGGCACCGAGGGCAAGGCCGTTGGCCAGCTGTTGCGGCAGTTCGTTCACCGCAGGGCCTCCGATGAGCGTGTCGGATATGACTCCGCGCGAGGGCGCTGTTTGCGCCCTCGCGCGGCATGAAGGTCAAGTGCTGCGGGGCTGAGGTTCGGGTCAGTCCTCGAAGGTCGAGCTCTTGATCGAGGTCCAGGCGCCGTTCTTGACGGTGTAGACCGTGAGCTGCTTGTTCGTCGTGTCACCGTATTCGTCGAAGGCGACCTTGCCGGTCACACCGTCGAAGGAGACCTGGGACACGGCCTCGGTGACCTTGGCGCGGGCGTCGGAGGGGACCTTGCCGTCGTTGGCGTCGACGACCGTCTTCACGGCCTGGATGATGGCCCAGGCGGCGTCGTAGGAGTAGCCGCCGTACGCTGCGTACGGGTCCTTGAACCCGGCCGCCTTGTAGTCGTCGATGAACTTCTTCGCGGTCGAGAGCTGCTCGATCGGGTAGCCGACCGAGGTCGCGAGGTCACCGTCGTTCGACTGGCCGGACGCCTTGATGAAGGCGGGGTCGTAGAGCGCGTCGCCGCCCATGGTGGGAATGTTCGCGCCGGCCTTCTTGACCTGGTCGGAGAGCAGGCCGCCCTCGGGGTACTGGCCGCCGAAGAAGACCGAGTCCGCGCCGGACGCCTTGACCTTGTCGGCGGTGCCGGAGAAGTCGGTCTCCTTCACCGTGACGTTGTCGGTGCCGGCGACGGTGCCGCCGAGGCGCTTGAACTCCTCCGCGAAGATCGCGGCGAGACCGGCGCCGTAGGTCTGCTTGTCGTCGACGACGTAGACCTTCTTCTTCTTGGCCTCGTTGAACAGGTACTGGGCGGCGAACTTGCCCTGGATGACGTCGGTGGTGGCGGTGCGGAAGTAGGTCTTGAAGGGGCGCTTCTTGTCGCCCGAGCCCCACTTGTCGCCCTGCGACAGCGACGGGTTGGTGTTGGCCGGGGAGATCTGGACCAGGTTGGCCCTGCCGAACTCACCCTGCATCGACTGCGCGACCCCGGAGTTGAGCGGGCCGACGACACCGAGGACGTCCTTCATACCGACCAGCTTGACGGCATTGGCCTGGCCGGACGCGGGCACGGCCTGGTCGTCGAAGGACTCGACCTTGAACTCGACGCCGGGCACCACCTTGTCCTTGTTGGCGGTCCTGGCCGCCAGCTCGACCGAGTTCTTGATGCCCTGGCCGAGCGCGGAGAGCGAACCCGTCAGAGGAGCGTCGAGGCCGATGACGACGGTGGTCGTCTTGTCCGTGTCCCCGTCGCCGGAGCTGTCGTCGCGCGATCCGCAGGCGGTGAGGGTGAGCGCTCCCGTGGTGACCACGGTGGTGAGTATGAGCAAGGAACGGTTTCGCACGATAAGTCCTTTCCCTGGCACGGCCCTCCCCTGAGGTGCCGTTTGGTCGCCGGGCCGTACGGGAATGCGCCGTGCTGGTATTGCCCGGCGGCGCGGTGACTGGCGGTGACTCTAAGCGCAGGTGGTTGGGTGGGGCAGTCTCGGGGTCAGGATGTGACTCTCTTGTTATGCCAAGCTCAAAAATCGCTCAGATCACGCGTGGGCGGACCGGGCGCGGCCCCGTCGGCGCGCCCGTTCACATGCTGAGAATGCCCTGTTCCACCAAGGCGCTTGAGGTGATCTTGGTGTGATTGGCATGGGTCCGGACCCGGGATTGGGGGCGAGTTCGCCCGTACGGAAAGGGCGTGGGGCGGGCGTTGTTTTGTCGATCTCTCCATTATTACGGAGAGTGAAGTTCAGCGAAGGTGATCTTCAAGGTCCATGGTGGGGCCACGCGGTGTTGCGCCGCGGTCGCGTGAAGTTCGCCCGGGGTGTCCGGAGAGGGGGCGCACGGCCCTTCGGCGCTTGAGCCGGAGCCCCGGTCATCGGTGTGCGCCGGGCCGTCGGCCGGACTCCGGACGCTGGATCACAGGCAGCGGACAGGGGTGAACGCCCGGGTGCGGTGGCCGGGTTGGCGGCTGACGGTTCGCTGTGTGCGAGGTTCGGCGCGTGCTGCCCTGCGGAGTGTTCCCGGTGGTGGTCGGAGCCCCGGGGTCATGGTCTCGCCGGGGAGGGCCCCACCCCGGACCGGGGGCGCTCCGGCGGTGGCGGAGCCGAGTCGGGATGCCGGGGGAACGCGGCGGTTCCGGTGTACTGACCACGGACAATGGTCGGCGGTCGGACGGCGGGTACGGGTATCCGGTGCCGCCGCTCACCCTGGTGGCCGCCAGTTCTCCGAGCTGCCCGTGGCCCCGTTCAGTGCCCGGCACTCCTGTCTGGTCCGGGCGTCGATCAGAGTGAGGGCCGCCCGGCGGCCCAGGCGTCTCTCCTCGGCGCGGGCCGCCGCGACGACCTCTTCGTGGAGGTCGTACTGCTCGTTGGAGAGCCCTTTCTGCTCCCAGTCGAGCCCCGCCCACTTACCGCCCTTCAGCGCCTCTTTCGCCCAATAGGCAACAAGTTTGGTGCAGATGTCGGCAAGTGAGGTCTTCTGCGGGGCGGGAGTTGCCGTCGCGGGCGGTGGGGCGGATGGGGGCGCCGTGCAGCCGCCGAGGGCCAATATGAGGAGAAGTGTGCCCAGGGTGTGCCGGATCGGGGTGTGCCATGAGGTCCCCATGGCGGCACGCTAAACCGTCACGATCGGTGACACAACGAGTCCCCGGGTGACCGCCGCGGAGGGCGGGGCTGCTGTTGGGTGATCGTCGAGGGCGGGCCGGTGACCACCCGGCGGGGCCGCCGGGTGGTGGCGCGTTGAACGGGGGTGCTACGCGGGACCGGAGCCCGGCGCGCCCGGCAGCAGGTCGGCGTCACCGGGACGCACTTCCCGCAGCATGCAGGTCAGCCGGGCGGTACAGACCCTTCTGCCCTGATCGTCGGTGATCACGATCTCGTACGTCGCCGTCGAGCGCCCGCGGTGCACCGGCGTCGCGACCCCGGTCACCAGCCCGGAACGCACACCCCGGTGATGGGTGCAGTTGAGGTCCACCCCGACCGCCATCCTGGTGCTGCCGCCGTGCAGCATCGAGCCGATCGAGCCCAGCGTCTCCGCCAGCACGGCCGACGCGCCGCCGTGGAGCAGTCCGTACGGCTGGGTGTTGCCCTCCACCGGCATGGTGCCGACCACGCGCTCCGCCGCCGCCTCGACGATCCGGACGCCCATACGGTTGCCCAGATGCCCGGCGGAGAAGAGCGCCGGGAGATCCACCCCGAGGGCGGCGTACTCGGCGACGACGTCTTGCGGGAACTTCACGGTGTGCTGCTCGCCCATGGGGCCCGGCTCCGATCTCGGTGTCTTGCGTGCGTATACACCGTCATACCAGATGCCTGAGCAAACGCTTAGCCGGGCGGTCGCATTCCCCCCAGCCCCTGGCCCCCGGGTCCCCGGACGATTACCCACTCGCCCCGTCCGCCGCCCGAGTCCGGACTCGGTGGGCGGGTGCGTGATCCCAGCCCGTCCGGGGCGTGAGGCCGGACGGTGCCCGCGGGCAGGGCTGCCTGTTTCCAGCCTGTCGGGCGTCTGAGGCCGGATGGTGCCTGCGGGCGGGGGTGGACTGTTCAGCCTGTCCGGCGTTTGAGGTCGGACCTGGTGGGTGGGGCCGGCCACTCGGCGAGGGCCCGCGGGTGGAGACCCGGCCCCACCCCATCCGCTCCGGACACCCCGGACCCGCCTACACCGCCTCGAACCGGACCACCACCGACTTGCTCGCCGGCGTATTGCTCGTGTCCGCCGTCGAGTCCAGCGGCACAAGCACATTCGTCTCCGGGTAGTACGCCGCCGCGCACCCCCGCGCGGTCGGGTAGTGCACGACCCGGAAGCCGGGGGCCCGCCGCTCCACCCCGTCCTGCCACTCACTCACCAGATCGGTGTACGAACCGTCCGCCAGGCCCAGCTCGCGCGCGTCGTCCGGGTTCACCAGGACGACACGGCGCCCGCCCTTGATCCCGCGATAGCGGTCGTCCAGTCCGTAGACCGTGGTGTTGTACTGGTCGTGCGAGCGCAGTGTCTGGAGCAGCAGCCTGCCTTCGGGCACCTCCGGGAACTCGACCGGCGCGGCGGTGAAGTTGGCCTTTCCCGTGGCGGTCGGGAAACGCCGCTCGTCCCGGGGCGCGTGCGGCAGGGTGAAACCGCCCGGACGGGCGATCTTCGCGTTGAAGTCCTCGAAGCCGGGGATCACCCGTGCGATCCGGTCGCGGATCGACGCGTAGTCCCGCTCGAACTCCTCCCACGGCGTCGACGAACGCGCCCCCAGGACCGCCCGTGCCAGCCGCGCCACGATCGCCGGTTCGGAGAGCAGATGCGGGCTCGCGGGCGGCAGGTTGCCGCGGGAGGCGTGCACCATGCCCATGGAGTCCTCCACCGTCACCACCTGCCGTCCGCCCGCCTGGACGTCCCTGTCCGTGCGCCCCAGCGTGGGCAGGATCAGGGCGCGTCTGCCCGTCACGGCGTGCGAGCGGTTGAGCTTGGTGGAGACATGGACGGTCAGCCGGGCCCTGCGCATCGCCGCCTCGGTGACCTCGGTGTCCGGCGTCGCCGCCACGAAGTTCCCGCCCATCGCGAAGAAGACCTGAGCCTCGCCGTCGCGCAGCGCCCGGATGGACCGTACGACGTCGAAGCCGTGGTGGCGCGGCGGCGCGAAGCCGAACTCCTTCTCCAGGGCGTCCAGGAAAGCGGGCGCGGGACGCTCGAAGATGCCCATCGTCCGGTCGCCCTGGACGTTCGAATGACCGCGCACCGGGCAGACGCCGGCGCCGGGGCGGCCGATGTTGCCGCGCAGCAGCAGGAAGTTGACCACCTCCCGGATGGTGGCCACCGAGTGCTTGTGCTGGGTCAGGCCCATCGCCCAGCAGACGATCGTCCGCTCGGACTCCAGCACCATCTCCAGCGCCCGCTCGATTCCGGCCCGGTCGAGCCCCGTCGCCGCGAGGGTCTCGTCCCAGTCGGCGGCGCGGGCCGCCGCCGCGAACTCCTCGTACCCGTGGGTGTACTCGCGGACGAACTCCTCGTCGACGGCTCCCGCGGTCTCCAGGATCAGCTTGTTCAGCAGCCGGAACAGCGCCTGATCGCCGCCGATGCGGATCTGGAGGAACAGATCGTTCAGCGCGACGCCCTTGAGCATGCCGCGCGGGGTCTGGGGGTTCTTGAACCGCTCCAGACCGGCCTCGGGCAGCGGGTTCACCGATATGATCCGCGCCCCGGCGGCCTTGGCCTTCTCCAGGGCGGCGAGCATCCGGGGGTGATTCGTCCCGGGGTTCTGTCCGGCCACGATGATCAGATCGGCCCGGTGCATGTCCTCCAGGGAGACACTGCCCTTGCCGACGCCGAGCGTCTCGGTGAGCGCCGAGCCGGAGGACTCGTGGCACATGTTGGAGCAGTCGGGCAGATTGTTCGTGCCGAACTCGCGGGCGAAGAGCTGGAGCAGGAACGCCGCCTCGTTGCTGGTACGGCCCGAGGTGTAGAAGAGCGCCTCGTCGGGGGAGGAGAGGGCGGTCAGTTCCTCGGCGATGATCGCGAACGCCCGCTCCCAGCTCACCGGCTCGTAGCGGTCCCCGCCCTCGGCCAGCAGGACGGGCTGGGTGATACGGCCCTGCTGCCCCAGCCAGTAGCCGCTGCGGGAGGCCAGATCGCCGAGCGGGTGCGCCGCGAAGAAGTCGGGGGTGACCCGGCGCAGGGTCGCCTCCTCCGCCACCGCCTTGGCGCCGTTCTCGCAGAACTCGGCGGTGTGGCGCTTGTCGCCCTCGGGCCAGGCGCAGCCGGGACAGTCGAAGCCGTCCTTCTGATTGACCTTGAGCAGGGTCTGCGCGGTGCGGCGGACACCCATCTGCCGCTGGGCGGTCCTCAGAGTGTGTCCGATGGCGGTGGCGCCGGCCGCCGCGTGCTGCGGGGCGGTGACCTGCGGCGCGTCCTGGACCGGGTCGTCTGTGGGCGGCTTGCTGGCCATCGTGCTCCCCTCGCGAGAGATCCCACCGCCGGGCGGGCGCAGCCCCCGCGCACCGCCGGTCCGCGCGGGCGACCGGTCACCGTACGTACGGACTGTGCTGCCGCCATGCGGATCTGTCACGGGCAATCCTGCCACGGGCCACCGACAGCGCCGCTGGTGAGCCCGGTGTGGGCGGCAATGTCAGTGGGGCGTGGCAGGATCGTGTCCGTGGCTGAGACAGCATCGAGGAAGACCCCAGACGACAACCGTCCGCGCCTGCTCCTCATGGACGGGCACTCCCTGGCGTACCGGGCGTTCTTCGCGCTGCCCGCGGAGAATTTCTCGACCGCGAGCGGTCAGACGACCAATGCCGTCTACGGCTTCGCGTCGATGCTGGCGAACACGCTGCGCGACGAGGCGCCCACCCATTTCGCGGTGGCCTTCGACGTGTCCCGCAAGACCTGGAGGTCCGACGACTTCCCGGAGTACAAGGCGAACCGCTCGTCGACCCCCGACGAGTTCAAGGGCCAGGTCGAGCTGATCGGCGAGCTTCTCGACACCATGAACGCGGTGCGGTGCGCGGTCGACGGCTTCGAGGCCGACGACATCATTGCCACCCTCGCCACCCAGGCGGAGGCCGCGGGCTTCGACGTGCTGATCGTCACCGGCGACCGGGACTCCTTCCAGCTGGTCAGCGACCGTGTCACCGTGCTCTACCCGACCAAGGGCGTCTCCGAGCTGACCCGCTTCACCCCGGAGAAGGTCCAGGAGAAGTACGGACTGACCCCGCAGCAGTACCCCGATTTCGCCGCGCTGCGCGGGGACCCGTCCGACAATCTCCCGGGCATCCCCGGTGTCGGCGAGAAGACGGCCACCAAGTGGATCAACCAGTTCGGCTCCTTCGCCGAGCTGGTCGAGCGCGCCGACGAGGTCAAAGGCAAGGTCGGCCAGGCTCTGCGCGATCATCTGGAGGCCGTCAAGCTCAACCGGCACCTCACCGAGCTGGTGCGGGACGTCGAGCTGTCCCGGACGGTCGCCGACCTGGAGCGGGCTCCGTATGACAGGACGGCGCTCAAGGGCTTCCTGGAGGTCCTGGAGATCCGCAATCCCAGCCTGCGCGAGCGGCTGCTCGCCGTCGACCCCGGCGCGGCGGCCGAGGAAGCCCCGGCCCCGGCCGCGGGTGTCGAGCTGGACGGTTCCGTTCTCTCCGCAGGAGAGCTGGGCCCCTGGCTGGAGCGTCACGGCGAACAGCCGCTCGGCGTGGCCACGGTCGGCAGCTGGGCCCTCGGTGTCGGGAGTGTCGCCGAGGTCGCGCTCGCCGCGGCCGACGGGAAGGCGGCCTGGTTCGACACGACCCAGCTGGACGAGGCCGACGAGCGGGCCTTCGCCGCCTGGATCGCCGACCCGCGGCGCCCCAAGGTCGTGCACAGCGCCAAGGAGGCCCTGCGGGTCTTCCCCGAGCACGGCTGGCGTATCGCGGGCATCACCATGGACACGGCGCTCGCCGCCTATCTCGTCAAGCCCGGCCGTCGCTCCTTCGCCCTGGACGCCCTCTCGATCGAGTATCTGGGCCGTGAGCTGGCCCCGGCCGCGGCCGACGGCCAGCTGGCGTTCGGCACGGACGAACAGGCCGAGGCCGACGCGCTGATGGCCCAGGCCCGTGCCGTCCTCGACCTCGGGGACGCGTTCGGCCTCCGGCTCACCGAGGTCGGCGCGACCGAGCTGCTGCACGATGTGGAGCTGCCCACCTCCCTGCTGCTGGCGCGGATGGAGCGGCACGGCATCGCCGCCGACCGCGCCCATCTGGAGGCGATGGAGCAGCTGTTCGCCGGAGCCGTCCAGCAGGCGGTGAAGGAAGCCCACGACGCGGTGGGCCACGAGTTCAACCTCGGCTCGCCCAAGCAGCTTCAGGAGGTCTTCTTCGGGGAGCTGAATCTTCCCAAGACCAAGAAGACCAAGACCGGTTACACCACGGACGCCGACGCGCTGGCCTGGCTCGCCGCCCAGACCGAGCACGAGCTGCCGGTCATCATGCTCCGCCACCGCGAGCAGGCCCGGCTGCGCTCCACGGTCGAGGGCCTGGTCAAGACCATTGCGGCGGACGGCCGTATCCACACCACGTTCAGCCAGACCGTCGCGGCCACCGGCCGTCTCTCCTCCACCGACCCGAACCTGCAGAACGTTCCGGTGCGTACCGACGAAGGCCGCGCCATCCGCCGGGGCTTTGTGGTCGGCGAGGGCTTCGAGTCGCTGATGACCGCCGACTACAGCCAGATCGAGCTGCGCGTCATGGCCCATCTCTCCCAGGACGAGGGCCTGATCCAGGCGTTCACCTCGGGCGAGGACCTCCACAACACCGTGGCCTCACAGGTGTTCGGCGTGGAGACCTCCGCCGTCGACCCGGAGATGCGCCGGAAGATCAAGGCCATGTCGTACGGCCTGGCGTACGGACTCTCCGCGTTCGGCCTGTCCCAGCAGCTGAACATCGAGGCGGGCGAGGCGCGGGCCCTGATGGACACCTATTTCGAGCGCTTCGGCGGGGTCCGTGACTATCTGCACCATGTCGTGGAGGAGGCACGGGCCACGGGGTACACGGCGACGATGCTCGGCCGCCGCCGCTATCTGCCCGATCTGAACAGCGACAACCGCCAGCGCCGGGAGGCCGCCGAGCGCATGGCGCTGAACGCCCCGATCCAGGGCACCGCCGCGGACATCGTCAAGATCGCCATGCTCAAGGTGGACGACGCGCTCCAGGAGGCCAAGCTGTCCTCCCGGCTGCTGCTCCAGGTCCACGACGAAATCGTGCTGGAGATCTCGCCGGGGGAGCGGGAGGACGTCGAGGCGATCGTACGGCGCGAGATGTCGTCGGCCGCGTCCCTGAGCGCACCGCTGGACGTCTCGGTGGGCGTCGGCCCGGACTGGGAGTCGGCGGCACACTGAACGCCTCCCGGGCCCTCCGCCTTCCCGCTTCCCGGTCGGTGACCGTGGCCTGGACCGGGAAACGGGGGCCCGGAGCTGAGGGTGTGCTCGGGGCTCGCGGGATTCCCAGGGGCGAGGGTCGCGCGTGGCGTATGCAGCGGGCGTACGGCGCCCGGGAGTTCCTTGCGTACCCGGCACCGGCCGAAGCGTTCGGACGGCCGGAACTCGGCGGGCGGGCCGGAAGGTATCGGGGCGGTGCGCCCCGGGGGTGTACGGCGAGCACCTGACGGCGTACGACACACCGGCCAGAGGCCGCGAGGTGGGCGCCCGGACGGTGAGGCGCGCCCTCGGCCGGTCTCCGTCGGCGGCGCAGGCACCGTCCGCTTGCGCTGCGGTGCGGTCGCCGGATCTCAGAGTCGGACGGACGTCCGTTCCCTCGCCCGCTCGCGCCGGCGCATTCCCGCCCCGTACACCACCAGGCCCAGGGCCAGCCCCGCCCCCGCACCGAAACAGGCGGTCCGGGATGATGTCGAGCACCGAACTCACCGGCCCGTTGACCCCGTACCACCGCACACATCGCTCGACGGCCCCGGCCAGCAGACACCCGCCCAGGACCGCGGCCGCGAGCCGCCGCGACCGTCGGTCCAGCACCGGTACTCCGGCAGGCGCGGGCAGCGCGGGCTGTCGGCGCAGCGCGGACACCGCCCAGCAGAGGATCACCGTGGCCGCGAGCACCGACGAACCGTACTGCGCCAGCTGATAGCCGTGAAGTCCGCCCACCCGCTCATTGAGTACGGGCAGCACCTCCGTACCCCATCTGCTGTGGTGGGTGAACGCGTCCCAGACGACATGCGTGGTCGCACCGATCACCGCCGACACGCAGAACCACCACCCCGACGCAAGGGACTTGTCCCGGCGCCGCCCGCGCAGTACGGCGTGGACACGGCCCTGCCACGCTCCCGGCAGCAGGGCGAGCAGGGGCTCGCGCATCATCAGCCACAGAGCCACCAGGACCGCCGTCACCGCCACATCGACGGTGAGCACGCCCGCAGGGGAGTGGGTGAAGCGCCCGAACCCCATGGCCCCGGGTACGAGCGTCGCCGCGAAGTACGTCATATCCGGTGCCAGCGAGCCCATCACCAGCGCCGAGGCGACCAGGGGACCGCGCGCGGTCCCGTCCGCGCGAAGGCCCGGCAGCACCGCGGCGACATGGCTCAGTGTGAACGGCATCGACGAACAGCCCCCCGTGACCCTTGCTGACCGGACCGGTCAGGAGTGTTGATCACCGCCGCCCAGTATGCGTGATCCCGTGTCGCTGATTCCGGGCGGCGGCGCGGAAGTGTCTAATCGGTGAATAACGGTCAAGGTCCGGTGTTCTGGCGCCCGTGGTTGCCGTAGGGTCGCCTGAGTCGACGCATCGGGAGCGCGGTCAGCCGCTCGGGGAGGGGACATACGTATGGCAGCGCAATTCCGCCGCCGGTTCCGCAGGGGAGCGACCACCACCGCGGTCGCCGCTGCCGCGGTAGCGGCACTCTCCGCATCACAGGCGCCCGGCATTACGCATGCCATCACCATTGACGGCCAGGGGAGCCTGGAGACGTCGGACGCGACACCGCCGCCCGGTACGCCCGTCTCGGGCAACTCCCCCTATTACACGGACCTCCCGCCGTTGAACACCCCGGCCAAGGCGGACGCCTCCACCGGCCTCCCGGTGACCGGACCGTCCGAGGCGGGCATTCCCGCCACGGTCCTCGCCGCCTACAAGCGGGCCGAGCAGACCATCGCGTCCTCCGACCCCGGCTGCAAGGTGCCGTGGCAGTTGCTCGCCGCGATAGGCAAGGTGGAGTCCGGCCAGGCGCGCGGCGGCAAGGTCGACGCCAACGGGACCACCACCTCCAAGATCCTCGGTCCGGTCCTCAACGGTGTCGGCTTCGCCAATATCTCGGACACCGACAACGGTGCCTACGACGGGGACACCACCTACGACCGCGCTGTCGGCCCGATGCAGTTCATCCCGTCGACATGGGCGACCTGGGGCCAGGACGGCAACGGCGACGGTCGCAAGGACCCCAACAACATCTACGACGCGGCTCTCGCCGCCGGTCGCTACCTCTGCGTCGGAAACCGGGACCTGACCGTCCAGGCGGATCTCGACCGGGCGATCCTCGGTTACAACCACTCACGTGAGTACCTCCGTACGGTTCTGTCCTGGTTCGAGTACTACAAGCGCGGCACGCACGAGGTGCCCGACGGGACCGGGGCGCTGCCCGACTCGGAGACCCCGGACAGTTCGGGTGGTTCGTCCCCGTCCACTCCGGCCCCTCCTTCCTCGCCGACGTCTCCCGCCACCCCGCCCAAGCAGAGCGACAAGCCGAAGGACAAGCCGAAGCCCGGCAACACGACCAAGCCGAAGCCCGAGCCGCCCACCCCTCCGACCACCCCCGTGCCCGTGTCCCGGGTGGAGAACGCGGGCACCGGAGAGCTGTCCGCGGTCACCGGACGGCAGTTCTCCGAGCGGGTCACCGTGCGGGTGAAGAACGCCATGGGCCGGGCCGTCGCCGGGCAGAAGGTGCGTTTCGAGATCTCGGGCGACACGGACACCGCCTTCCCCGGAGGCAAGAAGACCGCCCTCCTCGCCACCGGCAGTGACGGCAGGGCCGTCTCCCCGGCTCTGAAGGCAGGAGAGAAGACCGGTACGTTCACCGTCCGTGTCACGGCCGTGGGGCACCAGGTGCCCGCGGCCGAATTCCCCGCGAGGGTCACCGCGCCCACCGCCGATACCCTCATCCGGACCGACACCAAGGCCCTGACGGCCGCCCCGGGAACGGAGTTCGCGGACACCGTGGCTGTCCGGGCCACCTTCGGCGGCGACGCCGCCCCGGGTGTCGCCGTCACGGCCACCTTGATCAATCCCGTCCAGGGGGACCCGGCCGAGAACGACAAGGGCCCCCACTTCAAGGACGCCGACGGCAAGGCGATCCGCACACTCACCGATCTCAGGACCGGCGCCGACGGCGCCCTGCGCCTGCCGAAGCTCTTCGCGGACGACCGGACCGGCACCTTCACCCTCCGTCTCACCGCCGCCGGTGGCGCGACCCTGACCGTCGAACTCAAGGTCATCGCCACCCCCGCACCCACGGAGTCGGCCACTCCGGCATCCTGACCTCCACTGTCCCGACCTCCTTCACGGCTCACTCCTCGCACCGCCCCTCGACCGCCACCCGGTGGAGGGGCGGTGCAACGTGTTCTCATCTCACCGCCCGATTGCTACGGTGCCCCAGCCCTGACGTCGTGTCAGATGCATTGGGATCCGAACCCGGGAGGCCGAGCATGCGCGCCCTCGTCGCCGCCGCCATCGGGCTGGCCGCAGCCTTCGCCCTCATCCTCACCATGACCGGGATCGGCGCACCCCCGGGCGAGACCTCCCCCAGACCGCTGCTGACCACCGTCCCCGGCCCCAAGAAGTAGGGGGGCCGGCCCATGCACCGCCGAGCGAGCCTGGTACTTCTCGCCTTCGCCGTCTTCTTCGCCGCACTCTCACCCCTGCTGCGCTGGTACGCCTTCCCCCGGCTCGCCAAGATCCCGCCCAGCCAGTACCAGGAGGTCGTCATGGAGGCGAAGCCCGCCACCCTCCTCGACTACGGCACCCTCCGGGCCAAAGAGGTCGAGAAACTCACCATCGTCCAGACCCTCAAGGGCAATGTGGAGGAATCCGAGAAGATCGAACGCAGCGCCGGCCGCGATGTCGTCGTCTGGGACACCCTTTCCTATGTCCAGGGACCCGACGGCAAGATGGTGTCCCAGATCCCCGAGCGCTATATCTTCGACGCCCACAGTCAGGCACCCGTCCACGCGACCGGGGAATCCGTCGACGGCGAACCGGTCCGGCGCGAGGGCATCGAGTACAAGTGGCCCTTCCTCACCGAGAAGCGGGACTACGAGTACTTCGACGCCCAGACCCGTACCTCCGCCCCCATCCATTACCGGGGGACGCAGAAGTACCGCGGACTCGATGTGTACTACTTCGAGCAGACCATTCCCTGGACCAAGGTGCCGTTCCCCAAGAAGATGCCCATCCCCGGTATCGACGCCGGCACGCTGGAGAAACAGACCGGGACCACCCGCTGGTACACCACCAAGCGGATGTTCTGGGTCGACCCGGTGACCGGGGCCCCCGTCAACGGCGAGGAGATCCACACCGAGGAACTCCGGGGCGGCACGCTCCTGGGCGGCCGGGACAAGGTCACCGCCTTCGCGGGCCATGTGAAGATGCGCCCCGACTATGTGGACCACACCGTCGAACTGGTGAAGTCCCAGCGCCTGCTGGTCCTGCTGCTCACCTCGTATCTTCCCTGGGGATTCCTTCTTCTGGCCGGGGGGCTCCTGACGCTGTCCCTCGTCCTGGAGGCCCGCAGCCGCCGTCCCCGGCAACGCCGTCCCGACCCCGAGCCCGAACCGGTCCCGGTGTGACACCGCTCCGGACGCCGTGAATCCCGGGACCCGCGCGGCTCCCCTCCCGCCACGGGCGGTACCGGCGGGCGCGCCGCCGACAGCCTCGGCGCCCCACACCGTCCGGGCGCCGTGCGGGCCCCGCGGTACGGACCGACGCCCCGTTCCGCGATACGGGCCGACGCGCGGCGGACCTCGGGAGGAGCGCTGGAGCAGCCGGTGTGAGGCGTACCGCAGCGCCGCGTACGGCGGAGGCACCGCGTCCACCGGCGGCGCGGGTACCGGACCCGCGGGCTCCGAGGCACCTGGCAATCGGTCCGGAACCGCCGGGCAGGACCTGGCGCGGGGCTCCGGGGCGTCCGGCGAGCGCTCCGGAACCGCCGGGCAGGACCTGGCGCCCCAGCGGCACCGGACGGCGACGGACCCGAAGACCCCCGGGACCCACCGGGCCGGCCCGGTGATATCGCCCCCTCCGGTGGAGGTATCGCACGACCCGGGCCGCGGTCGTGCGTGCGACCGGAGCAGCCCGCACCTCCGGGGAGCTCCGGGCGGAGGGCGGTCCGCCTCAACGGCCCCTGTCGAGCCGCGCCTTGGTGTGGCGGGTCGGTTCCGCGACCGACGGGTCCTCCGGCCAGGGGTGCTTGGGATAGCGCCCCCGCAACTCCGCCCGTACGGACCGGTACCCCTCCTTCCAGAACGACGCCAGATCAGCCGTGACGGCGGCCGGCCTTCCCGCCGGGGAGAGCAGGTGCACCACCACCGGCACCCCCGCCACCCTCGGCGTCTCCCGCAGCCCGAACAACTCCTGGAGCTTCACCGCGAGGACGGGCTGCTCCCCGCCGTACTCGACGCGTATGCGTGATCCGCTCGGCACCTCGATCCGCTCCGGCGCCAACTCGTCCAGCCGGGCCGCCTCCCCGCTCGCCCACGGCAGCAGCCGCCGCAGGGCATGCTCTGTGGGGATCCGTCCCAGATCGGCCCTTCTCCGCGCTCGCGACAGCTCGGGTTCCAGCCAGTCCCCGGGGCGGCCGAGCAGCCCGGCGTCCGACATATCCGGCCATGGCTCGCCCAACTCCCGGTGCAGAAAGGCCAGCCGCTCCCGTAGCCCCCGGGCGTCCCGGGACCACGCCAACAGCTCCAGTCCTTCGCTCCGCAGTCCGTCGAGCAGGGCTTCCCGCACAAGGCCGGGGTCCGGGTCCCGGATACGGCGTACCGACAGCTCGATCGCACCCAGCCGCCGTACGTCCCGGGAGACGACATCGCCGTCCTCCCAGCGGACCTCCTCGGCCGAACCGAGGAGATGTGCGGCGGCCGTACGCGCGATGTCCTCATCGATCACCGCGGCGAGCCGCACCCGGGCGGATGCCGTGGACGCGGGCCGGTCCGCGACCGCGGCAGCCAGCCACCCGGCACCGCGCAGCCCCGAGCCGGGCCCGACCTCGGCCCTGGTCCCGGAGGTCATGAGGAACGCGCCCTCACCCCGCGCCCTGGCCACCCGCTCGGGGAACGCGAGGGCGGTGATCAGTCCGGCGACCGCGTCATCGCCGAGCCCATCCCCGGTCGGGCGGCCGGCACCGTGCGACCCGTCGGCCGACTCGGCACCCGCACGGGAGGCCGTCCGCTCTCCGCCCGTCCCGGTCTCCGCTCCGAGGCTGGAGCCGGCCGCCGCACCGAGCCCCGCGCCCGCACCCGGGTCCGCGGCCGGGCCGGAACCGCTCCCCGCACCGGGCGGGCCGGCGGCAGCGGCGTGGGGCCCGGCACCCGGACCGGTACCCGTTCCCGGAAGTGGTGCTCCGGAGTGCCGCTCCTGACCGGCGCCGGTCCTTCCGGCCGGGACTTCCGCCGGTGACAGCGAGGACGCCAGCCGCCGGGCCTCGGCGCGCCAGCGGGCCGCGTAGCCGTCGCCGCCGCGGCGGGCGGCCCGCCAGGCGGCGGCCAGATCGTCGCCGTAGTCGCGCGGTGGCTCCTCGCTCAGCAGGGCCACCACCTCGGCGGCCCTGCGCTCGCCCACCTCGGGGGCACCGTCGAGGAGGGCACGGGCCAGACGGGGATGCACCCCGAGACGGGACATCCGGACCCCTCGGTCCGTCGCCCGGCCGTCCCCGTCCAGCGCGCCGATCGCGGTCAGCGTCTGTCTCGCCGCGGCCATGGCTCCGGCGGGCGGAGCGTCCAGGAGGGCGAGTCCCGCCGCCGTGGGATCCCCCCAGCAGGCCACCCGCAGGGCGAACGCGGCCAGATCCGCGATCCTGATCTCGGGCGAGGGGAACCGCGGACGCCGCCCGTCGTCGGCCTCCGCCCAGCACCGGTAGACCGATCCCGGCGCCTCTCGTCCCGCGCGGCCGGAACGCTGGGCCGCGCCCGCGACCGATACCTGGACGGTCGCCAGCGACCCGAGACCGCGAGCATGGTCCATCCGGGGCTCGCGCGCCAGCCCCGAGTCGACCACCACCCGCACACCCGGCACCGTCAGACTGGATTCGGCCACCGAGGTGGACAGCACCACGCGCCGCCGCCCATCTCCGCTGCCCCGGAGCACGGCGTCCTGTACGGCGGCCGGAGCACGCCCGTGCAACGAGAGCACCTCGGCGTCCACTCCGTCCAGCATCCCGGCCGTCCGCGCGATCTCGCCCGTGCCCGGAAGGAAGCACAGGACGTCACCCTCGTGCCGTTCGAGAGCGAGCCGCACCGTCGATGCCACATGCCGCAGCAGCGCCGGATCGACCCACATCCCGTGTGCCGGCCGGATCCCTGAGGGAGGAGCGGCGAACCGGATCCCGCAGCTGTAGCCTTCGCCCCTGCTGTAGACGACCGGTGCGGGCCCCGTCCCGTCCAGGACGGTCAGCAGCTGTGACCACGCCTGGGCATCGCCCGTCGCCGAGGCCGCGACCAGGTTCAGCTCCGGCCGCAGGACCGCCCGTATGTCCACGAGGAACGCCATCGCGGTGTCCGCGTCGAGATGGCGTTCGTGGCATTCGTCGAGCAGCACCGCGTCCACCCCCGGGAGTTCGGGTTCACGGAGAAGGCGCTGCAACAGCACACCCGTCGTGACCACCTCGACGCGGGTGGCCGGGCCGGTCCGACGCTCGCCGCGGACCGTGTAGCCGATGGAGTCGCCGACCTCCTGGCCGAGCAGCCACGCCATCCGGCGCGCGGCCGCCCGCACCGCCATCCTGCGCGGCTCGGCGACCAGCACCCGCCGACGTGGGCCGTCACCGACGAGCCCGGCCAGTGCCAGCGGCACGAGGGTCGTCTTCCCCGTGCCCGGGGGAGCGTGCAGGACCGCTGTGCCGCGCTCGTCGAGCGCGGTCATCAGATCGGGCACGGCGTGGCGTACCGGCAGGCGGTCGAGTGCGTCGGTTCGGATCATGGCTTCAGTGTTGTCCGTCCGCGCGAGCCGTGTTCCTGGTTGTCCACAGCACATCGAATCCATCAGTTCATATGACAAATGGCATCGGATGCCAGGCCCGGATGCCCGCCGGGGCGGCCCGGCCGGGCGACGGCAGCCCCGTGAGGCAGGATCCCGTACCGCGGACCTGTTCCAGCGGCCTGATCACCAGCGTCGGCGAGCCGGACCCGGCGGCTGCCCGGCCCGGCCGAGGTCCGGACCCCGGGCCCGGTCGGGGTCCCGGCCCGGCCCCGGTCTTCTCCCGCACCCGCTTCCGGCCGACTCCCCGTCCCGGTCCTGCTCCCGGCCGAGATCCCGGACCCTCCGAGATCCGTTCCGCGTCCCGGTGTCCCGTCTGCCCCCGTCCTGCGAGCGTCGACCCCCGGGCGCCGGACCGGACCGCGCCCCACCGCGAGGCGGAGCCTCAGTCCCGTACACACACGAAGATCGCCGTCCCCGGAATGAGGCTCCCCCGCAGCGGGGACCAGCCGCCCCATTCCTGGCTGTTCCACGCCGGCCACTCCGGCTCGACCAGATCCACCAGCCGGAAACCGCCCGCGACCACGTCCCGTACCCGGTCGCCGACCGTCCGGTGGTGCTCCACGTACACGGCACGCCCCTCCGCGTCCTGCTCGATGTAAGGGGTGCGGTCGAAGTACGAGGCCGACACACTCAGGCCCTCCGGGCCCGGCTCGTCGGGGAAGGCCCAGCGGACGGGGTGGGTGACCGAGAAGACCCAGCGGCCGCCGGGCCGCAGGACCCGGTGCACCTCGGTGAACACCCGCACCGGGTCCGCGACGAACGGGATCGCTCCGTATGCCGAGCAGGCGAGATCGAAGGAGCCGTCCCGGAACGGCAGCGCCGTCGCGTCGCCCTCCACCAGGGGAACACCCCCGCCGATGCGGAGCGCGTGCTGGAGCTGCCGGTGGGAGAGATCGAGTGCCACGGCCCGCGCGCCCCGGCCGGTGAGCCAGCGCGAGCACTGGGCCGCGCCCGCGCCGATCTCCAGGACGTCGAGACCCTTCAGGGACTCCGCGGGGCCGAGGAGTCCGGCGTCCGCCTCGTCGAGTCCCTCCGGGCCCCAGACGAATCGGTCGTCGCCCAGGAACGCGCCGTGCTCGTTCTGGTAGTCATCCGCGTTCCGGTCCCACCAGCCCCGGCTGGCCCGGCTGCTCTCCGCGTCGTCCGTGTCACGGCGGGTGGCTTCCGGCTCCGGTTCCGGCGCTGCACCCGTGCCCGCGCGGGTGCCCGCCGACGCCGATCCCGCTTCCGTGTATTGGCTCATCTTCACCGTCGTTGTAGTTTGCGTTCAGCGCGGCCGAGGGCGGCCACGGTGGCCTCCGCAAACCTTAGTTGTGCCGGGTATGGGGCGATCCGCCCCGGGTGTGCGCCTTCGCGCATTGACCGTCTACCGCTGCCCCCGTATGCTACAAGTTGCGCTGCGGGCCTGCGTGCCTCAGACAGAGCAGGCCGCGCTCGCATCTGTATGTATGTCCCCTCGGTTCACGAGGCGCCTCCAGGCGGAATGTCGTTTCCGGAAGCTCGGTCTGCTTTCGGAGCGCCGACCGGCTCGGCGTTTCCTAGGCTGTCCGGCTTCTTGCAGCTGCGATACGGGCTCTCGGCGTAGCAGTACCTACGACTTCAATGTCCGTACCGGAGCCCTTTCCCACATGACGAGCAGCACCGAGACCACCGCCACTCCGCAGGTAGCGGTCAACGACATCGGTAACGAGGAAGCCTTCCTCGCCGCGATCGACGAGACGATCAAGTACTTCAACGACGGCGACATCGTCGACGGCGTCATCGTGAAGGTCGACCGGGACGAGGTCCTGCTCGACATCGGTTACAAGACCGAAGGTGTCATCCCGAGCCGCGAGCTCTCGATCAAGCACGACGTCGACCCGAACGAGGTCGTCAAGGTCGGCGACGAGATCGAGGCCCTTGTTCTCCAGAAGGAGGACAAGGAAGGCCGCCTGATCCTCTCGAAGAAGCGTGCCCAGTACGAGCGTGCCTGGGGCACCATCGAGAAGATCAAGGAAGAAGACGGCATCGTCACCGGTACCGTCATCGAGGTCGTCAAGGGTGGACTCATCCTCGACATCGGCCTCCGCGGCTTCCTGCCGGCCTCCCTCGTGGAGATGCGCCGTGTCCGCGACCTCCAGCCCTATGTGGGCAAGGAGCTCGAGGCGAAGATCATCGAGCTGGACAAGAACCGCAACAACGTGGTCCTGTCCCGCCGTGCCTGGCTGGAGCAGACCCAGTCCGAGGTCCGCCAGACCTTCCTCACCACCCTCCAGAAGGGCCAGGTGCGGTCTGGTGTGGTGTCCTCGATCGTCAACTTCGGTGCCTTTGTGGACCTGGGTGGCGTCGACGGTCTGGTCCACGTCTCGGAGCTGTCCTGGAAGCACATCGACCACCCGTCCGAGGTTGTCGAGGTCGGCCAGGAAGTCACCGTCGAGGTCCTCGACGTCGACATGGACCGCGAGCGTGTCTCCCTGTCGCTGAAGGCGACCCAGGAAGACCCGTGGCAGCAGTTCGCCCGTACGCACCAGATCGGCCAGGTCGTTCCCGGCAAGGTCACCAAGCTGGTGCCGTTCGGTGCGTTCGTCCGCGTCGACGAGGGCATCGAGGGCCTGGTCCACATCTCCGAGCTGGCCGAGCGCCACGTGGAGATCCCGGAGCAGGTCGTCCAGGTCAACGACGAGATCTTCGTCAAGGTCATCGACATCGACCTCGAGCGCCGTCGCATCAGCCTCTCGCTGAAGCAGGCCAACGAGTCCTTCGGTGCCGACCCGGCGTCCGTCGAGTTCGACCCGACGCTGTACGGCATGGCCGCGTCGTACGACGACCAGGGCAACTACATCTACCCCGAGGGCTTCGACCCGGAGACCAACGACTGGCTGCCGGGCTTCGAGACCCAGCGCGAGGCGTGGGAGACCCAGTACGCCGAGGCGCAGCAGCGCTTCGAGCAGCACCAGGCTCAGGTCATCAAGTCCCGCGAGGCCGACGAGGCCGCCGCTGCCGAGGGTGGCACGGCCGCTCCGGCCGCCGCGCCGACCGGTGGTTCGTACTCCTCGGAGTCGGACGACAACTCCGGCGCCCTGGCGTCGGACGAGGCGCTCGCCGCCCTCCGCGAGAAGCTGGCCGGTGGCCAGAGCTGAGGCTCTGACCGGCTGACTGACAGCTGATATGTAAGGCCCGCTCCCCCCTGGGGAGCGGGCCTTACATGATTCGGGGCCGCAGCCGGTCCGCCGCCACCTCCCGTGTGTTCGTACCGTGTGAGGGGAATGCCCGTGCGTCACCGCGCGTTCTCGTTCACAGAGACGAGGAGGAGCGGTAATCGTGCTTGATCCGCAGGGTTTGTACGAATGGGAGCCGAAGGGCCTCGCCGTCGTCGATGTGGCGCTCGCGCAGGAATCGGCCGGACTGGTCATGCTGTACCACTTCGACGGATACATCGACGCGGGTGAGACCGGCGAGCAGATCGTCGACAACCTGCTCTCCACGCTGCCTCATCAGGTGGTGGCCCGGTTCGATCACGACCGGCTGGTGGACTACCGGGCACGCCGACCGCTCCTGACCTTCAGACGCGACCGCTGGACCTCGTACGACACACCGGACATCGACGTCCGCTTGGTCCAGGACGCCACCGGAGCACCGTTCCTGCTGCTGTCGGGCCCCGAGCCCGATGTGGAGTGGGAACGATTCGCGGCGGCCGTCGGACAGATCGTCGAGCGCCTCGGAGTACGTCTGTCGGTCAACTTCCACGGCATCCCCATGGGGGTTCCGCACACCCGCCCGGTCGGCCTCACCCCGCACGGCAACCGAACCGACCTCATGCCCGGCCACCGCAGCCCGTTCGACGAGGCCCAGGTCCCCGGGAGCGCCGAGGCGTTGGTCGAGTACCGCCTCATGGAGGCGGGCCATGACGTCCTCGGTGTCGCCGCGCATGTGCCGCACTACGTCGCCCGCTCCAGCTACCCGGACGCCGCGCTGACCGCTCTGGAAGCGATCACCGCCGCTACCGGCCTCGTGCTGCCCGGCGTCGCCCACTCCCTGCGCACCGAGGCCCACCGCACACAGAACGAGATCGAGCGCCAGATCGGCGAGGGCGACGAGGAACTGGTCGCGCTCGTGCAGGGACTTGAGCACCAGTACGACGCCGTTGCGGGCGCCGAGTCCAGGGGAAGCCTGGTCGCCGAACCGGTCGACCTGCCCTCCGCGGACGAGATCGGTCTCGAATTCGAGCGCTTCCTCGCGGAACGGGAGGGCGACTCCTGAGACCACCGGCCGGAGGCCGATGCCGCAAGGCCGGAAGCTAAGCTGCCGCTCATGCTGTCTGTAGGCCTGACCGGTGGAATCGGCGCCGGCAAGAGCGAAGTCTCCCGGCTCCTGGAGTCGTACGGAGCCGTGCTCGTCGACGCCGACAAGATCGCCCGTGAGGTCGTCGAGCCCGGCACTCCGGGGCTCGGGGCCGTCGTCGAGGCGTTCGGTCGCGAGATCCTCACCGCCGACGGAACCCTGGACCGGCCAAAGCTGGGATCGATCGTCTTCGCCGACCCGGACCGGCTGGCGACCCTCAACGCGATCGTGCACCCTCTCGTCGGAGCGCGATCGCGGGAGCTGTCCGAATCCGCGGCGGAACACTCGGTCGTCGTCCACGATGTACCGCTGCTCACCGAGAACAAGCTCGCGGCACTGTATGACCTGGTCATCGTGGTGGACGCCGCACCCGAGACGCAGTTGGACCGATTGGTCAGGCTGCGCGGAATGACCGAGTCCGAGGCCCGGGCGCGGATGGCGGCCCAGGCCACGCGGGAACAGCGGCGCGCGATCGCCAATCTGATCATCGACAACAACGGCCCCCTGGAGAACCTGGAACCGCAGGTCCGTGCGGTGTGGGAGGAACTGGTCCGGCGGGCTGACACCCGATAGTCCTGCCCGTGGCAGGAACCCGCCACGACCGGCGCGCCGGAGCGGGGCCTCGGGACCAGGTCGGCAGTTCCGGCCACAGGTGCCCGGCCACGCCCGGCCACCCTGGCAAGCGGTGTCGGGAGCCCGCCGCCCGTCAGAGATCCGTCAAGCGAGCATGTGAGGGCCCCGAGCGCGGCTAGCGTGGACGTGGTGCAGATCGTCTTCGGCGCCATCACCGTGCTGGCCGGGCTGGTGGCCGTGCTCGCCGGCGCGTACGGCCTGCGGCAGACCCGTCGCATCAGGGGCGCGGGCCACTCCGCCACCGCCGTGGTGAAGCCTCCGCCGCCCGGCGGGGAGCGACCGCTGTTGCAGTACGAGACCCGGGACGGCCGGGTCGTGGAGATCGTCTCCCCGGTGCCGCGACTGCCCGAGGGGAGCAGGACCCGGCTGTCGTACGACCCCGATGATCCCCGGGAGGTCGTGGTGGACGGCCATGAGCGGACCGGGGTGGAATGGGCGTTCGTGGCTGCGGGGCTGGTGGTGATGGTGATCGGTCTGGGCGTCGCGGCCCTGGGTGCGGCCGGGGCGCGGTGATCCCGGAGTTCCGCGACCGTCCGGAATACCGCTGCCGGGACCGGTGTTGGAACGCCTCGGCAGTGGGAAGGATGTTGACCGTGCCCCCAAGCGATCCGCAGACGCACGTCATCGACTACCGCGCAGCCGAGCAACTGCTCGCCGCGCGGGATCCCCGTGGTGCCGTCAAACTGCTGGACGGGGTCATAGCGGCCCACCCCGAGAACACGGCCGCCCGGCTCCTGAGGGCCCGGGCCTTCTTCGCCGCGGCCCAGTTGCGCCCCGCGGAACTGGAATTCGAACTGGTCCTGGAGCGAGAGCCGGACAACGCGTTCGCGCACTTCGCACTCGCCCGCACCTTCGAGCGCGCGGGCCGCCCCGAGCAGGCCAAACGTCACTTCCGGCTGGCGGCGGCCCTCGATCCCAAGCCGGAGTATCTGAAGGCTGCCCGCTTCGATACGGAGGAGTGAGAGGGCGTTCCGGCTTCCACAGGCCCGCCCTGTGTCCTGCATCGCTCCCCTGCGTCCTTCACCGCCCGTCCTACGCGGCGTGGTCCGGCCCGTCGCGGTGCGGCCGCCCCGGATCGGAGCGGGCCCGGTGATCCTCGTGCACCGGCTCGTACGGAGGAATGTTCCGGCCCGGCTGGTAGTGCGGCCCCTGCCGGATGTGCCGCACGATCAGGACCATGTCCACGAGGACGATCAGCATCAGGACTCCGCACAGCACGGCCCAGCCGGGATGGGACGTGATCGCGAAGATCGCCGTGCCCCCTCCGGTCCAGATCAGACCCCATACGCTCAGCCAGAACCGCATCCGCAGCGGACTGCGTGCGGTGATCGGTTCACTCCCGGTGCGCATGGTGATTCACTCTCCGCCTTCCAGGATGCACCCGCGTCCGTGCTCCCGAAGAACCCGCGCGGGCCCTGTCCGTACACACCGCGCCGGTCCGGGCACGGCTGCCGGCGGATTCCCGCCGAGGACTCGGACCCGGTCGGTTGTGTGTCCGGCGATCCGGAACCGCCGCCGGAGTCGCCTCCCGGCGGGCTGGAGCGCGCCGTGTGCGACCGGCTCCGGGCGGGCAGCGACTGATACCGCGGACACGGCTGGTTCGAGCTCTGAGACCCGGCCCCTGGGGGGATTCGCACGTTCGCCCCGGGGACGGTCCTGGGCATACCGTGGTAAGGAGCGTCGGCTCGGACAGAAGGGGGTGCCCTGATGGTCGAGGAGCTGGTGATCGCCTGCATCGCGGCCGCTTCGGGTCTCGCCGTGTACACGATGGCGGCGGCCAAGGTGGTCAAGCAGTACGAACGAGGCGTGGTGCTGCGCCTCGGCAGGCTGCGAGGCGCCGTCCGGGGGCCGGGGTTCACGATGATCGTTCCTGTGGTGGACCGCCTCCAGAAGGTCAATATGCAGGTCGTGACGATGCCGATCCCCGCCCAGGAGGGCATCACCCGGGACAATGTGACGGTTCGCGTGGACGCGGTCGTGTACTTCCGGGTCGTCGCGGCGGCGGACGCGGTCATCGAGGTGGAGGACTACCGGTTCGCCGTCTCGCAGATGGCGCAGACGTCGCTGCGTTCGATCATCGGAAAGAGCGATCTCGACGATCTGCTCTCCAACCGCGAGAAACTCAACCAGGGCCTGGAGCTGATGATCGACAGCCCGGCCATGGGATGGGGCGTACAGATCGACCGTGTGGAGATCAAGGACGTCTCCCTTCCCGAGGCCATGAAGCGCTCGATGGCGCGCCAGGCGGAGGCCGACCGTGAGCGGCGGGCCCGGGTGATCAACGCGGACGCGGAGCTCCAGGCGTCGAAGAAGCTGGCCCAGGCGGCCGGGCAGATGTCCAGGGAGCCCGCGGCACTGCAACTGCGTCTGCTGCAGACGGTGGTCGCCGTCGCCGCGGAGAAGAACTCCACCCTGGTGCTGCCCTTCCCGGTGGAGCTTCTCCGCTTCCTGGAGCGCGCGCAGCAGGCACAGCCCGGAGCGGAGCCGTCGCTGCCGTCGGAGCGGGGGGCCGCGGGGAGTGCGGTGGCACCGGCACCGGCTGGGACCTCGGTGGAGGCTCCGTCGGCTCCGGTCGGAGAGCCGGGGATCGAGATCGAGCCGGAGCCGGCGGCCCCACGCGGGGACGAGCCGCGTGAGGTGCGCCCGGCCGTGGAGACGTATGAGATCGGGGAGGCGTACGGGGTCCCCGTGACCGGGCCGGAGCGGGCCGCGCAGCGGGAGGCCGAGGAGGACGCGGGCCCCGTCGGCGATCCGGAGGCCGTTCACCTGGACGGGGAGCCCGTGGACGCGGAGCCTCCCGCCGATGCCCCCGGCTCCCCGCGGATCCAGCCGCCGCCCCGGGTGCGCCGGACTCCGTGAACAGAGGGCGCCGGGCGCCGGAAAGAGCCGGGTACGTTTGGAGAAGGCCCTGGTCAGGGGGTGCTCCGCCGGGCGAACGGAGTCGCGCCCGTTCCCATGAATGAGCTCGATGTCAGACCCCGCCCGTAAGGTCGTAGATCAGCACTCCGGTACGCGACCGACGAGGGTGGGAGGTGACCCATGACATCCGGGACCGCGCGTCCGCTGCACACATGTGCCGCGGTTTTCCTTCCCGCGGCGCTGCCGCGTGAGGGCAGGGTCGCCTTCTGGGCCCCCGACGGAGACCTGCCGCAGGAGTCGACCGGCGAGATCACCGTCGTTCAGCAGACGATGCCGGAGCCTCCGGCGGACACCGCCATCCCCGACGCGACGGCTGTCCGAAGCCGTGCGGTCCCCGCCGTGCTGCTGTCCGTCGCCGAGGCCGTGCCGGTGCTGGCCCGCGCCCGAAGCCATCCGGCCGCACATCCCGCGGCGGCCTGCTGGGGCGCCGCCGCACTGCACGCCCTGCACCTGGTGGCCCGCGGCAGAATCCTGCCCGGACTCACCGCGGCCGATCACGACGCCTGGCGCGCGGGCCCCCTGGACGCCGCCGACATCGCCCAGCTCAGGGCGATCGCCGCCGCCATGCCGTACGAGGCGTACGCCACGCCCGCCACCGGTCCGGGACCACTCAGGCTGCCCGAGCCGGAGGCCCTGGTGCGGTCCTTCTTCGACTCGGTGGCCGATGCCCTGCCCCGGACACCGGCGGCGGCGCTGGCAGCCGGTGCGCCCTTCGCGGCCACCGCCGCCCAGCATCTGCCCGGCGCCCGGGAGTGGGCCGCCGAGGCCGCCGCGGGCATGGACGCGGGCGTACGGGTGTCCCTGCGGCTCGACCTGTCCGCGTTCCGGCTCTTCGACATCGCCGACGAGGAGGGCGCGGACGAGGACAGGCGGGGAGCGGCGGCCGCCCTGGTCCAGGTGCACAGCCTCGCCGACCCCACGATCGTCGTGGACGCGGCCCGGCTGTGGGCGGGGGAGGGCGAGGCGCACTTCGGGCCCCGGGCCAGGATCGACACCGTTCTGGCCCTGCGCCGGGCGGCGCGGGTCTGGGCGCCGCTGGCCGGGCTGCTGGAACGGGACGTGCCCGATGTGCTGGCGCTCACCGAGAACGAGCTGTACGAGCTGCTGGGACCCGGTGCCGCCCGGCTGGCCGCGACCGGGGTCACCGTGCACTGGCCGAAGGAACTGGCACGCACGCTTTCGGCCGCCGCGGTCGTACGGCCGGCTCCCGGGTCCGCGACGGACGGGACGCCCTTCTTCGACAGCGAGGAACTGCTGAAGTTCAACTGGCAGCTGGCTCTCGACGGAGATCCGCTCACCGAGCGGGAGATGGACGCCCTGGCCGAATCGCACCGCCCGATCGTTCGGCTGCGGGACCGGTGGGTGGTCGTGGATCCCGATCTCGTCCGCAAGGCACGCAAGAGGGAGCTGGGACTGCTTCAGCCCGTCGACGCGCTGGCGGCGGCGCTGACCGGCACGGCGGAGGTCGACGGCGAGACGGTGGAGGCCGTGCCGACGGGCGCCCTCGCGGCACTGCGCGACCGGCTCACGGCGGGTCCGGCCGTCGTCGAGGCCCCCCGGAACCTGACCGCCACCCTGCGCGACTACCAACTGCGCGGACTGGCCTGGCTCGACCTCATGACCTCGCTCGGACTCGGCGGCTGCCTCGCCGACGACATGGGCCTCGGCAAGACGGTCACGGTCATCGCCCTCCATCTCCACCGCGACCGCCCCGCACCGACCCTCGTGGTCTGCCCGGCATCGCTTCTCGGCAACTGGCAGCGGGAGATCACCCGGTTCGCCCCCGGGGTGCCCGTCCGCCGGTTCCACGGCACCGACCGGACCCTTCCGGACACCGGGGGCGGGTTCGTGCTCACGACCTACGGCACCATGCGCACCAGTGCGGAGCGGCTGGCCGGGCACACCTGGGGGCTGGTGGTCGCCGACGAGGCACAGCACGTGAAGAACCCGTTCTCCGCGACGGCCAGGGCCCTTCGGACGATCCCGGCACCCGCCAGGGTCGCGCTGACCGGCACCCCCGTCGAGAACAACCTCTCCGAGCTGTGGGCCCTGCTGGACTGGACGACCCCGGGGCTGCTCGGACCCCTGAAGACGTTCCGGGCCCGCCATGCCCGTCCGGTGGAGCTGGGTGAGGACGACGACGCGGTGGAGCGCCTGGCCCGCCTGGTCAGGCCCTTTCTGCTGCGCCGCAGGAAATCCGACCCGGGCATCGTGCCCGAGCTGCCGCCCAAGACGGAGTCGGACCATCCCGTCGCGCTCACCCGTGAACAGGTCTCGCTGTACGAGGCCGTCGTACGGGAGACGATGGCCGCTATCCAGGCCGCCGAGGGCATCGCGCGCCGGGGTCTGGTGATGAAGCTGCTCACCGACCTCAAACAGATCTGCAACCACCCGGCGCAGTTCCTCAAGGAGTACGGGGGACGGGGCGGCGGCCCCGCCGGCTCCCCGGGAGGCGGGGGCACCTCCGCCCGGGGAGGTGCGGTCCGGCTGGCCGGGCGCTCGGGCAAGCTCGCCCTCCTCGACGAACTGCTGGAGACCATCCTGGCCGAGGACGGATCGGTCCTGGTCTTCACCCAGTACGTCTCCATGGCGCGCCTCCTGTCACAGCACCTCACCACCCGCGCCATTCCCTCCCAACTGCTCCACGGAGGAACGCCCGTGGCCGAGCGTGAGCGCATGGTCGACCGCTTCCAGTCGGGCGCGGCACCGGTGTTCCTCCTGTCCCT
The DNA here is from genome assembly GCF_044456085.1 of Streptomyces sp. NPDC051018. NCBI lineage: Bacteria > Bacillati > Actinomycetota > Actinomycetes > Kitasatosporales > Streptomycetaceae > Streptomyces > Streptomyces sp. NPDC051018. The sequence goes on from NZ_JBITFN010000001.1 coordinate 778,564, forward strand.
CAAGGCGGCGGGCACCGGGCTCAATCTGACCCGGGCGGGCCATGTCGTCCACTTCGACCGCTGGTGGAACCCCGCCGTCGAGGAGCAGGCCACGGACCGGGCGTACCGTATCGGGCAGACGCGGCCCGTCCAGGTCCACCGCCTGATCGCGGAAGGCACCGTGGAAGACCGGATCTCCGGAATGCTCGCCGCCAAGAAGGCACTGGCCGACGCGGTCCTCGGCTCCGGAGAGGCCGCCCTCACCGAGCTGACCGACCGTGAACTGGCCGATCTCGTCTCGCTGCGGAGGCCCGGATGACCCCGCCACCGGGCCGCCGCACCGGCCCCTACTCCACCGGCCGTCACCACGGCTCTCCGGCGTCGCGGCACGGCTCCCCGGCCCTGCGGCACGACGACCGCAGGCGGACGTTCCCCGCCCTGGAGCCCCGCACCGGCCGGGAGTTCGCGTCCAGCTGGTGGGGGAACGCCTGGGTCCGGGCGCTGGAGGACACCGCCCTGGACCTCGCCAGGCTGGCCCGGGGCCGGACGTACGCGCGAGGAGGCCATGTCGACGCGATCACGGTCACCCCCGGCCGCGTCACCGCGTACGTCCACGGCAGCAGAGCGCGCCCGTACCGCACGGAGATCCGTCTGCGTACGCTCTCCGACGAAGACTGGCAGGACTTCCTGGCCGCCGCGGCCGACCGCCCCGAGCACATCGCGGCCCTGCTCGACAAGGACGTGCCCCAGGCACTCGCCACGGCGGCGGAGCTGCTGCCCACACCGGGCGACCTCGTGCCCGACTGCTCCTGCCCGGACGACGGCTACCCCTGCAAACACGCGGCGGCGCTCTGCTACCAGACGGCGCGGCTGCTGGACCGGGATCCGTTCGTGCTCTTCCTGATGCGAGGCATGGGGGAGCGGGACATCCTGGCCGAACTCTCCCACCGCAACGCCACCCGGTCGGCGTCCGAGCGCACCGCCGCAGCGCCCCTGCCGACCGTCCCGGCGCACGAGGTCCTGGCCCGCGGACGGCTTCCCGCCCTCCCGCCGCCCTTCCCGCTGCCGGGGCAGCCGGGCCGGCCGCCCGTGTACCCCGAAGCGACGGGCGCGCCCGACCCGATCGCCCTCGATCTCCTCGCCGGCGAGGCGGCCTCCCGCGCCCACACCCTGCTGAGCAGCGGTGCGGACCCCATCGCCGGGCTCAGCGTCTGGCAGGACGCGGTCCGGCTGGCCGCCGCGCACCCCGGCTCCGGGCTCACCGCCTCCACCCGCGCCCTGTACCGGGATCTCGCGGCCGCCACCGGCCGTACGCCCACCGATCTGGCGCGGGCGGTGGCCGCCTGGCGCCAGGGAGGGCGCCCGGCCCTCGACGTACTGGAAGAGCCCTGGGATCCGCCCGCCGGGCCTTTCGACCGCGCCCGGCCCGCCCTGGCGGCAGCCGACTTCCCGCACTTCCGCCCGCGGCGCAACCGCCTGTCCACCTCCGCGCTCCAGCTCCGCTTCGGCCGCGACGGCCTCTGGTACGGGTATGAGTCGGACACGGACCGCGAGGACTGGTGGCCCCGGGGCACCCCGGACAAGGACCCCGTCGGCGCGCTCACCGCACTGCTGGCCCACGAGGGGCACACCCGGGCGGACGGGTGACCCGCGGGCGGGCCGGGAGAAGAGGGCGGGGCCGGTGGTGCGGTTCCTCGGGCGGACGGGTGCCCCTGGGGTCGCCCGGCGGCCGGTTTCCCCGGGCAGGCCGGGCTCACAGTGCCTCCGCCCACCCCCGCAGCCGGGCGAAGTCGTCGTCCCGCAGACCCCACTTCGGATGGATACGCAACAACAGGGCGGGTGCGTCGTGGTGTTCGGCGACATGGGCCACGTCCCGCGCGGTCAGCATGTCGTCCACCCAGGCGAAGGGCCGCCCCGCCGCCCACTCCAGTACCGGGCGGGTCTTCCAGAGCAGACCGTCGGGGTCGGCGGTGAAGGATTCCGGCCATTCGACCACCGGCAGATCCGGGGGAAGACCGACACCGGGAGCGATCAGGGTGTTGGCCTCGTGCATCCACGCGCTCGCCCAGGCGAGTTCGAAGGGGAGTCCGGTGAGCCGCGGCCCGTGTGACGCGTTGAGACGGACCCGCAGGCCGCGCCGGTGGCGGCGGGAACCGGGAATCTGACGGGACAGCCAGACCGTGGGGCGCAGACGGTGGGTCGTGTAGCCGCGCAGGCGGGGCAGACGAGCGGCGAACGGGTTGAGCGGGCCGTCGACGTCGAGGAGGAGGAGTGGGCGGTCTGTCATGGGAGGGAACCTTCTCACCGTCCGGCCGGATCTCGGCGCAAAATCATCGCTTGACTTCCCTCACGGAGCAACCGTGAACGGCCCGGTATCTAGGGTGGCGCCATGACGATTCCCAGGGTGGCCCCATGACGATCGAGGACCCGACCGGCGAACTGCTCGCAGATCCGTACGGCGTGTACGACAGGCTCCGCGAGACCGCGCCGGTGCATCGGGTCACCGGACCGGACGGACTGCCCGTCTGGCTCGTCACCCGCTACGAGGACGTACGCCGCGGGCTCGCGGATCCACGGCTGTCGCTGGACAAGCGGAACTCGGCGCCCGGGGGTTACAAGGGACTCGGGCTGCCGCCCGCCCTGGACGCGAATCTGCTGAACATGGACCCGCCCGATCACACCAGGATCAGACGGCTGGTCTCCCGTGCGTTCACCGCGCGCCGGATCGAGGAACTGCGGGAGCCCGTCCGCCGTATCGCCGACGACCTCCTCGACGGCATGGCGGCGGAGAGGCGGGCGGACCTCGTCGCCGCGTACGCCGCTCCGCTGCCCATCACCGTGATCTGCGAGCTGCTCGGAGTGCCGCCGCACTCCCGGCGTGACTTCCGCGAGTGGACCGACGCGCTGCTCATGCCCGATCCGGCCGGCCCCGGCCGGACCAGGGACGCCATGGCGGCCGTGGTCGGCTTCTTCTCCGAACTCCTCGCGCACAAACGGGCCCGGCCGGGCGACGATCTGCTGTCCGCGCTGATCGGCGCCCGGGAGGAGTCCGGACCGGACGGCACCGACCGTCTCAGCGAGGACGAGCTGATGTCCCTCGCCTTCCTGATCCTGTTCGCCGGATACGAGAACTCCGTCCAGCTGATCGGCAACGCGACTCTCGCGCTGCTGCGCCACCCCGGGCAACTGGCGGCGCTGCGGGCCGATCCGGGCAGGATGGGGGCGGCGGTGGAGGAGTTCCTCCGGTACGAGGGGCCCGCGCTGCTGGCGCTGCGCCGTTTTCCCGTCGAGGACATGACGATCGGCGGGGTGACCGTCCCGAAGGGCGAGACCGTACTGCTCTCCCTGTCGTCGGCCAACCGCGACCCGGGCCGCTTTCCCGAGCCCGGACGGCTCGATCCGGACCGGGACACCGCGGGCCATCTGGCGCTCGGACACGGTATCCACTACTGCCTGGGGGCGCCCCTGGCCCGTCTGGAGACCGAGGTCGCGCTCACCGCCCTGCTGGAGCGTTTCCCGAAGCTGGAACTCGACGTCCCGGAGCACGAACTCCGCCATCGGCCTTCGACACGGGCCAGAGGACTGCTCGAACTGCCGGTTCGCTACTGACGTCTCGCCCCGCGCCGACGGGGCCGGCACACCGGTTCCGGCCATCGGCGCCCGGCCCGGGAAGCCCGGGCGGAAACCCGGGCGGCCACCGCCGCCGGGCCGGGCTCCTGACCACAGGCGCGGCGCTGTGTCCGCGTGTTGCCACCGGGGCGTCACCGGTTCGGGCACATGCGTGTGCTGCGGACCGCCGGACACGGGCACGGCGGGGCGACGGCGGCCGAGCCCTGTCGGTACACACCTGTCGGCACACACTCAGCGAACACCGGGAGCGGCCGCCCCGATGAACTCCGACAGCGTCTCGCGGGCCAGTTCCGAACGCTGGGAGCGGTCCTCCTCGTCCACCGCCTCGTGCATGCAGTTCGTGACGTCGAAGGCGGAGACGGCCAGTGCCAGCGCCTGGGCGTCGTCGCACACCAGCTGCACCCGGATCAGCGCCTGATGAGCGCCTGAGCGCAGCCGGTAGGAGTCGATGCGGGAGTCCTCGGCCGCGGCAGTGCCGGGGGATTCCCGTGCGCGGTACCAGCGGTCGTTCTGGCCGCGCCGGTAGTCGACCAGGGCTCCCGCGAAGGCGCTGTACGCGGAGATCCGCTCCTGGCGCAGCCGCTCGGCCCGGCTGAACTCCGAGGCGCGGTCGCTCGTCCGGCCCTGGAGTACATGGGTGACCATCGAGCCGAGCAGCGTGCCGATGACGGCGATGACGGCTGTCTCCATCGTGCGTACTCCCGAGATGTGGTGCGGGCGGGCTGCGAGCATCGTCAGGCGCCGGACGTTTCGAAGTATCCGAGGGTCCCGGAAAATGACTCGAACACCCGTTGCGGCTTTGCTAGCTTGAGCGTGTGGCAAAGCTGAATCAGATCATCGCAGTGGAGAAGGGCGTCAAGTCCAAGGCGCATCAGGACCTCACGTCCGCCCATCACGGCCTCCAGAAGCCCGCGCTGCTCGCCGGGATCTCGCGGACGTACCAGCCGAAGGACGAGGAGGGCGAGCAGTTGCCGTCCGAGTCCACCCGGGTGCAGGTCAAGGCCGAGGACGTGCTCCGTGAGACGGCGAAGACCCTGACCCGTCTCTTCGATGTCACCGCCACCAAGGACTGGGCCAACTGCTCCGCCCGTGCCGATATCACCGTGGACGGACAGGCGCTGGTGAGGGAGGTGCCGGTGGCGTACCTTCTCTTCCTGGAGAAGCAGCTGACGGACATCAACACCTTCGTACGCAAGCTGCCGGTGCTCGACGCCTCGGAGTCGTGGACGCAGGACCCGTCGACCGACGCGTGGAAGACGGACGCCGTGCGGACGCTGCGCACCAAGAAGGTCCCCCGCAACCATGTGAAGGCCGAGGCGACCGACAAGCACCCCGCGCAGGTCGAGGTCTACTACGAGGACATCCCGGTCGGCTACTGGACCACGGTGAAGTTCTCGGGTGCGCTTCCGGCCCGGCGGGTGAACGAACTGCTGGACCGGGTCGAGAAGCTCCAGCAGGCCGTGAAGTTCGCGCGCGAGGAAGCCAATGGCGCGGAGATCACCGACCGGAGGGTGGGTGACGCAGTTTTCGGCTATCTGTTCGGATAACGGGTAGTCTTATGAACTCCCCGCCCCAATGAGCGGGCGGGGTGCGCGAGGAGCGCAAGCTGAAACTGAGGCTTGTCGTGATCAGGCGGTTCCAGTGGAGGTTCGAATCCTCCCCGCGGCACTCGGAATACGGGCCGCGGTAGCCCAAGCCGGGCAGAGGCAGACCGCCGTCAGACTCAGACTATTGCTCCAGAATCAGCATTCGCCGCCGATCGCCGGATCGACCGGGCCCGAGCCCCGGACGTCGAATTGCCGGTTCAAGTCCGGCCCGCACAGCTCGATGTGCGGTGGTCCAAAGGCAGGACGCGACGACATAATGCTGACTCGGGTCCTCAAGCGTGCCGGCGTGCCGTATGGGCGGCACCATAGGGCCCGGAGGTTGGCCAACCCCTCCGGGCCCGCTCGCGTTTCACCTTTGTTTCCCCTTTCCGGTACCGGTGTTCGCCTTGCTACCGTAGGGCGGTTCGGCGAAAGGGCGCGGACGGAAGTCGGCGACGGAACGCCGGGGCCGCGCCACGGAGTTGGAGGGTTCCATGGAACTCACGGACAGGCCGCGGCATACGAGGCGCACGGGGTGTGCGGGGCGCACGGAGTGTGCGGGGCGCACGGAGTGTACGGGACGGGCGCGCGGGGCGAGGGGTCCGGCTGTCCGTCCGGCGGCGCCCTCGGGTGTGCCCGCGGCCGACGTCCCGCCGGGCGTCGGGGTCCCCGGCTCGGTCCTCGCGCGGGGCGTCTCGCAGGAATCGCTGCATCTGCGGGCGGAAGGCGCAACGGATGTGATCGTGCGGACCGTCACTCTCGCCCCCGGCGGCTCCACGGGCTGGCACTATCACCCGGGGCAGCTTCTCGCCGTCGTGACCTCGGGAACGCTGACACGGACCCTTGAGGACTGCTCGGTCGAAGTGACCTCCGCCGGGGGCGCCTTCATCGAGCCGCCCGGACCGCGGAACCGGCACATCGCCCGGAATCTCGGCAGCGAGCCGGTGGAGCTGTATCTGACCTGTCTGCTGCCGGCGGGCAGCCCTCTGTCGGTCGATGCGGACGCCCCGCCGTGTAGTGGTGACCAGTAGCACGGCAACTCGCGCCGGCCAGGTCGGCGGGCGCTGCTGTGAGGGGTCCGAGGTGTGCGAGGACTGCGGTGTGGTCGGAGGACCGGACGACTTCCACGGGCTTGTCGGCGACAGGGGGGACAGAGATGACGGAGCCGGGACCGTCAGGTCCGGGTGGGCCTCCGTGGATGTGGTCGACGCGGGCGCCGGGTTCGCATCCGGCCCCGGCGTCAGCCGGGCTCCCGCTCCGCTACGGGCCACAGAACGTCCGAACTCAAGTCGAAGGCGGCCTGACACATGTCGAAGTATTTGGAGTAGAGGCCAGGATTCTCCGCTTGATTCACATAAAATACAGGGCGTTCCCGCCCTGTGACCGCCGTCATAAGGGCGAACAGAAGGTCGCCGGAGAGTGCGGTGTTGTCCGGGTCGACGAACCAGAAAGTGTCGACGAGCAGGCCGATCTTCTTGATTCTTAATTGTTTCCGCAGTTGTTGGTGAACCTTGCTTCCCACTCGCGCGGTGATGAATCGGTCGAGGTAGAAGCGCGATTCCGGGTCGGTGAGTGTGTCATTGAGCCCCGAGAACTCCGACAGGGCGCTACCGAAGATGACCTTGTTGTATGTGTAGAGGATCTTTTCGTCCCATAGGTCGGCTATGAGGATGCGCACTCTCTTCGACGGATCCTTTGCCAGTGAGTCCAGCAGTGCGCCGAACATCTCCTCATTGTTGTGAAGATTGAGCAGAAAATTCAAGTTGTTTCCGACGAGGAAGAGCTCGCGCTGGTACTGCTCGAATACCCCGGGCATCTGGAAGTTCCGTGACCCGGCGATGTTGTCGTTGTAGGTCAAGGTTCCCGTAAAGCGATCGGGAAGCAGTCGCTTGCTGTCCACCGTTTCAGCGATCGCGCGCTCCAGCTGGGGAAAGGTTCGGTGGAAGTTCTCGCGGAGTTCGATCACCTGACTGTCGTCGAGGCCGAGGAGTTGGCAGAGCCTTTCGGTCAGACGCCGGACGTCCTGAACGTTGCGCAACGACACGGCCTGGAAGTCCGCCAGAGGAGGGCAGAGAGCCCGCAGTTCACCCGGGGAGAGGTCAAACAGCAGGGGGAAGACCCTACCTGCCCGGAGCGATGGATTGAGACACCCGCTCTCATAGATTACCCACGGGCTCCCGGCCGTCCTTTGCGACAGGAAGATGAAACCGAAGTCTGCTTCATTCAGCGCCTGGTAGATTCTCGGAACCGTGTGCTCACCCGGCTGGATCTCACGGGAGAAGAAGGAATCCACGCGCCCTTCGAACAGGGAGCTGAGCCACTGCCGGAAGAGTTGAGCCAGTGGTTCGATCCGTGGATCACGGGTGGACCAGCTCAGGAATGCTTTGGCTTTTGTCATGCCCGCTCCCCTTCGTAACCGATCTGCTATAACGCCATCAGGAAGTGCCGGATCTCCAGAACGTCGATCTCGTGAAGACTCGCCGGGGCTACGACAACGGTGAGTTCACGGGTCACCACCCGATCCCGGGAGGCCGCCGCGAAGGAGAGCAGAATCATCTTGAGCAGGTTCTCCTGACTCAGCGTGTCGACCCGCGCCAAGGCTCCGCCGATGACCGGCAGGGCAAGTGGTTCGCGATGCCCGTGCTCGTAGACCGCTTCCCAGAGCCGGCACAGGCTCACCCAGATCCTCTCGGCACTGGACTCGGCGACCAGGTTGTTTCCCAGACGGCTGTACGCCAGACCGAACGCTTTGCGTCCGTTCCGCGACAGGACCGCTACGGTGCCCACCGGATAGCGCTCGAGCTTTCCCCTCGGTTTGTCCGCACGAGACTCGGCCGATTCGACTGCGGTCGGTTCCAACGCCGCTGTCAGTGCCTGGTCCAGTTCCTCTTGGTTCCCCGCGTACCAGTGCCGCAGTAACTGTCCCTGTACACTGCTACGGCTGATCACGAGATCGTCCGCGACGCTCGTGTCGAATGTGTCGGTAAAACCGACGACAAGATGTCCACGTTGGTCGAACAGGTCGCCCACGACGACACGCACCTGCGTTCCGGGTTGGCCGAAGGAGCGTGCTGCCGACGCCGGGGGAAATGCCTGGACTGCTCCCCATACGGCACTGAGAGCCACGATGACCGTCATCACGAGCAGAGGTTCCGAGAAGGCCGGCGAGAACAACTGAAGCACCAGTTGCACCAGGCCCGACAGAAGGCCGAAGGCCGCCAGCGTGTGCGTGAGGAACACCGGCAGACTGCGGCGTCCCCGTCGAAGTCGGGCCGCGACGACGGATCCCGCGGTCATCGCCTGCTCGAATCACCTTCGTGGACCGGAAATCCCTGCATGATCCATCCCCCCTTGCCCCGGGGGTGAGTTACCCATGCGCGATCCGCTTGAACCGGTCTGTGAACGTTGGTGTCACGTCCCTGAATGTTTCCTTGCTCCTGATCTGTCTGTGCCGGTTCCCTGTGGCGAGGGCGGAGGTCTTGGATTCGCGGGGTTCCCGGCGCCGAACGCTCGCCTGCCCGCCCCGCGCGATGATGGACCGGTGAGACTCGAAGCGATCACCTGGGAGCGGCTGACCGAAGCCGTCGCCGACAAGGTCCTGGAGACCGGGGCCGGGGACGGCAGTCCCTGGGTGCGCGTCGGGGTGGACGGGGCCCCCGCCGCGCGCGGCGGGGAGTTCGCCGTACGGGTGGGGGAAGCACTGCGGCTGCGCGGGCGCGATGGCATCGTCGTCGGCACCGGCGGGTTTCTGCGCCCCGCGTCACTGCGGTACGAGCACGGGCGGTACGACCCCGATACGTACTACAGCGACTGGTTCGACACCGGCGCTCTGTGGCGTGAGGTGTTCGGCCCCCTGGAGACGGGCGGCAGCGGCCTGGTGCTGCCCGATCTCCGGGATCCCGTGACCGACCGGGCGACCCGGAGCCCGCGGACGGGACTGCCGCACGGCGGAGTGCTGTTGCTGCACGGTCCGTTCCTCCTCGGGCACTGGTTCCCGTTCGATCTGACGGTGCATCTGGGACTGTCGCCCGCGGCACTGCGCCGGCGCACGGACGACAGCGAGCACTGGACGCTGCCCGCGTTCCAGCGGTACGAGAAGGAGGTGGGGCCCGCGGAGGCCGCGGATGTCCTGGTACGGGCCGATGACCCGCGTCACCCGGCGTGGGGAGGCATGGGCTGAGGGGAACGGCCGGAGCGGGAGCCGGCCGGGGGAGCAGGCCGGCCGCCGACGAGCTTCACCGCCTCCGAGCCCGCCCGGCAGCCCTCCTCCGCCGCCGTCGCCGGGTCGGCGCCAGACAGCCGGGCGGCCAGAAACGCTCCGGTGAAGGCGTCACCCGCGCCGGTGGTGTCGACCGCTCGTACGGCGGGGGCCCGGACCCGGGCCGTGACCGAGCCGGACTCGGCGACCAAGGCGCCCTCACGCCCGAGGGTGACGACGGTCAGCGGAACGCGCCGGCTCAGTGCGGCGGCGGCCTCGGCCGGGTCGGTCAGACCGGTGAGGAGTCGGGCCTCGTCGGCGTTCGGTACGAGGACGTCCACGCCGTCGAGCAACGACAGCATCCGCTCCACGCCCAGGGTCCGGATGAAGCCGGTGGACGCGGGGTCCACGCTCACCGGTGTCCCGTGTGCGCGGGCCGATGTACGGGCGAGCCCGGCGAGTCGGCGGCTCGCGTCCGCGAAGAGCAGATAGCCGGAGAGATGGAGGTGGGCGACACCGTCCAGCAGGGAGGGCGACCAGTCGGCGGGCGAGATCCGCAGCGCCGTCCCGCTGTCGGTGAGAAAGGTCCGCTCGGCGGTCGCGTCGACAAGGGCGATGACCGTAGCCGTGGGCGCGGTGTCATCGGTTACCAGCAGCGAGTGGACCCCGGCGGCCCGGAGGTGCTCCGTGTGCCAGTCGGCCTGGTCGCGGCCGACCCGCGCCAGGAGCCGTACGCTCCCCTGCCCCCGGCGCGCCGCCCAGCAGGCGACATTGGCCCCCGCGCCCCCGGGGAGGATACGGATCCGGGCCGGGGTGTCCGTGCCGTGCGCCAGGGCCGTGGAGTGGCGGGCGACGACATCGGTCATCACCTCACCGAGAACCAGGAGGGCGGGGTGACCACCGGGGGCGGGAGCGGGGCCGAGGGTCTCGGCGACCGGGAGCCGGGGCTCCGCGAGTCCATGCCCGGCCGGGACCGCCGGCTGTCCTTGGGGAAGGCTCCCGTGTTCGGGTGCGCGGGCCGATGTGTCCGCACCGCCTCCGTGATCCGGGCCTGCGTGACCCTGTGTCTCCCGGTCTGCGCGAGCACGGTCCGGGTGGGCGACGGGTCCGGCCGGCGGGTTCCCGTGGTCACGGGAGGCCGTGTGGGGAACGCCCTTCCGGACATCACCATGCCCGGAGAGCTCGGGGTACCGGGGGCGCTCGGGCACGGGGCGTCCACGCCGGAGCCCTTCGTACGGGAGCCCTTCGTACGGGCGCAGGCCGGGCCGGGCGTCCCTTCGCCCGGAGTCCTCAACCGGAGAGCCGCCGTCCGCGGGGGCCGGGGGCCCCGGCCGGGTGCCCGTGCGACCGGAGCCGCTGTCCGCCGGGACCGGCGCGGTGGTCCCCGTGCCGCTCACAGGGCCGCCGCGACCTGGGCCGCGAGGCGGACATTGCCCCGGATCGCCGACACATTGGCCTCCAGTGACGCGCCGTTGGTGCGGCGTACGAGGAAGTCCAGCAGGAACGGTGTCACGGCCTGGCCCACGATGCCGCGTTCCGCGCACTCGTCGAGGGCCTCACCGAGGACGCGGTCGTGGAGGGCGGGGTCCAGCTGTTCCGACTCGGCGATCGGGTTGGCGACGATCAGCGCCGACTCGGGGCCGCCGAGGGCCTTCCGGGCGTGGATCACCTCCGCCACCTGCTCGGGGGAGTCGACGGTCCAGTCCACCGGCTCCCCGGAGGACGTCAGATAGAAGCCGGGGAACCGATCCGTCCGGAACCCGACGACCCCCACGCCGAGGGTCTCCAGCCGCTGGAGCGTCGCGGGAACGTCCAGTACGGACTTCACCCCCGCGCAGACCACGGTGATCCCGGTCCCCGCGAGCACCCGGAGATCCGCCGACTCGTCCTGCGAATGGGTCCACTCGCGGTGCACGCCGCCGAGTCCGCCGGTCGCGAACACACGGATCCCGGCACGTGATGCCAGGAACGCCGTCGCGGAGACGGTCGTCGCCCCGCTCGCCCCGGTGGCGAGGGCGGGCGCGAGATCCCGGTGGCCCAGTTTGCGTACGTCGTCGTCCCGCGCGACCCGCTCCAACTGGCCCTTGTCCAGGCCGATGCGGACCCGTCCGTCGAGCACGGCGATCGTGGCGGGGACGGCGCCCCCGGACCGTACGAGCCCTTCCAGTTCGGCGGCGACGGCGAGGTTGCGGGGGCGCGGCAGACCGTGCGCGATGATCGTCGACTCCAGGGCCACCACGGGCCGGTGCGCGGCGAGCGCTTCCTGTACTTCCTCTGATACGTCGGTGAGCAGCATGTCCCATCCCTGGCACGGGGAACAGCGGCCCAAACCCTCAGCCGAGCGACCTGCGTACCGTCAGGGCTGCCAGCGGCAGCAGCAGACTTGCGCCGATGACATTCAGCCATCCGTAGCCCGCCTGGGCGACGATCAGTCCCGCGAGCGCGCCGCCCACGCCCGCCGATGCGTTCATGACCAGATCGGACAGTCCCTGTACGGGCGCGCGGGCGGGCTGCGGCACGGAGTCGGTGAGCAGCGCCGAACCGGCGACCACCCCCGCCGACCAGCCGAGTCCGAGAAGGAACAGCCCGGCCGCGTTCTGGGCATGGCTCGGCCCCGCCGTGCCGGCGAGCAGCGCGGCCAGGGCGAGCAGGGCGACGGCGAGCCCGATCACGGCCAGCCGTCCGACCCGGTCCGCCAGTCGGCCCATCACCGGGGAGAACGCGTACATGCCCGCGATATGGCCGCTGATGACGAGACCGATCAGTTCGATGCCCGCGCCGTGGTGGCTCAGGGCGACGGGGGTCATCGACATGACCGACACCATCACCGTGTGGGACACGGCGATGGTGACCAGGGCGAGCACGGCCGTCGGCGACTCCCTCACGGCACGCACACTGGCACTCAGTGAGCGTTCCCGAGGCGAACCGTCGGCCGGGGACAGCGCGCGGGACGTCAGCAGCGGGTCGGGCCGCAGCAGCGTCTGCAGCACCACGGCGGCCAGCAGAAACACTCCCGCTGCCCAGACGAACGGTCCGGCCGCCGACGGGACACCGAGCCATGCGACGCTACGGCCCGCCGGAGCGGCGATATTGGGGCCGAGGACCGCCCCGATCGTGGTCGCCCACACCACGGTGGAGATCGACTGCCCGCGCCGTTCGGGCAGTGCGAGATCGGCTGCGGCGAACCGGGCCTGGAGGTTGGCCAGCGACGCGGCGCCGAAGGCGGCCAGTCCCACCAGCAGCAGCGGGAAGTTCTCGACGATGGCGCCGAGGACGACCACGCCCGCACCCAGCGCCCCGATCACATAGGCGAGTACCAGGCCCGGGCGCCGCCCCCGGGCGGTCATCAGGGCGGCCAGCGGCATCGACAGCAGAGCGGTTCCGGCGACGGACGCGGTGGACGCCAGCCCGGACAGCGCGTCCGACCCGGTCACCTGCCGCACCAGTACGGCCGCGAGGGCGACCCCGGTGGCCATCCCGAGGCCGCCGAGGATCTGGCTGATCACCAGGACCGAGGTGACCCGGCGGCGCAGCGCGGGCAGCGCGTCCTCGGGAACCTGTCCTTCCGTTGGAGCGGAGCCGGGGGACCCGGTGGCGGACGACGCGGGGCCCGCCGGGGATTGCCCGCCCGTCACCCCGGGAGCCGGTGCCGTGGAACCCGGAGGCGCGGTGACATGGCCGGGTTCCACGGCACCGGCATCGGATATGTCAGGTGCGTCGGGGTCCGTGCTCACGTGCGCAGTCTGCCAGCTCGTTCAAGCCTCAATGAAACGCCCTCCTGGCTCCCGCCTCCGCGTCTCCTGCGCCGGTGCCGGGCTGACACCGGCCCGGACAGGGCAGCAGCGTCGGCAGGGCATCGCTCCACCGGCCGCCGCCGACGCCAGGACGGCATCGGCTGTCCGCCCGTACCCCGGAAGCCCGGCGTACGCCCTCTGGCCGGTGCCCCGTGCCGCCGCGCGACAAACCGGTGCCGGGCGACGGGTTGCCGCACGCGGCCCGGCGCCGCACAAAGGGTTGCCGCATGCCCCGCCGTGCGACGGGCCGGTACAGCGCAGGCCGGCGCCGCGCACAGGAATTCGCGCACCGTGTGTGACGGCCCCTCAGAACAGCGGTTCCGGAAGGACACCTTCCAATGCGAGCAGCCTGCGCTTCGTCTCCAGTCCGCCGCCGAAGCCGCCGAGCTTGCCGTCCGTCTCCACCACGCGGTGGCACGGCACGACCACCGGCAGTGGATTGGACCCCATGGCCGCGCCCACGGCCTGGGCGGCGCCCGGCTGTCCGACGCGGGCGGCCAGGTCGCCGTACCCGACGACCGTGCCGAAGGGGGCCGCGGCCGTCAGCTCCCGCAGCACCTCGCGATTGAATCCGCCGGAGAGCGACCAGTCGAGGGGCAGCGAGAACTCCCGCAGCTCACCCGCGAAGTACGCCTCCAGCTGGCGTATCGGCTCGGCGAGCAGACCCGTCGCATCCTGCACGGGCTCGGCGGCGAGACGCCCCGACAGCTGCCGCAGCGCCTGGTCCCTGACGCCCGCGTCCGCATGGAAGACCACGCAGACGAGCCCCTCGCCGGTCGCGGCCAGGAGCAGCGGGCCGATGCCGGTGCCCAGGACGGTCCACTCGAAGCTCTTCATGCGAACCACCGTACGACCGGGCACTGACATCGCCCGCGCGACCGCTTCCGGGGCCGGGTCAGCCCACCGCGTCGCGCACCACATCCGGGTTGTTGGTGATGATCCCGTCCACCCCGAATCCGGCCACCCGGGCCGCGCCCGCGGCGTCGTTCACGGTCCAGGTGTGGACCTGGAGCCGCTTGCCGTGCGCGCCCTTGAGCCGCTGGACCGACGCCACGTAGTCGGCCGTGATGGTGGAGGCCGCAGGGTTGATCTGGTCGGTGAAGGCCGCGTACGAGGGCAGATCGGCGACCGCGGGGGTGCCGAGGAAGCCGGTGATCACATCCGGCCGCTGCCGGTGCACGGCCTTGACGCTGTCCGCGCCGAAACTCTGGACGACCAGCTTGTGCCGGACGTGCCCGCGGTCCAGCCACCCCTCCTCGCCCAGGACGCGCAGGGTGTCCTTCTCGACGCCCGGGTACAGCTCGGGCCGCTTGATCTCCAGCAGCAGCTTCTGGCCGTTGCGGTCGACCCGGTTCAGATACTGCTCCAGCGTCGGAATCCGCGCGCCCGCCCACTTCCGGCCGAACCAGCCGCCCGCGTCCAGGGTGGCGATCTCGGCGGCGGTGAAGTCCCGCACATTCCACGGAGCACGTCCGGGGAACCGTTCCTCCACATCCGTGGTGCGCGCGAGCGTGTCGTCGTGGTGACGACGAGTTCGCCGTCCTTGGTGCGCTGGACGTCGTTCTCGACCCAGGCGAAGCCCATGCGGTCGGCGAGGTCGACGGCGGCGAGGGTGTTCTCGGGCGCGTAGCCGGACGCGCCCCGGTGCGCGATGACGAGCGGTTCGCCGTGCCGGGCGTCCGGGACGGGCGCGGTCCGGTCCCTTTCGCCGGCCTGGGCCGCCGGGCCCGAGAACAGTGCCGCGCCGAGACCCAGAACGGCGGCGGTTGCTGCGACAGGACGTGCGTACACCTTGACTCCTCTGGAAGCCGGGTTACGGATGTGCCGAGCGTGGCAGTTGTCGGCCAATGAGGAGCAGTCAACGAGTGGCAGATATGTGAATGAATGCGCACAGAACGCGTCACGTGATGGCTTCTGTGGAGATAAATCTCCGCCCGCATGTTTGCCAAACCCTTTCGGGGTCATACCCTCACCCCCTGAACACACGTTCCATCGGGGGATCGCGCAATCACGACCAGGACTGCGGGATTCAAGGGCAAGGACCACACTCATGCAGGGAACCATGGACGGCTTCTCCTACGGGCTCGTCACGCCCGTAGCCGCCTATGCGATGGCCTCTCTCGGCGCGGCACTCGGGCTGCGCTGCACGACGAGGTCGGTACGGAACAGGGACTCGTTCAAGGCGGGCTGGCTGGCCCTCGGGGCCACCTCGATCGGCTCCGGCATCTGGACGATGCACTTCATCGCCATGATGGGCTTCACGGTCGACGAGGTCCCGATCACCTACGACCGCCCCATCACCTTCGCCAGTCTCGCCGTCGCCATCGTGATGGTCGGCATCGGGATCTTCATCGTCGGATATCGCGGCGCGACCCCGATGGCCCTCGTCACCGGAGGCACGATCACCGGACTCGGCGTGGCCTCCATGCACTACCTCGGAATGGCCGGAATGCGGCTCCAGGGAAGCATCAACTACGACACCCTCGCCGTCGTCCTCTCCGTCCTGGTCGCCGTCTTCGCGGCCACCGCGGCCCTCTGGGCGGCCGTGTCGGTCCACGGGTTCCTGGCGAGCCTCGGCGCCAGTCTGGTGATGGGCGTCGCGGTGACCGGAATGCATTACACGGGGATGGCCGGAGTCAGCGTCCATCTTCATGGAGTGCCCACCTCCGCGGGCGTCGGGGAGTCGGCGACCTCCCTGCTGCTGCCCATGATGCTCGGGCCCGTGATCTTCCTGCTGCTCGCGGGGGTCGTGGTGATGTTCGACCCGATGCTGGTGATGGGGGAACCCGAGTGGCAGAAGCCCGTCGGGAAGGGAGCCGCCCCCGGAATCCCCGCCGGGGGCGCCGGACTGACGCTCGGGACCCGTCCTCCCGCCGGGTGGGCGACCGATCCCTCGATGCACGAGGGGACTCCGCGCTCCGACGGCTGGTGACCTCGGCAAGGGGCGTCACCGGCCGTCTGACCAGGCACGGTCGCGCGGCCGGCCGCCCGTCCCGGGGCCCGCGCACGGCTTCGGGATCCCGGTTGTCAGTGGGGGGTCGTACGGTGGATCCATGCGGCCCGTTTCCAAGATCGAACGTACGGTGGCGCCCTTCGAGGTCGTCAGCCCCTTCCAGCCCAGCGGCGACCAGCCCACGGCCATCGCCGACCTGGAGCGCCGTGTCCTCGCGGGCGAGAAGGACATCGTCCTGCTCGGCGCCACCGGCACCGGCAAGTCGGCGACCACCGCCTGGATGATCGAGCAGCTCCAGCGCCCCACGCTGGTGATGGCGCCGAACAAGACCCTGGCCGCCCAGCTGGCGAACGAGTTCCGCGAGCTCCTGCCCAACAACGCGGTCGAGTACTTCGTCTCGTACTACGACTACTACCAGCCCGAGGCGTACGTCCCCCAGTCGGACACGTACATCGAGAAGGACTCCTCGATCAACGAGGAGGTGGAGCGGCTGCGCCACTCGGCGACGAATTCCCTGCTGACCCGGCGCGATGTGGTCGTGGTCGCCTCCGTCTCCTGTATCTACGGCCTCGGTACGCCGCAGGAGTACGTCGACCGGATGGTCCCCCTCCGGGTCGGTGACGAGATCGACCGCGACCAGCTGCTGCGCCGCTTCGTCGACATCCAGTACACGCGCAACGACACGGCGTTCGCCCGGGGCACCTTCCGGGTCCGCGGCGACACCATCGAGATCTTCCCGGTCTACGAGGAGCTGGCCGTCCGCATCGAGATGTTCGGCGACGAGATCGAGGCCCTGTCCACGCTCCACCCGCTCACCGGGGAGATCCTCAGCGAGGACCGGTCGCTCTACGTCTTCCCCGCCAGCCACTACGTCGCCGGCCCCGAGCGGCTGGAGCGGGCGGTCGACGACATCGAGAAGGAGCTGGACCAGCGGCTCGCCGAGCTGGACAAGCAGGGCAAGCTCCTGGAGTCCCAGCGGCTGCGGATGCGCACCACGTACGACATCGAGATGATGCGCCAGATCGGCTCCTGCTCCGGCATCGAGAACTACTCGATGCACTTCGACGGACGCGACCCCGGCTCGCCCCCCAACACCCTCCTCGACTACTTCCCCGAGGACTTCCTGCTGGTCATCGACGAGTCGCATGTCACGGTCCCCCAGATCGGCGCGATGTACGAGGGCGACGCCTCCCGTAAGCGGACCCTCGTCGACCACGGGTTCCGGCTGCCGTCGGCGCTCGACAACCGGCCGCTGAAGTGGGAGGAGTTCACCGAGCGGATCGGGCAGACGGTCTATCTGTCGGCCACCCCGGGGGCGTACGAGCTCTCCCGCGGCGACGGGTTCGTGGAGCAGATCATCCGCCCCACCGGCCTGGTCGACCCCGAGGTCGTCGTCAAGCCCACCGAGGGCCAGATCGACGACCTGGTGCACGAGATCCGGCTGCGTACGGAGAGGGATGAAAGGGTGCTGGTCACCACCCTCACCAAGAAGATGGCCGAGGACCTCACCGACTACTTCCTCGAACTGGGCATCCAGGTCCGCTATCTGCACAGCGACGTCGACACCCTGCGCCGGGTGGAGCTGCTGCGGGAGCTGCGCGCCGGTGAGTACGACGTACTGGTCGGCATCAACCTCCTGAGGGAGGGCCTCGACCTGCCCGAGGTCTCCCTGGTCGCCATCCTCGACGCCGACAAGGAGGGCTTCCTGCGCTCCGGCACCTCCCTGATCCAGACGATCGGCCGCGCGGCGCGCAATGTCTCCGGCCAGGTCCATATGTACGCCGACAAGATCACCCCGGCCATGGAGAAGGCCATCGAGGAGACCAACCGCCGCCGCGAGAAGCAGATCGCGTACAACACCGAGAAGGGCATCGACCCCCAGCCCCTGCGCAAGAAGATCAACGACATCGTCGCCACCATCGCACGCGAGGAGATCGACACCGAGGAACTGCTCGGTACCGACTACCGCAGGCCCAAGGGCGAGAAGCCGGGCAGGGGAGCCAAGGCCCCGGCGCCGGTCGCCCGGACGGGCGCGTCCGGCACCAGGGGCGAGCTGCTCACCGACCGCCCCGCGTCCGAACTGGCCGGGATCATCGAGGAGATGACCGAGCGGATGCGGGCGGCGGCCGCCGACCTCCAGTTCGAGGTGGCCGCGCGGTTGCGTGACGAGGTCGGCGAACTGAAGAAGGAACTGCGCCAGATGAAGGAGGCGGGCCTCTCCTGAATCATGGGCACCGGTGTGTTTCGGGTGCCCCGGATCCGGGGGCGGGGGCCCGGGCACCTGCTGTGTTGCAAGACCGACACAAAAACCGGCCATTTGTGCCGCACCGTTGACGCGACTGCGTAGGGTGCTGATGAGCCGCTCATATGGGCGGGGCACTCAATCGAGAAGGGGACAGCGCGTGACGGTCAATATGACCAAGGGTCAGGCCATCAGCCTGCAGAAGAGCGACGGGGGCACTCTCACGGCAGTGCGGATGGGGCTCGGCTGGCAGGCGGCCGCCCGCCGCGGTCTGTTCGGCTCGCGCACCAAGGAGATCGACCTCGACGCGTCGGCGGTTCTGTTCGCCGACAAGCAGCCGGTGGACGTCGTCTTCTTCCGCCACCTCGTCAGCGACGACGGCTCCGTGAGGCACACCGGCGACAACATGGTCGGCGGCGCCGGCTCGGGCGGGGACGACGAGGCCATCCTCGTCGACCTGGCGCGGGTACCGGTCCACATCGACCAGATCGTCTTCACGGTGAACTCCTTCACCGGCCAGACGTTCCAGGAGGTGCAGAACGCCTTCTGCCGCATCGTCGACGAGACCAACGGCCAGGAGCTGGCCCGTTACACGCTCGACGGCGGCGGCAACTACACCGCGCAGATCATGGCGAAGGTGCACCGCGTCCCGGGCGGGGCCGGAGGCTGGAAGATGACCGCCCTCGGCAACCCTGCCAACGGCCGGACCTTCCAGGACCTGATGCCGGCGATCCTGCCGCACCTGTAGGCACCGCCGGAGCAGGACCGCAGGACACCGTGCGGACGGACGTACACGCAGCTCCCGGAGGCGGGCAGGCCACCGGGAGCTGCACCGCTTACCACCATTCGGGCACCGCGCACCACGACCACCCGCGCCACGCCCGACGAGAGCACCGACTACAGCATCGAGGGGACAAGGCGATGACGGCCGAGCTGGTCCGTGGGCAGAATCATCCGCTGCCCGACACCCGCCTGGAGATCCGGGTGTCCGCCGGCCATCCGATGGTGGCCTGCGCCACCTGCTCCGACGAGCAGGGGGTCGTACGGGACGACTGGCTCGCCCATCCCGGCGCGCCCGCGCTGCCGGGGGTGGAGGTTCCCACCGGTGTCACCGAGGCACCCCGGTTCAAGGTCGACCTGGACGCCGTGCCCGCCGCCGTGCACCAGGTCGGTCTGCTGCTCGCCCTCCCCGAGGGCACCGGAGGCCCGGCGCACTTCGGGGCCACCGCGGCCCCGTTCCTGGCCGTCATCAGCCGGGACGGTGTGGAGGTGGCGAGCTTCACCATCACCGGTCTGGACACCGAGACCGCGCTCGTCGCGTTCGAGCTGTACCGCCGCCAGGGCGCCTGGAAGGTGCGCGCGGTCGGCCAGGGGTACGCGGGCGGCCTCGCGCAGCTGCTCGGCGACCAGCGGGTCGACCGGGCCCGGGAGAGGGCCGCCGAGATCCAGGCGGCCGTCACCCCGCGCCCGCCCCGGGCGGAGCCGGCGCAGCTGCGTACGCGCAGTGCCGCCGACGGTGCCTACGGGCGCTCCTCCGGCACCCGGCCGAACCAGACGCCCGCACCGGACGCCACCGTCGCCGACGGGCTCGCCGGACCGGGCGGCGCCCAGCCGGGCCCCGCCGACGGCCAGCAGGACGCCACGGCCGACACCCCGACCGTGCCGGGCGGCCCCATCAACTACGCGCACCCCCGCCGGCGCTCCGCCCCGCCCCCGCCGCCCCCGGCCGCGCCCGCCCCCGAGCCCGGGAGGCCGTCGCGCCCCGTCGCGGGCGACGCGACCGGCTGGTCCATGGAGGAGCGGCTCTACAACCAGATCTGGGGCATGTTCGAGGATCTGGCCCGTACCGTCGCCAGCTACCGCAGCGCCGTCGAGTTCGCCGAGTCCCGGATGGACCAGGAGCTGGACCAGGCCCTGTCCGACCCGCGCAACCGGATCGGAGGGGCCGGTGACGCCGCCCGCGCGGCGGCCCGGGCCAAGTGCGAGCAGCTCACCGTCCAGGCCCGCCAGGCACTCGACCGCGACCTCGCGCAGCTGGCCGCCGAATCCGATGTCGTCGAGCCCGCGCTGCCGCCCGCCTTCGCCCGCTGGGACAACCCCGTCTGGCATGCGTACCGCGTGCCCATGGAGAACCCGATGGCGCTGCGCCTGGGCGATCTCCAGCTGCCCGAGACCCCGGAGCTGCGCATTCCGTTCCTTATCAGGCTGCCGCTGGAGCGCGGTCTGTGGGTCGACAGCGGGCGCGCCGGTTCCGAGGCCGCGATCATGCTGGACGAGGCTCAGCTGCGGAAGCTGGCCGTGGACTGCGCGGTCACCCACGCGGCCCGGCTGCTCGCCGTCCATCCGCCCGGCGACTTCACGGTCCATGTCATCGACCCGGCGGGCACCGGAGCCACCTCCTTCGCTCCACTGGTGCAGTCCGGGGTCCTCGCGGCGCCGCCGGCCACCGGCGCTCAGGGCGTCACCGAGACGCTCGCCAGGCTGACCCAGCGGGTGGATCTGGTGACGATGGCGGTGCGCGGCGGCGCGGCCGACGCCCTCCCGCCCGATCTGGACACCTCGGAGCAGCTGCTCATCGTCAACGACTTCCCGCACGGCTTCGACGACCGCGCCGTCACCCAGCTGCGCTATCTCGCCGACGAGGGCCCCTCGGTCGGGGTGCATCTGATGATGGTCGCCGACCGCGAGGACGCGAGCGCGTACGGGCCGGTGCTCGACCCGCTGTGGCGCTCGCTGCTGCGCATCACCCCGGTGCCCGACGACCATCTGGCCGACCCCTGGGTCCGGCACTCCTGGACCTATCAGCCGCCCGCGGTGCCGCCGGGCAGCACGATCCTGCGCCAGGTGCTGGACCAGGTGACCGCCGCACGCCGATCCTGGGGCCGTTGACCTGCGCGTTTTAACATCCCTTTACGGAGCGCTTTACCTTTCCTTGGGACATCCTGTACGCTCCCTTGAGCGGAGGGGAGTACTCCCGGCTGCGACGTGCCCGTCAATACGGACCGACAGGTCCCGGGGCGTCGGCCCGAGGTGGCAGGTGTCACCGGGTGGAGGAGACCTCCGGCAGCGACGACGCTGATCAAGTAGCCGTACGACGCCGGAGGCGCAGTGGACGTTTCATTGACTCTTTGGGTGCTGACCATTCTCGGTCTGAGCGCCCTGATCGCCGTCGACTTCTTCATCGGGCGCAAGCCCCATGATGTGTCGATCAAGGAAGCCGGAATCTGGACGATCGTCTGGATCGTGCTGGCCGTGCTCTTCGGTATCGGCCTGCTGGTCTTCGGCAGCAGCCAGTCCTCCGGAGAGTTCTTCGCCGGCTTCATCACCGAGAAGTCGCTCAGTGTCGACAATCTGTTCGTCTTTGTCCTGATCATGGCGAAGTTCTCGGTGCCGTCCCACCTCCAGCAGCGGGTGCTGCTGGTCGGTGTGCTGATCGCGCTGGTCCTGCGGGCCATCTTCATCGCCGCGGGCGCCGCGATCATCGCCAGCTTCTCCTGGGTCTTCTACATCTTCGGCGCGTTCCTGATCTACACCGCCTGGAAGCTCATCCAGGAGGCGCGGGCCGGCGAGGACGAGGAGGAGTGGGAGGAGAACAAGCTCCTCAAGGCCGCCGAGAAGCGGTTCGGCGTCGCGGACAGGTACCACGGCACCAAGCTCTTCATCCGGAACAACGGCAAGCGCGTCCTGACACCACTGATGGTCGTCATGCTCGCCATCGGCACCACGGACATCCTGTTCGCGCTGGACTCGATCCCGGCGATCTTCGGCCTGACCCAGGACCCGTACATCGTCTTCACGGCCAACGCGTTCGCGCTGATGGGTCTGCGGCAGCTGTACTTCCTGATCGGCGGACTGCTGAAGAAGCTGGTCCACCTCAGCTACGGCCTGTCCGTGATCCTCGGCTTCATCGGCGTCAAGCTGGTGCTGCACGCGCTGCACGAGAGCGGGGTGCACGTCCCCGAGATCTCCATCCCGTTCTCGCTGGCGGTCATCTGCGGTGTGCTGATCGTCACTACGATCACCAGCCTCATTGCTTCCAAGAAGCAGGCGGAGCGGGAGGTCGCCGAGGCCGCGGCCAAGGGCGGCGAGAAGGAGTCCGTCTCGTCCTCGACGTCCCCGTCCCAGGACGGCGACAAGGGCGGCACCGGGTCCTGAGCCCGTGCCGCGGGCCGGCCCCACCGCGAGGGAAGGGCCAGCCCGCCGGGAGACGCCCTCGCCGGGAGCAGCCCGTACGTGCTGGATCCCGTACGAGCTGGGCCCCGCACGTGCTGGATCCCGTAGGAACTGGGCCCCGCACGAGCTGGATCCCGGACAACAGCAGGAGCCCGTACGGCACAGGACGGTGGGTGCGACGTTGAGCGTCGCACCCACCGTCCCCGGCTGTCCGGGCCCGGGCTGTCTGCCCGGCTCGGACGCTACGGCGTGGCCAGCGCCTCGGTGGGGGAGAGGCGGGAGGCGCGCACGGCCGGATAGAGACCGGCCAGCGCCCCGATGGCCAGCGTCGCGCCGACACCGCCGAACACCGCCCACGGCGGCACTACGGAGGGCCAGCCCTGATAGACGGCGTAGCCGACCGTGACAGCGGACCCCAGCACCGCCCCGCCCAGTCCGCCGAGCGCCGACAGCAGCAGGGACTCGGCCAGGAACTGCGTACGGACCTGCCCCCGGGTGGCCCCCAGGGAGCGGCGCAGCCCGATCTCGGCCCGTCGCTCCAGCACCGAGATGACCATGGTGTTGGCCACCCCGACACCGCCGACGAGCAGGGCGACCGCGCCCAGCCCCAGCAGCAGACCGGTGAACGCCTCACCCGCCGCCTGCTGTGCCGCCAGCGCGTCCGAGGGACGGGACACCTCGGCCTCGTTGGGCGTCTCGGGACTGGCCGTGGGCCCCAGCACATCGCGTACGGCCGGTATGGCGGACTCCTCGGACCGGGTGTAGATGGTCGTCGGATGCCCGTCGAAGCCCAGTTCCGTCCGTGCCACCGGCCAGCCCACCAGGACGGCGCTGTCCAGTTCCGGAGCCAGCGGGGCCTCCTCCAGAATGCCCACGACGGTGAACCACCGGCCGTCGATCAGTATCTGGGTCTCGGGGCCGATCCTGCCGATGCCCAGACGCTCGGCCGCCGTCGCGCCGAGGACGGCCGCCGGGTATGTGCTCGTCGCGTCGTTCAGCCAGCTGCCGGTGCGCAGTTCCGCGGCGACGGTCTCCCGCAGATCCGTGCGGGCGGCCAGGGCGACGAGACCGCCTGTCTCCGCCTTGGCGATCTTGTCGTTGCGGTAGACCTTCGCCTCGGCGATCTCACCGACCGCCGACACCGAGGTCACCGGGCCGATCCTGCTGACCATGGCCTCGGCCTCCAACGGCAGCTGGGCGGCCTCCCCGGTCAGGGTCGAGCCCGGGGCAACGGTCAGCAGGTTGGTGCCCAGCGCCGAGAGCGTACGGTCCAGCTCGGCGCGGGACGAGGACGAGATGCCCACGACCGCGACCATCGCGGCGATGCCGATCGCGATGCCCAGCGCCGACAGAAAGGCGCGCATGGGGCGGGTGCGCAGACCCACCGCACCGACCTTGACCACATCGCGCGGCCCCAGCCGGGCGGGACGCAGATCCCGTGCGTCGGCCGGCCGCCCCTGTGTCACATCCGGCTCCGGCAGCAGGGTGGGGGAGGTCACGGTCCCACCCCCACCGGCGCGGAGGCGCTGTCCTCGACCACCAGGCCGTCCCGCATCCGCACCTGACGGGGGAGCGATCCGGCGATCTCGCGGTCATGGGTGATGATCACCACGGTGGTGCCTCCGGCATGCAGCTCGCGCAGCAGCCTCATCACCCCCTCCCCCGAGACGGAGTCCAGCGCTCCGGTCGGCTCGTCGGCAAGCAGCAGAGGCGGATCGCCCGCCACCGCGCGGGCGATGGCCACCCGCTGGCGCTCACCGCCGGACAGCTCATGGGGCTCGTGGTCCATACGATGACCGAGACCCACCCGCTCCAGCGCGGCCGCTGCCCGCCGCCGGCGCTCGGCGGGGCGGAACCCCGAGTACAGGAGCCCGTCCGCCACGTTGTCGAGCGCCGCTGTCCCGGGCGCCAGGTGGAACTGCTGGAACACAAAGCCGATCCGGCTCGCCCGCAGCGCGGACAGTTTGCTGTCGGACAGCGTGCCCACGTCGTACCCGTCGATGTGCACCTGCCCCGAGGTGGGCCGGTCCAGCGTACCCAGCACATGCAGCATGGTGGACTTGCCCGAACCCGACGGGCCGACGATGCCCACGAGTTCGCCGCGCGCGATCCGCAGCGACACACCCCCGAGCGCGGTCACCTCGCCCGCGTAGACCTTGGTCACTTCCGTCAGAGAGATCACTTGGGTATCCCCACGGTCGTGCCCTCGGTGATGCCCGCGCCGGAGACCTCCACCCGGCCGTCGGCGAACAGGCCGGTGGTGACCGGGACGTACGAGGTCCTGCCGCCGCTGACGACCTCCAGGCCGAACCCGCCCTCGGCGAGCGCCAGCAGCGCGGAGACCGGCACGGTCAGCACGTCCTTGCGGGTCTCCGCGGTGAAGTTCACCGTCACCGACGCCAGGGCGTACGACTCCGCCGCCTTCTGGGCCTTCTTGTCCTTGAGACCCACCACCACCTCGATGACGGTCGAGGCCTCCTCCTCCTGCCCGGACGCGGCCTGGTAGATCGTGGAGACGTCGTCGACCCGCCCGCTGATCACCGTGTCGTCGGGCAGGGTGACACCGACGGTCGCACCCTCCTTCGCCAACTGCCGGTCGGCCACTTCGAGTTCCAGGGTGACGGCCTTCGCGGTCCCGGTGTACGTGAGCACCTTGCCGCCCATGGTGAGAGCGCCACCCACATCGGCGTCGAGCGCGTCGATCCGTACCTCGCCGGACTCGAAGACCACCCGTCCCAGCTCCACTGCTCCGGTCTCGTCGAGACCCAGGTCCTCCTGCCACTCCTTCACCGCGGACGCGGTGGTCTCGGTGAACTCCTCGTCGACGGTGAACCCGCTGTAGCCGAGCGCCGAGAGGTTACGCTCCAGCTGCTTGACATCGGGGCCTTCGACGCCCTGCTTCAGTTCGCGGTACGCGGGCAGCGAGCCGTACATCAGGGTCACCGGCTTGTTGTCCACCTCGTACAGCGGC
Source organism: Streptomyces sp. NPDC051018 (assembly GCF_044456085.1). Classification (NCBI taxonomy): domain Bacteria; kingdom Bacillati; phylum Actinomycetota; class Actinomycetes; order Kitasatosporales; family Streptomycetaceae; genus Streptomyces; species Streptomyces sp. NPDC051018. The sequence goes on from NZ_JBITFN010000001.1 coordinate 804,090, forward strand.
TTGCCCCGGCCGATCCGGTCGCCCGACTCGGGAAGACCGGTGAGCGTGCCGGTCAGCCGGCCCGTGGCCTCCGTCGACGGTCCGTACCCCAACTGGCCGTCGGCGTCGTGGGTGTCCTCCAGGGTCTGCTTCGTCACCCTGGCGGTGTTCGGCGGCAGTTCGCTCGCGGAGCCGCCTTCCGACGATCCCCCGTCCCCGCCGAGGCCCAGGGTGGCGACGGTGACCGCGCCCCCCGCCGCGAGCACCGCGAGGGCGACGGCGACCTTCCGGCCTCGCCGTCGGCGGCGGCGCGTCCTCGGCGCACGGCCCTTCTCGCCGTCCCCCGGCCCCTGGGGGGCCGCGTCGGGCGCCGCCCCGGGTGTGTTCCCGGGCGGGTCGGTCCGGTGCCCGTCCGTCAGCTCCTCCACGGTCGGTTCCCCCATCACTGTCCCCCGGGCAGCTTGGGACCCTTGGCCTTGCACTTCTCGTGGGCGGCCTTGAAGTCGGGGTCCTCACCGACGCTCCGGTCCATCCTGATCCCGCCACCCGGGGCGGGGTCGGGGAAGCCCTCGACGCCGTTCTCCCGCATGCACTGGGCGAGCTTGCGCATCGATTCGGCGGCCTTCGGGTCCGTTTTGCCCTTCCCCTTGCCCGAGGGCTGGAACTCACGGCACGCCTTCATGGCCTTGTCCACATCGGCCTTGTTCGTCTTCTTGTCGAGTTCGAGGACGAACCTTCCGTCCTTCGGGTCCTCCATCGGAACCCCGTTCTCGCGCATGCACTTCGCGAACTGCAGGGCCTTGTCCCCGCCGCCACCGGCCGCCTCGGCGTCCTTGCCCTCCTTGCCGTCCTGGGAACCGGCCGCCTTGCCGGTCGCCGCCGAGGCCACGTCCTGCCCGTCCGAACCGGACGAGCAGCCGGCCAGCGCCAGGGTCAGCGCAAGCGGCAGGACCGCCAGAGCGGTGCGTGTCCTGCGGGTACGTGATCGCATGGGGTCGTCTCCTTCGCTGCGGGCCGGAGAGTTCCGGCCGCCCGAGGAGTGATGGAACGCAGTGGGCCGTTTCCTCGCTGTTTCCGGTCGGTCGCCGCCCGCACGGCGGACCGCGGCGGACGGGGACGAGCTCCGGCGGCCCCGGGCTGCTAACGGTGAGGAAACGTGACAGCCTCCACCATGGACCCCTGGGACCGCTCCGATCAGGTGCGGAGCGATCCCGCCGGAGAGGGAAGGGCACGGGGATGCGGGTTCTGGTGGTGGAGGACGAGCCGATGCTCGCCGGCGCGATCGCGGAGTGGCTGCGCGAGGAGACACACGCCGTCGACGTGGTCCACGACGGCGCGGCTGCGCTGGAGCGCATCGGCGTCAACGACTACGACGTGATCGTGCTGGACCGGGATCTGCCGGCCGTCCACGGGGACGAGGTCTGCCGCCGGATGACCGAGTCCGGTGCCGTCGCCCGGGTCCTGATGCTCACCGCCGCCGCCGAGATCGCCGACCGCGTCGACGGACTGGGCCTCGGGGCGGACGACTATCTCACCAAGCCGTTCGCCTTCCCCGAACTCGCGGCCCGGGTCCAGGCACTCGGGCGGCGCTCCCGCCCCGCCACACCCCCCGTGCTGCGCCGGGCGGGCATCACCCTGGACCCGGCCCGCCGTGAGGTGTTCCGCGAGGGACGGTACGTACCGCTGTCCCGGAAGGAGTTTGCGGTCCTCGCCGAACTGCTGCGCGCCAACGGCGCGCCGGTGTCCGCCGAGCATCTGCTGGAGAAGGCATGGGACGAGCACGCGGATCCGTTCACGGGGGCGGTCCGGCTGGCCGTGCTCAAACTGCGGCGCAAGCTCGGCGGCCCACCGGTCGTCGAAACCGTTACGGGAGTGGGGTACCGGATCCCGTGAACGACGCCGGACCCCGGGCGGGTCAGGACTCCCGGGCGGAGCGGGACTCCCGAGCGGAACGGGACCTGGGGGATGGACAGGACTCCGCATCCGGCAGGCCGTGGTGGCCCGGCCGGATCCTGCCCGCCCGTCTCGGGCTGCGCGCCCGTCTCACCCTGATCTACGGCGGGCTCTTCCTGGTCGCCGGCGTGGTGCTGCTCGGCGTCACCTATGTGCTGTTCAGCCAGCAGCTCAACGGTGGGGGAGCGAAGATCATCCGTTCCGTGGAGGGTACGGCTCCCACCGGTTCCGCCGGCCAGCCGCCGCTGCCGCCGAGCCTCGGCAACAAGCAGTTCAAGGCATCCGACACCGAGAAATGGCTGAAGGAGCAGCGGGAGAAGCTCAACGACGCCGCGGTGACGACCCTGCTCGGCCAGGGCGGACTGGTGCTCCTCGTCGTCGGGGGAGCCGCGGCCGGGTTCGGCTGGCTGGTCGCCGGCCGGGTCCTCGCCCCACTCCACCGGGTCACCGAGACCGCCAGCCGTATCGCCGCAGCCCCCGCGGCGGGCCGGGGGCTGCATGAGCGCATCGCCCTGAGCGGTCCCGACGACGAGGTGAAGGACCTCGCCGACACCTTCGACACCATGGTCGAGCGGCTGGACCGCTCCTTCGACGGCCAGCGGCGCTTCGTCGCCAACGCCTCCCACGAACTGCGCACCCCGCTCACCCTGGGCCGTGCGCTCGTCGAGGTCGCGATGCACCGCAAGTCGGCGTCGGAGGACGTCAAGCAGTTGGGCGAGACCCTTCTGGAGATCAATATCCGGCACGAGCGGCTGATCAGCGGGCTGCTGCTGCTCGCCGACTCGGAGAACGAGATCACCGACCGGCTCCCCGTGGACCTGGCCGATGTCGTCTCCCATGTGGTCGCCCAGACCGGGCCGGAGGCCGAGCGCGCGGGCATCGCCGTCCAGGAGAAGGCGGAGGAGGCCACGACCACGGGAAACGCGCTCCTGCTGGAGCGCATGGTGCACAACCTCGTCGAGAACGGCATCCGGCACAACTCCGGGAGCGGGGGCTCGATCCAGGTCGTCAGCCGCACGAGCCCCGACGGAAGCGCCCAGGTCGAAGTGAGCAACACCGGTCCCGTGGTGGCCCCGTACGACATTCCCACCCTGTTCGAACCGTTCCGACGCCTCGGCAACGACCGCCTGGTCAGCGCGAGGGGAGCGGGCCTGGGGCTGTCGATCGTCCGGGCGGTGGCCCGTGCCCATGGGGGCACGGTCGAGGCGAGTCCCCGCAACGGCGGGGGACTGGTGGTCACGGCGACACTTCCGCCATGACGGGCCAGGGCAGGGCCCGGCTCCGGCACGCCGTTCCGCCGGTGTGGAGCGCGGTGCGATGGGCCGTCCCTCTCCGCCGGCATACGCTCCCGATCCGGTACGCCGACGGGCGGCGCCCCGGGTGCGTACGGCGGGGTCCCGACGGGTGTACGGCTACGACCCGGGCCGCCCCCGCCCCGGTACCGGGCCCCGGCCGTGAGGCCGCGCCTGCTGGGCACCCGGCGATCCGGCGGGCGGCTCCGGCCCGGCGGCGACCATGCGATGCTGCGCCGGGCTTCCGTCCGGCACACGCTCACCGCGGGCCGGTCACGGGTCTGCCGGGCCTCGGGCCGCCGGCTACGTGGGGTCGGGGAGCGCGTCGGGCCCGCCCCGGGGAGCGGGAATCCGGTCGGTGTTTCCCGTGCGGGAGGCGGCAGAGGGCGCCTCCTGAGGGGGTGTCCGGCGGGTGCGGCTACCAGCCGCGGGCGCGCCACTCCGGCAGATGAGGGCGCTCGGCGCCGAGTGTGGTGTCCCTGCCGTGGCCGGGGTAGACCCAGGTCTCGTCCGGCAGCCGGTCGAACAGCTTCGACTCCACATCGCCGATGAGGCTCGCGAAGGCCTCCGGGTCCTTGCGGGTGTTGCCGACCCCGCCGGGAAAGAGGCAGTCGCCCGTGAACACATGCGGAGGGCCGTGCGGATCGTCGTACACCAGGGCGATCGAACCCGGGGTGTGCCCGACGAGGTGGCGCGCGGTCAGCTCCACCCGGCCGAACCGGATCGCGTCACCGTCCTCGACGGGCACATCGGTCGGGACGGGGATGCCCTCGGCGTCGTACCTGCCAGCGTAGGTGCGGGCGCCGGTCGAGGCGACGACTCCGGCGAGCGCCTGCCAGTGGTCGCGGTGGCGGTGCGTGGTGACGACGGACGCGATCGAGTCCTCGCCGATGAGCCGGAGCAGCGTCTCGGCGTCGTCGGCCGCGTCGATCAACAGCTGTTCGCCGGTCGCCCGGCACCGCAGGAGGTAGCAGTTGTTGTCCATCGGGCCGACCGCGACCTTGGAGATCATCAGGTCCGTCAGCTCGTGCACATCCGCGGGTCCGCCGACCTTCACCACTCCGCTGTACGTCATGGGGGAAGCCTATCCCCGGGGTCCGACACCGGGCGGCGAGGGAGTCGCCCGGCGGGTGACGGCGGCCTGGTCGCGGCGGGCGTCGCCCCGGCGCCGTACCGCCCCGTCCGCGATCGTCATACCGCCGCCCCGGTCATACGGGGGCGGCGCGGGACTCGTACCGCATCGGCACCCGGGGCGGCGCGGGACTCACAGCGGGGGCAGCGCGGGCAGCGGGCCGCCCGAGACCCGGAGCGCGGAGCCGTCACGGCGTCCCGCGAGCCAGCCCATGAGATCGGGTCCCGTGCCCTCGACCCCGATCGGGCCTCCCTCGGCGCCGCCGCCCGTCGTCCAGATCCGCTCCCCGCGACCCCCGCCGGTCTTCAGCCCGGTCGACGGCACGTCCCGGTGGCCGCCGAACCGCTCCGCGAGGAAATCGATCTCGCGGAGCACAAACTCCTCCGGCAGATCCTCCAGCTCATAGCCGATGTCGAGGTCGACATGGTGCAGCTCGACCTCGACGAGTCTGCGGAACGGCAGCCGCAGGGCCCGGTCGGTGACGCCGTTGCGCAGCTCGACCGTGCGCTCCCAGTCGCCGGGGAGCGCCGCCACGGCCGCCAGCCGGGCGGAGCTGTCGCGCAGATCGGCGAGCTGGACGTCGACGGGACGGCCGGCGTCCCGCTCGATGTCCGCGTCACGGGCCTCGGCGTTCACATACATGGGACGGCCCTCGAAGACGTTGAGGAGCGCGTCGGCGTTGCGGGAGAGATGGGCGAGGACATGACCGCGTCGCCAGCCCGGCAGCCGTGACGGACCGGCGACGGAGGCGTTGTCCATGGCGTCGGCCGCGGTGAGCAGCCGATCCGTGGCCGCCTGGAGTGAGGCGAGGTCGCTCTGTGGATCGATCATGGCGCCGACGATAGTCCCGCCACACGATCGGGTGAAGCCGGCGACCGAGCGGTCCGAAATCGAATGCGCGTGCTATAGCCTGGGGCGAGGCATCCTTGGTTGTCAGGCATTCACCGCTCAGACACTCACACGGCTTGGCGGCCCCCCATAGGCTGGAAAGGTCCGGTGCCGGGGGCCGGTGCCCCCGCTTCTGTCAAGCCCCCTCAAGAAAGGTGCGGACCCGGCGTGGCCGACCGTCTCATCGTTCGTGGCGCTCGCGAGCACAATCTCAAGAACGTCTCGCTCGACCTCCCCCGTGACTCCCTGATCGTGTTCACGGGGCTCTCCGGGTCGGGCAAGTCCTCGCTCGCCTTCGACACGATCTTCGCCGAGGGCCAGCGCCGGTATGTGGAATCCCTGTCGTCGTACGCCCGGCAGTTCCTGGGGCAGATGGACAAGCCCGACGTCGACTTCATCGAGGGCCTCTCCCCGGCCGTCTCCATCGACCAGAAGTCGACCTCGCGCAACCCCCGCTCGACGGTCGGCACCATCACGGAGGTGTACGACTACCTCCGGCTGCTGTTCGCCCGGATCGGCAAGCCCCACTGCCCCGAGTGCGGCCGCCCCATCTCCCGGCAGTCGCCGCAGGCCATCGTGGACAAGGTGCTGGAGCTGCCCGAGGGCAGCCGTTTCCAGGTGCTCTCCCCGCTGGTCCGCGAGCGGAAGGGAGAGTTCGTCGATCTCTTCGCCGACCTCCAGACCAAGGGATACAGCCGCGCCCGGGTCGACGGGCGGACGATCCAGCTCGCCGAGCCGCCGGCGCTGAAGAAGCAGGAGAAGCACACCATCGAGGTGGTCGTGGACCGCCTCACCGTCAAGGACAGCGCCAAGCGCCGGCTGACCGACTCGGTCGAGACCGCGCTCGGCCTCTCCGGCGGCATGGTCGTGCTCGACTTCGTCGACCTCCCCGAGGACGACCCCGAGCGCGAGCGGATGTACTCGGAGCATCTCTACTGCCCGTACGACGACCTGTCCTTCGAGGAGCTGGAGCCCCGCTCCTTCTCCTTCAACTCCCCCTTCGGTGCCTGCCCTGACTGCACCGGTATCGGCACCCGGATGGAGGTCGATCCCGACCTGATCGTCCCGGACGAGGAGAAGTCCCTCGACGAGGGGGCGATCCACCCGTGGTCCCACGGCCACACCAAGGAGTACTTCGGGCGGCTGATCGGCGGGCTGTCCCAGGCGCTCGGCTTCGCCACCGACATGCCCTGGGGCGGGCTGCCCCAGCGCGCCCGCAAGGCCCTGCTGTACGGCCACAAGACCCAGGTCGAGGTCCGCTACCGGAACAGGTACGGGCGGGAGCGGGCGTACACCACCCCCGCGTTCGAGGGCGCCGTCCAGTTCGTCAAGCGGCGGCACCAGGAGGCGGAGAGCGACACCAGCAGGGAGCGCTTCGAGGGCTATATGCGGGAGGTGCCCTGCCCGACCTGTGAGGGCACCCGGCTCAAGCCGATCGTCCTCGCGGTGACGGTGATGGAGAAGTCCATCGCCGATGTCTCCGCCATGTCGATCAGCGAGTGCGCCGACTTCCTCGGCCGTCTCCGGCTGAACGCGCGCGACAAGAAGATCGCCGAGCGCGTCCTCAAGGAGGTCAACGAGCGGCTGAGGTTCCTGGTCGACGTCGGCCTCGACTATCTCTCGCTGAACCGGGCGGCCGGCACGCTCTCCGGCGGAGAGGCCCAGCGCATCCGGCTCGCCACGCAGATCGGCTCCGGACTCGTCGGTGTGCTGTACGTCCTGGACGAGCCCTCCATCGGACTCCACCAGCGTGACAACCACCGGCTCATCGAGACGCTCGTCCGTCTGCGCGACATGGGCAACACCCTGATCGTCGTGGAGCACGACGAGGACACCATCAAGGTGGCGGACTGGGTCGTCGACATCGGCCCCGGTGCGGGGGAGCACGGCGGCAGGGTCGTCCACTCCGGGCCCCTGAAGGGGCTGCTGACCAACAAGGAATCGATGACCGGGCAGTATCTGGCCCGCAAGAAGTCGATCCCGACGCCCGACATCCGCCGGCCGTCGGACCCGGGAAAGCGGCTCACCGTCCAGGGCGCCCGGGAGAACAATCTGCGGGACATCGACGTCTCCTTCCCGCTCGGTGTGTTCACGGCCGTCACCGGAGTCTCCGGCTCCGGCAAGTCCACGCTGGTCAACGACATCCTGTACACCCACCTCGCCCGTGAGCTGAACGGCGCGAAGTCGGTGCCCGGGCGCCACACCCGTGTCGACGGCGACGACCTCGTCGACAAGGTCGTCCATGTCGACCAGTCGCCCATCGGGCGCACACCGCGCTCCAATCCCGCGACGTACACCGGTGTCTTCGACCATGTCCGCAAGCTCTTCGCGGAGACGATGGAGGCCAAGGTCCGGGGCTATCTCCCCGGCCGGTTCTCGTTCAACGTCAAGGGCGGCCGCTGTGAGAACTGCTCGGGCGACGGCACCATCAAGATCGAGATGAACTTCCTCCCGGATGTGTACGTTCCGTGCGAGGTCTGCCACGGAGCGCGCTACAACCGGGAGACTCTGGAGGTCCACTACAAGGGCAAGTCCATCGCCGAGGTGCTGGACATGCCCATCGAGGAGGCGCTCGCCTTCTTCGAGGCCGTTCCGACCATCGCCCGTCATCTGAAGACGCTCCACGAGGTCGGTCTCGGCTATGTACGCCTCGGGCAGTCCGCGCCGACGCTCTCCGGCGGTGAGGCCCAGCGGGTCAAGCTGGCCTCCGAGCTCCAGAAGCGCTCCACCGGGAGCACGGTGTACGTCCTGGACGAGCCGACGACCGGTCTGCACTTCGACGACATCAGCAAGCTGATCTCGGTGCTCTCCGGACTGGTCGACAAGGGCAACACGGTCATCGTCATCGAGCACAACCTCGATGTGATCAAGACGGCCGACTGGGTCGTGGACATGGGTCCCGAGGGCGGCAGCGGCGGCGGGCTGGTCATCGCCGAGGGCACACCGGAGGAGGTCGCGGCCGTCCCGGCCAGCCACACCGGAAAGTTCCTGCGCGACATCCTCGATCCCGAGCGGGTCAGTGACGCCGTGGTGCCACGGGCACGGTCCGCGGCGAAGCGGACCACGGCCAAGAAGACGGCGGTGAACCGGACGGCCGTGAACGAGAAGCCGGTCAAGCAGGCAGCCGTCAAGCAGACGGCGGCGAAGAAGGCTCCGGCCAGAAAGGCGGCAGCCCGCGCCCCCAAGTCGTAGGGGCCTTGCGGTCGTCCCTCCGGGTCCGGTGGCTGAACCGGACCCGGGCCCGGCGTTCCGGCGCCGCGGCGGGGTTTCTCGGCGTGGGTCGAGCCCGACCGGCCGCTGCGTCCGTCGGGCCCGGTGCTTCTCCCCGGGGCGCCGGGTGCCTGGACCGCGGGTTCGCCACGGCGCCCGGCCCTCGGGGATCGCCCCGGGCGCCCGGGCCAGGGGCCCCACGGCGAAAAGGAGCTCACGGGCCCGGCGGGGAGCGGGCGAAGGGCCGGGGAGAAGGCGCCGGAGCGCCTATTCGTGCAGTTCCCAGGCGTACGGAGGCTCCGCCCCGGTGCGGGAGCAGGTCACGGCGGCCGCATGGGCGGCGAACCGCAGGACCTTGCGCCAGGCGTCCGGGGGGAGATCCGCGAGGGCGGCGGACGACAGGGCGCCGAGGGAGGCCAGGCCCTGGAGCAGGGCGGCGTTCACGGTGTCACCCGCGCCGATCGTGTCCGCGACCGTGACCTCGGCGGCCGGGACCGAGATCTCCCCGCCCGCCCGGGGGAACACCGTCAGCCCCTCCGCGCCGCGGGTCAGCACCACCGCGGGCGGCCCCTCGGGCACACCGCCCAGCCAGCGGGCGTCGTCCTGCGAGAGCTTCAGCAGGGAGACATACGGGAGCCAGCCGCGAAACCGCTTCCGATAGGCGTCCGCATCCGGAATCAGCCCCGGCCGGACATTGGGATCCAGCAGGGTGAACAGCCCTCGCCCGGCCTCCCGCCGCAACAGCTCCTCGTAGGCGCTCGCACCCGGTTCGAGGACGAGCGAGCAGGTCCCGAACGCCACCGCGCGCGCCGCGCGGGGCAGCAGGGGCGGCAGTTCGAACAGCCGGTCCGCGGTGCCCTGGGCGTAGAAGTGGTACCCCGCCGAGCCGTCCGCGCCGAGGGACGCCACCGCCAGCGTCGTCGGCTCGGGCCCGCGCCGGACGAGAGAGGTGTCCACCCCGGCCTCACCCAGTCCGGCCAGCAGCGCGTCCCCGAAGCCGTCCGTCGACATCCGTGAGCAGAAGGCCGCCCGCGCGCCCAGGCGTCCCAGGGCGACGGCGGTGTTGTACGGGCCGCCGCCCGGACGCGGCAGCAGCGCGGGCAGGGGCTCGCCGGGCCCCTGCGGGACCAGGTCGATCAAGGACTCTCCGGCGACGACGATCATGGCGTGAAACGTAGCCCATCGCTCCTGTCCGCGGGAGGGAGCCCGCTCCGGGGCCCCGGGATCCACGCCGGTATGGTCGGGTCTGTCACCGCGTTCGCCCCCATGCTCTGACCAGTGGAGTTCTCATGTCCGGCCAGCCCTCAGCCGCCCGCCGCACCGTGCTGAAAGGCGCGGCCCTCGCCGGGGCCGCGGGTCTGGGGGTCACCGCCTGCTCCACGGAGTCGAAACTCGGGCATGCCGAGGAGCCCACCCCGACCGCGCCCGTGGACCTGGGCGCGGCCGACGCCGTACCGGTCGGCGGGGCCCGGCTCTACCGTGAGGAGCGACTGGTGGTGAGCTGCCCGGCGGAGGGCCGTTACAAGGCGTTCAGCGCCCAGTGCACTCACGCGGGCTGCCCGCTCGACAAGGTCGAGGGCACCGAGGCCAACTGCCCCTGCCACGGGAGCCGCTTCGACGTCACCTCCGGCAAGGCACTCAAGGGCCCGGCGACCGTACCGCTCCCGGAGGTCCCGATCACGGTGCGCGACGGCAAGCTGGTCGCGGGGCCGGGCGCGTAACGTCCCCGCCCGGCGCGCCCCGTCGGCCGCGAGCCCCTGTGCACGCACCTACGCCCGCGTGTGCTCCCTCTCCGGCGCACGCCGCGCGCACCCGCGTGCACGCCCGCGCACAGCGCCTCCCGCGCCCGCCGGCCGGCCCTCGACCGGCTGTCCCCGCCGAACCGGCCCTTCACCGACCGCCCCGCTCAGTCCCAGTCCCAGTCGATGCCCAGGATCCCCGGACGCACCCCCTGCTCGACGAGATGGACCGTACGGTGCCGGCCGCTCAGGGGGAGGTCGGTACGGGCGCCGCGCGGGGCACCCGTCATGGCCTGGGCGAACCGGCGGCACCGCACCGGCAGCGCGTCCTCGTCGAAACGGATCTGCAGGGCGTACTGCCCGCCCGCGGAGGTGAAACCGCGCATGTACTCGGTGCTCACACCGCCGGTCGCGTCCTCGAAGCCGTAACCGAAGAGATGGGTGTCACCCGCGCGCAGCCGGGCGTCGAAGAGCAGCTCGGCGACGACCACCCCGCTCTCCCGGTGCCGGCGCACCCGCCCCGTACGGCAGTTCTCCAGGGCGCTCACCCGGACCCGCTCCGGATCGCAGCCCGGGTCACCGTGGTGGATCGCGAGACAGCGGTCCACACCGTCGAGGCCGGCACGTACGACGAGCTGCGATTCCCGCCCGACCAGCTCCCGGTCCGGCCCGATCCGTACCCGCTCGGTGTGGCCCACCGTGTGCAGACCACCGTCCGGGGGCGGCTCCAGCTCCGCCAGCAGTTGCTCCACCGTGTCCGAGGCATCCATCAGGGAGCGGTGGGAGCGGGAGTCGGGGCGCGCGACGGCGGCGTTGACGGAGCCCTCGCCGACGCCGAGGAGCCGGATGAGGGAGTTCCCCGGCAGTTCGAGCACCTCCTCCAGGGCGCGTACGGCCCGCAGGGACTCGGGCCGCTGCGGACGGCGCGCGCCCTGCTGCCAGTAGCTGAGGCTGGTGACCCCGACCTTGATCCCGCGATGTGCCAGATGGTGCTGCACCCGCTGGAGCGGCAGTCCGCGCACGGCGAGCGCGGCACGCAGCGCCAGATGGAACGGGCCGGTGTGCAGCACCTGCGCCAGATCGGCCTCGGTGTGACCCATGGGAACCTCCAGCGGCGGTGATCTGCGGTCCTTTGACCCGACCCCGGTTCTGCTGCCGCGTGCGCGCCCGGACGTACAGGGGCCGTACGGCACCCGTGTCCCGCCCGGTGCGGGTCCACGGCTCGGTCCCGTCGTACGGCCGGGCGGGAACGGCCGTCCAGCCTGCCCGGGCACAGGCGTTCACCACCCCGCCGTGCGGTTCACAGCTCCGGATCCCCGCATTGAAGCGTGTCGACCTGCCCGCGACAAGGACTGATGCTCAATCAGCGCGGAGAACCCCGGGGCCGGCCCGCCCTGTCCGGACGACGGCGTGACGGTACGGGGAGCTGTCGGAAGGGCGGGGCCGGCTCGGCAGCGAGGCCGCTCGTGCGCCCGCATCCTCACCGCCGGGGCGCGGCTCGCCGAACGACTCGGGACGTGTCCCGCCCCGGGAAGAGGAGTGCGCACCCGCCCCCGGCAGAGGCTCGGGCCCCGCCCGGAGGGGTGCGCGCCCGTCCCCGTGCGGAGCGGGGAACGCCGCTCCCGGGCACGGCCCGGAGTCCCGCCGCTCTGTCAGCCCCCGCCAGTAGGGTGGACGGCATGGCAGACCCCTCCAGCTACCGCCCCAGGCCGGGAGAGATCCCCGACTCCCCGGGGGTCTACAGATTCCGCGACGAGCACCGCCGGGTGATCTACGTCGGGAAGGCGAAGAACCTGCGCTCGCGGCTCTCCAGCTACTTCCAGGACGTGGCCAATCTCCACCCGCGCACGGCTTCGATGGTCACCACCGCGTCCTCCGTGGAGTGGACGGTCGTCTCCACCGAGGTCGAGGCGCTCCAGCTGGAGTACACCTGGATCAAGGAGTACGACCCCCGGTTCAATGTGAAGTACCGGGACGACAAGAGCTACCCGTATCTCGCGGTCACCATGAACGAGGAGTTCCCCCGGGTCCAGGTGATGCGCGGCGCCAAGCGCAAGGGCGTGCGCTACTTCGGTCCGTACGGCCATGCATGGGCGATCCGGGAGACCGTCGATCTGATGCTCCGGGTCTTCCCGGTGCGCACCTGCTCGGCGGGCGTCCTCAGGAACCACCAGCAGAAGGGACGCCCCTGTCTCCTCGGCTACATCGGCAAGTGCTCGGCCCCCTGCATCGGGCGGGTCACCCCCGAGGAGCACCGGGAACTGGCCGAGGAGTTCTGCGACTTCATGGCCGGCCGCACCGGTACGTACATCCGCCGGCTGGAGAAGCAGATGACGGCGGCGGCCGAAGAGATGGAGTACGAGCGGGCGGCCCGCCTCCGTGACGACATAGGGGCGCTCAGACGCGCCCTGGAGAAGAACGCGGTCGTGCTCGCCGACGCCACCGACGCCGATCTGATCGCGGTCGCCGAGGACGAGCTGGAGGCAGCCGTCCAGATCTTCCACGTCCGCGGCGGGCGGGTGCGCGGCCAGCGCGGCTGGGTCACCGACAAGGTCGAGGCCGTCAGCACCTCCGGCCTCGTCGAGCACGCGCTCCAGCAGCTGTACGGGGAGGAGCGCGGCGACTCCGTCCCCAAGGAGGTCCTGGTTCCCGCCCTGCCCGAGCACCCGGAGGCCGTCGGCCAGTGGCTGAGCGAGCGCCGGGGCTCGCAGGTGTCGCTGCGCGTTCCCCGGCGCGGGGACAAGAAGGACCTGATGGAGACCGTCGGGCGCAATGCCCAGCAGGCGCTCGCCCTGCACAAGACCAAGCGCGCGGGCGATCTCACCACCCGCTCCCGTGCCCTGGAGGAGATCGCCGAGGCCCTCGGTCTCGACTCCGCTCCGCTGCGGATCGAGTGCTTCGACATCTCCCATCTGCAGGGTGAGGACGTCGTGGCCTCCATGGTGGTCTTCGAGGACGGTCTGCCGCGCAAGAGCGAGTACCGCCGCTTCCAGATCAAGTCCTTCGAGGGGCAGGACGACGTCCGCTCGATGCATGAGGTCGTCGGCCGCCGCTTCCGCCGCTATCTGGCCGAAAAGGACCGGACGGGCGAGTGGATCGGGGCGGACAGCCCGGAGGAGACGGCGGGCCCGGTGGCTGCCACGGCGACGGGGCAGACGGCGGACACGGGGGACACTCCCGAAGGCCCCGGGACGGCGTCCGGGCGGGCCGGTGGGACCGCCGGCGGCCCCCTGGAGGACGACGGCCGCCCCAGGCGCTTTGCCTACCCGCCGCAGCTCGTCGTGGTCGACGGCGGCCGGCCCCAGGTGGCCGCGGCGCAGCGCGCCCTCGACGAGCTGGGCATCGACGATGTCGCCGTCTGCGGTCTGGCCAAGCGGCTGGAGGAGATCTGGCTGCCCGGCGAGCACGACCCGGTCGTACTGCCCCGCTCCAGCGAGGGCCTGTATCTGCTCCAGCGCGTCCGCGACACCGCCCATGACTTCGCCATCCGCTATCAGCGCTCCAAGCGCACCAAACGCATCCGTACCAGCCCCCTCGACGCCGTCCCCGGACTCGGTGAAACCCGGAAACAGGCGCTGATCAAGCATTTCGGCTCGGTCAAGCGACTGAAACAGGCCACAATCGAGCAGATCTGCGAGGTACCCGGCATGGGCCGCAAGACAGCGGAGTCCCTGGTCGCGGCCCTCGCCACGGCGGCGCCGGCTGTCCCCGCCGTGAACACGGCGACAGGAGAGATCATGGAAGAGAACGACGGGGGTGGTACGACATGACCGAGCACGACGGAGACGGAGCAGCAGACGTGAGTACGGGCACCACGAACGAGCCCGGCGGTGCCGCGGAGGCGGCCATCCCCGAGCTGGTGATCATCTCCGGTATGTCAGGCGCCGGGCGCAGCACGGCCGCCAAGTGTCTGGAGGACCTCGGCTGGTTCGTCGTCGACAACCTGCCGCCCGCGCTGATCCCCACCATGGTGGAGCTGGGCGCGCGCTCGCAGGGCAATGTCGCCCGGATCGCCGTCGTCGTCGACGTACGCGGCCGGCGGTTCTTCGACAACCTGCGCGAATCCCTCGCCGACCTGGACGCCAAGCAGGTCACCCGGCGGATCGTCTTCCTGGAGTCCTCGGACGACGCCCTGGTCAGGCGGTTCGAATCGGTCCGCAGACCTCACCCCCTCCAGGGGGACGGCCGGATCGTCGACGGCATCGCCGCCGAGCGCGATCTGCTGCGTGAGCTGCGCGGGGACGCCGATCTGGTGATCGACACCTCCAGTCTGAACGTGCACGAGCTGCGCGCGAAGATGGACGCCCAGTTCGCCGGCGACGAGGAGCCGGAGCTGCGGGCGACGGTGATGTCGTTCGGCTTCAAGTACGGACTGCCGGTCGACGCGGACCTCGTCGTCGACATGCGCTTCCTGCCGAACCCGCACTGGGTCCCGGAGCTGCGCCCCTTCACCGGACTGAACGAGGAGGTGTCGAACTATGTCTACAACCAGCCCGGCGCCAAGGAGTTCCTCGACCGGTACACGGAGCTGCTCCAGCTGATCGCGGCCGGTTACCGCCGCGAGGGCAAGCGCTATGTGACCATCGCCGTCGGCTGTACGGGCGGAAAGCACCGCTCCGTCGCCACCTCCGAGAAGCTCGCCGCCCGGCTCTCCTCCGCGGGCATCGAGACCGTCGTGGTCCACCGGGACATGGGGCGCGAGTGACCGGACGCTCCCTGCGGCTGCGGCGGCTGCGCAGATACACCCACACGCCCGCTGGGCGTAAACGCGGAGCACAGCCCAAGGTCGTCGCCCTCGGCGGCGGCCGCGGTCTGTCCGCGTCCCTCGCCGCCCTGCGCCGTATCACCGGCGACCTCACCGCCGTGGTCACCGTCGCCGACGACGGCGGATCCAGCGGACGCCTCCGCGAGGAGCTGGGCGTCCTGCCGCCCGGCGATCTGCGCAAGGCCCTCGCGGCCCTCTGCGGCGACGACGACTGGGGCCAGACCTGGGCCCGGGTGATCCAGCACCGCTTCCACTCCCAGGGCGATCTGCACGACCACGCCGTCGGCAATGTGCTGATCGTGGCGCTGTGGGAGCAGCTGGGCGACCCGGTGCAGGCCCTGGACCTGGTGGGCCGGCTGCTCGGCGCGCACGGCCGGGTGCTGCCGATGTCCGCCGTCCCGCTGGAGCTCCAGGCGCTGGTCCGGGGCCATGACCCGGCCCGCCCGGACGAGGTCGACACGGTACGGGGGCAGGCGACCGTCGCCCTGACCCCTGGGGAGGTGCAGTCCGTGCATCTCGTACCGCACGACCCGCCCGCCGTACCCGAGGCGGTCGCGGCCGTCCGTGACGCCGACTGGGTGGTTCTGGGCCCCGGCTCCTGGTTCTCGTCCGTGATCCCCCATCTTCTGGTGCCGCAGCTGCTGGACGCGCTGGTGGAGACGAAGGCCCGCCGGGTCCTCTCGCTCAATCTCGCTCCGCAGCCCGGAGAAACTGAGGGCTTCTCACCGCAGCGTCATTTGGAGGTTTTGGGACGACACGCGCCTAAACTCGCCCTGGACGTGGTGCTGGCCGACGAGGCCGCCGTGCCCGACCGCGATTCCCTCGCCGACGCCGCAAAGCGCCTCGGCGCCGCGGTCGAGCTCGCTCCCGTGGCCGCCGGGGGGACTCCCGCCCGGGGCGAAGCCGCAGGAGGAGGAGTTCCGAAGCACGACCCGGAGCTGCTGGCCGCCGCGTACGACCGTATTTTTCGGATGCATGGAAGGATCGGCCCATGGCGATGACGGCAGCGGTGAAGGACGAGATCTCCCGGCTTCCCGTCACCCGGACCTGCTGCAGAAAGGCGGAGGTCTCGGCGATCCTGCGGTTCGCGGGCGGGCTGCACCTGGTGAGCGGGCGGATCGTGATCGAGGCGGAGCTGGACACCGGCATCGCCGCCCGCCGGCTGAAGCGGGACATCCTGGAGATCTTCGGCCATGGTTCCGAGCTGATGGTGATGGCCCCCGGCGGGCTGCGCCGGGGCTCCCGGTATGTCGTACGGGTGGTGGCGGGCGGTGATCAGCTGGCACGGCAGACCGGTCTGGTCGACGGCCGCGGCCGCCCGATCCGCGGTCTGCCGCCGCAGGTCGTCTCCGGGGCCACCTGTGACGCGGAGGCCGCCTGGCGCGGCGCGTTCCTCGCGCACGGCTCGCTGACCGAGCCAGGCCGCTCCTCCTCGCTGGAGGTCACCTGCCCGGGTCCGGAGGCCGCCCTGGCCCTGGTCGGCGCGGCCCGCAGGCTCTCCATCGCCGCGAAGGCGAGAGAGGTACGCGGAGTGGACCGCGTCGTCGTGCGCGACGGCGACGCGATCGGCGCCCTGCTGACCCGGCTCGGCGCGCACGAGTCCGTGCTGGCCTGGGAGGAGCGCCGGATGCGGCGCGAGGTGCGCGCCACCGCCAACCGCCTCGCCAACTTCGACGACGCCAACCTCCGCCGCTCGGCCCGTGCGGCGGTCGCCGCCGGCGCGCGGGTCCAGCGGGCGCTGGAGATCCTGGGCGAGGAGGTGCCCGAGCACCTCGCCGCGGCGGGCAGGCTGCGCATGGAGCACAAGCAGGCCTCGCTGGAGGAACTGGGCGCGCTCGCCGACCCGCCGCTGACGAAGGACGCGGTCGCGGGCCGTATCCGCCGGCTGCTGGCGATGGCGGACAAGCGGGCGCAGGACCTCGGTGTCCCCGGTACGGAGTCCAACCTCACCGAGGAGATGGCGGACGGCCTGGTCGGCTGAGTCCGCTCCGGGGGGACCGGGCCGGCGGGGCCCTCGGACGGAGCCCGGGGGAGGGAACGAAGCCACCGCCAACCTCCCCGCCGGGTAACCGCTCCCCGGTGCGCGCCCGCGCACGATCCCCGGGGCGCCTGACACACCGGGCGGAACCCCCCCCGTCACCTGTGCCACACACCGCTGCCGGTGTCCCCAGGACACCGGCAGCTTCTTGCTGCGCGCTCATATACCCACGACCGCCGTATTGACATGGCCATGGGGCGTGATCAGTCTGACTTCCGTTCACTTTCCTGGCACACACACCGGCAAGGGGGCTTTATGAGACGCAGAGCGAGATCGATCCTCGCCGCGGTTTCACTGCTGACCGCCACACTGGCGGCGGCTCCGATCGCCCGGGCTCAGTCCGGTGACGGCGGCGGCGACGGACTCTCCGTCTGGCACGCGAAAGTCACCAAGGCACAGGTCCCGCTGCTGCTCGCGGCGGGCGCCGACGGCCATGAACTCACCGAGCGGGTCCCGGACAAGGGCACCGCCACCGTCGAGCTGCACCTCACCGAGAAGCAGGCCGGCGAGCTGCGTGAGCAGGGCGTCGGCATCACCGAGCACACCCTCTCGGCCGCGGCGCACAAGCGCGTCGCCGCGGCGGGGGACGGCGTCTACCGCCCGTACAGCGGCGAAGGCGGCCTCAAGAGCGAGATTCTCGCCACCGCCCAGGCCCATCCCGGCCTCACCAAGGCCATCAGCATCGGCAAGTCGGTCAAGGGCCAGGACATCCTGGCCCTCAAGGTCAGCAAGGGCGCCAGGACGAGCCGCGACGGCTCCAAGCCCGCGACGCTCTACCTGTCCAACCAGCACGCACGTGAGTGGATCACCCCGGAGATGAACCGGCGGCTGATGCACCACTATCTGACGAACTACGGCAAGGACCCCCGTATCACCAAGATCATCGATACGACCGAGCTGTGGTTCGTCCTGTCGGCCAACCCCGACGGCTACGACTACACCTTCACCGGTACGACCGAGCGGCAGTGGCGCAAGAACCTGCGCGACAACAACGGCGACGGAAAGACCGGCCCCGGCGACGGCGTCGACCTCAACCGGAACTTCGCCTACAAGTGGGGCTACGACAACGAGGGTTCGTCCCCCGACACCTTCGACGAGACCTACCGCGGCACCGGCCCCGCCTCCGAACCCGAGACCAGGGCCATCGACGCCTTCCAGAAGCGCATCGGCTTCGAGTACGGCATCAACTACCACTCGGCGGCCGAACTCATCCTGTACGGGGTCGGCTGGCAGGTCGCCACCTCGACACCCGACGACGTCGCCTACAAGGCGCTCGCCGGCACACCGGGGAACCCCGCGATACCCGGCTACCGCCCCCAGGTCGCCTCCGAGCTGTACATCACCAACGGTGAGGCCGACGGCCACGCGGCCAACGTCAACGGGATGATGATGTACACCCCCGAGATGTCGACCTGCGCCACCGCGTCCCGGATCGACCCCGACGACGCCTGGAACGCGGCCGACTGCGCCTCCGTCTTCACCTTCCCCGACGACGAGAAGCTGATCCAGCAGGAGTTCGCCAAGAACATCCCGTTCGCGCTCTCCGTCGCCGAGACTTCCGCCACCCCCGACCAGCCGGCCTCCTCGCTCGGCCTCAAGGCGGCCGACTTCACCCCCGACCCGTTCACCGTCTCCTACGCGCGCGGTGGCGACCAGGAGGTCTCCGTCGTCGCCCGCAAGTCCCTGCGCGACAAGGAGCTGAACTACCGGATCAACGGCGGGCGGGTGCACGACGAGGACCTCGAACCCTGGAAGGGCGGCGAGACCTTCGGCGGCGACGACAACATCCGCTTCGACGAGTACCGCGCCGAGGTCGAGGACACCGAGGCGGGCGACCGGGTCGAGGTCTGGTTCACGGGCCGTACGAAGGAGGGGAAGCGCACCTCCAGCGAGCCCTTCACCTATACGGTCGCCGATCGGCCGCGCGCCGACACCCTGGTGATCGCCGAGGAGGGCGGCACCGCGCCCGCCGCGCACACCGCCGCGTACACCGGCGCACTTGCGGACAACAAGAAGCGCAGCGCCGTCTGGGACGTCGCGACCCAGGGCGCCCCGCACCCGCTGGGCGTACTCAGCCACTTCGACACCGCCGTCTGGTATACCGGGGCGGCGGCACCCTCCTGGGCCACCACCCGGTCCGTACGCGCCTATCTCAACGAGGGCGGAAAGCTGATCACCACCGGTGAGCGGGCCGGGGGCAACGCCAACCTCGGCGGCGCGGTGAGCGACGACTTCGCCCAGTACTACCTCGGCGCGTCAGGCCGGGCCTCGCTCACCGGGACCTCGGCCTTCGCGGGTACCGGACGCCTCGCGGGCGCCTCCGCGGCGCTCGGGGACGCACCCGGCAACCCGCTGAACGCCGCGGGCGCCTACACGATCACCTCGGACACCCTTCCGGCGGACGAGTTCCCGCAGTTCCGCAGCGCGGCGGCGGGCGACTACCCGGGCGTGCGGATGCCGTTCTCGCCGTACGAGGGCCAGTGGTACGCGGTGGCCGCCCACCGCAACGCCTCCTGGATGCGGCTCGGCCGCACCCTGGATCTGACCGGCATCACGGCGGCCGACGCCCCGAAGCTGAACCTCCGCCTCAGCTTCAACACCGAGCCCGGCTACGACAACGCGGTCGTCGAGGTCCACACCGTGGGCCAGGACGACTGGACGACGCTCCCCGACGCCAACGGCGGCACCAGGACGACCGTGCCCACCGAGTGCGACGCAGGGTTCTACGTCAACCAGCACCCGTTCCTTCGGCACTACCTCACCGTCGGCGACGACGGCTGCACCGCGACCGGCACCACCGGCACCTGGAACTCCTTCACCGGGGCCTCCGACGGCTGGCGGGCCGCCTCCTTCGATCTGAGCGCCTACGCGGGCAAGCAGATCGAGGTCTCCGTCTCGTACATCACCGACCCCAGCGACGGCGGACGCGGTGTCTTCGTCGACGACACCAAACTGGTGACCGGCGGTGGCGAACAGGGCGCGGAGGGCTTCGAGACCTCCCTCGGTCCCTGGGCGGCGGCGGGTCCCCCCGCGGGCAGCCCCGCGCTGCGCGGAAACTGGCAGCGCAGCCAGGACCTGTACCCGTCGGCGTCGGCGGTCACCACCCGCGACACCGTGCTCATCGGCTTCGGCCTGGAGCACGTGCCCGCGGCCGCCGACCGCAGGCAACTCCTCGGCAAGGCGCTGAGCGCACTCCGGCGCTGACACGCCGTAACGGGGGCTCGGGGGAGCCTCCGGCGCAGGTGGCGGCGGTCCGTACCCCCTACCGGGGGGTATGGATCGCCGCCGTCGTGTACAGGCCGTCCGATGTCACCTCGGGCGGCCCCGCGAGGTAGGGTCGTAAGCGGTCGGGGACATCCCATACAACTCGCCGGGCGTCGAAACCCGGCGTACCTAACGAGGAGATCGGTTCGTGACGATCCGCGTAGGCATCAACGGCTTTGGCCGCATCGGTCGTAACTACTTCCGCGCGCTGCTGGACCAGGGTGCAGACATCGAGATCGTGGCTGTCAACGACCTGGGTGACACCGCGACCACGGCCCACCTGCTGAAGTACGACACCATCCTCGGCCGTCTCAAGGCTGAGGTGTCCCACACCGCCGACACGATCACGGTCGACGGCCACACCATCAAGGTGCTCTCCGAGCGCGACCCCGCCGACATCCCGTGGGGCGAGCTCGGCGTCGACATCGTCATCGAGTCGACCGGCATCTTCACCAAGAAGGCCGACGCAGAGAAGCACCTCGCCGGCGGCGCGAAGAAGGTCCTGATCTCGGCCCCGGCCAAGGACGAGGACGTCACCCTGGTGATGGGTGTCAACCACGACCAGTACGACCCGGCCAACCACCACGTCATCTCGAACGCGTCCTGCACCACGAACTGCGTGGCGCCGATGGCCAAGGTCCTCGACGACAACTTCGGCATCGTCCGGGGTCTGATGACCACCACCCACGCCTACACCAACGACCAGCGCATCCTGGACTTCCCGCACAAGGACCTGCGCCGCGCCCGCGCCGCCGCGGAGAACATCATCCCCACCACGACGGGCGCCGCCAAGGCCACCGCCCTGGTCCTCCCGCAGCTCAAGGGCAAGCTGGACGGCATCTCCATGCGCGTCCCGGTCCCCACCGGCTCGGCCACCGACCTGGTGGTGCAGCTGGCCCGGGAGGTCACCAGGGACGAGGTCAACGCCGCGTTCAAGAAGGCGTCCGAGGACGGCGACCTGAAGGGCGTGCTGGACTACACCGAGGACCCGATCGTCTCCTCGGACATCGTCAGCGACCCGGCCTCCTGCATCTTCGACTCCTCCCTGACCATGGTCCAGGACGGGACCTCGGTGAAGATCCTCGGCTGGTACGACAACGAGTGGGGCTACTCCAACCGCCTTGTGGACCTCACGGTCTTCGTTGGCGGACAGCTCTGAACAGCTCACCACCGATCGGCTTCCGGTCACTATCGATCGGACCGGCCCCGACCGGCGATGAGAGCACCACGATGTGAGCGAAGGGCCCGGGCGGCGCAAGGTGGCGCGGTCCGGGCCCTGTCGCACGTCCGGCCCTCCTGAGGAGTCCTTTTCCATGAAGACGATCGACCAGCTTCTGAAAGAAGGGGTCGCGGGCAAGCGCGTATTCGTCCGTGCCGACCTCAATGTGCCGCTCGACGGCACGACCATCACCGACGACGGCCGGATCCGGGCCGTGGAGCCGACCGTCGCCCGGCTCGCCGAGGCGGGCGCCCGCGTGGTCGTCGCCTCCCATCTGGGCCGTCCCAAGGGCGCCCCGGACCCCGCCTTCTCGCTCGCCCCCGCGGCGGGCCGGCTCGGTGAACTGCTGGGCGCCGGTGTGGCGTTCGCGACCGACACCGTCGGCGACTCGGCGAAGTCGGTCGTCGCGGGTCTCGCGGACGGGCGGGTCGCGGTGATCGAGAACCTCCGCTTCAACCCCGGTGAGACCAGCAAGGACGACGCCGAGCGGGCCGCCTTCGCCGATCAGCTGGCCGCCCTCGCCGATGTGTACGTCGGCGACGGCTTCGGGGCGGTCCACCGCAAGCACGCCTCGGTGTTCGACCTCCCCGCCCGCCTGCCGCACGCGGCCGGCCAGCTCATCGCCACCGAGGTCGGCGTCCTGGAGAAGCTCACCGTGGACGTCAAGCGGCCGTACGCCGTGGTCCTCGGCGGCGCCAAGGTCTCCGACAAACTCGGCGTCATCGACCATCTCCTGGAGAAGGCCGACCGCATCCTGATCGGCGGCGGCATGGCGTACACCTTCCTCAAGGCCCAGGGCCACGAGGTCGGCAGCTCGCTGCTCCAGGAGGACCAGGTCCCGGTCGTGAAGGAGTACCTGGAGCGCGCCGAGGCCAAGGGCGTGGAGTTCGTGCTCCCCGTCGACGTGCTGGTCGCCTCCGGCTTCCCGGACCTGAAGACCAAGGCCCCGGCCCACCCCACCACCGTCGCCGTGGACGCCATCCCGGCGGACCAGCAGGGTCTGGACATCGGTCCCGACACCCGCAAGCTCTACGCATCGAAGCTCGCCGACGCGGCCACCGTCTTCTGGAACGGCCCCATGGGCGTCTTCGAGCACCCCGACTACGCCGAGGGCACCAGGGCCGTCGCCCAGGCGCTCGTCGACTCCCCGGCCTTCACCGTGGTCGGCGGCGGAGACTCCGCCGCCGCGGTGCGGATCCTGGGCTTCGACGAGAACGCATTCGGCCATATTTCGACCGGCGGCGGCGCCAGCCTCGAATATCTCGAGGGCAAGACGCTTCCCGGCCTCGCCGCACTGGAGGACTGACACTCTGATGAGTACGCGCACCCCGCTCATGGCGGGCAACTGGAAGATGAACCTCAACCACCTCGAGGCCATCGCCCATGTCCAGAAACTCGCCTTCGCCCTGGCGGACAAGGACTACGACGCCGTCGATGTGGCGGTTCTGCCGCCCTTCACCGATCTGAGGTCGGTCCAGACCCTGGTCGACGGCGACAAACTCAAGATCAGGTATGGCGCCCAGGACATCTCGGCGCACGATTCCGGGGCCTATACGGGTGAGATCTCGGGCGCCATGCTGTCCAAGCTGAAGTGCTCCTACGTGGCGGTCGGCCACTCCGAGCGACGGCAGTATCACGCCGAGACCGACGAGATCTGCAACGCCAAGGTGAAGGCCGCCTTCCGGCACGGCATCACCCCGATCCTCTGCGTCGGCGAGGGCCTCGACGTGCGGAAGGCCGGCCGGCAGGTCGAGCACACGCTCGCCCAGCTCGACGGCGGCCTCGCGGACGTCCCGGCGGAGCAGGCCGAGACCCTGGTGATCGCGTACGAGCCGGTGTGGGCCATCGGCACCGGCGAGGTCGCCACCCCCGAGGACGCCCAGGAGGTCTGCGGGGCGATCCGCGGGCGGCTCGCCGAGCTGTACTCCCAGGAGGTGGCCGGCAAGGTCCGCATCCAGTACGGAGGCTCGGTCAAGGCCGGAAACGTCGCCGCGATCATGGCCCAGCCCGATGTCGACGGGGCCCTGGTGGGCGGTGCGGCGCTCGACGCCGACGAGTTCGTCAAGATCGTCCGGTTCCGCGACCAGTGAGTATGCGCTAGCGCCGATCCGTCGTACCCTTGCGGGGACCTGTGGCCGTCGGCCGAGGTCCCCGCAGTCCGTAGAAAATCCGAGAGAATTGCCAGGAAGTAGGGTCCAGCCGTGGTTATGGGGTTCTCGATCGCCCTGATCGTCTTCAGCCTGCTGCTGATGCTGCTGGTGCTGATGCACAAGGGGAAGGGCGGCGGCCTCTCCGACATGTTCGGTGGCGGTATGCAGTCGTCCGTCGGCGGCTCCTCCGTCGCCGAGCGCAACCTCGACCGGATCACCGTCGTGGTCGGTCTTCTGTGGTTCGCGTGCATTGTCGTACTCGGCCTGCTGGTGAAGCTGGACAGCTGACCCACAGGTGTTCCCGTCTTGGGGTGGGGTGTAACTCCAATCACTGGACGAGCGTTGGGCCTTACGTAGACTGGGGCACCGCGGCGCAGCCGCTGTGAGACGCTGTACGGCACCATCACGCAGGGAGTTACGACCGTGGCAAGTGGCAACGCGATCCGGGGAAGCCGGGTCGGCGCGGGGCCGATGGGCGAGGCCGAGCGTGGCGAGTCCGCGCCACGCCTGCGCATCTCCTTCTGGTGCTCGAACGGGCACGAGACGCAGCCGAGCTTCGCCAGCGACGCTCAGGTCCCCGACACCTGGGACTGCCCGCGCTGCGGGTTCCCGGCCGGCCAGGACCGGGACAACCCGCCGGACCCGCCGCGTACGGAGCCGTACAAGACGCATCTGGCGTATGTGCGGGAGCGGCGCAGTGACGCGGACGGCGAAGCGATTCTCGCCGAGGCGCTCGCCAAACTGCGGGGCGAGATCTAGGACTTGGGACACGGCCGGGACACCCGATGGGTGCCCGGCCGTCCTTCTGCCCGGCCTCGTTCCGTGGATTGTCAGTGCCGTCCTCTACGGTTTTTGTACGGGTGGACACGGAGCGTGGTCAGAGCGCGTCCGTACCCGCCGCGTGGCCCTCTCTGATCAATTAGGTTGGGGACGGTGGGACAGCAGGCAGGCACGAGACGAAGTGAGCTGATGTCCGAGTGACGACACAAGGCCGTACCAGGCTCAACCAGACACCCGAGTGGACCGCTCTGGGCAAGCACCGCGAGGAGTTGGGGCAGACGCATCTGCGGGAGCTGTTCGCCGCGGACGAGTCCCGCGGCACCTCCTACACCCTGCGCGTCGGCGATCTCCATCTCGACTACGCCAAGAACCTGGTGACCGACGAGACCCTGCGGCTGCTGCGGGACCTGGCCGCGGCGACCGGCGTGGCCGGGCTGCGGGACGCGATGTTCCGTGGAGAGAAGATCAACACCACGGAGGACCGCGCCGTCCTCCACACCGCCCTGCGGGCCCCCCGGGACGCCGTCGTCGAGGTCGACGGGGAGAACGTGGTGCCCGCGGTGCACGCGGTCCTCGACAGGATGGCCGCCTTCTCCCGGGGGATCCGCTCCGGGGAGTGGACCGGCCACACCGGCCGCCCGATCAGGAACATCGTCAACGTCGGCATCGGCGGCTCCGATCTCGGCCCCGCCATGGCGTACGAGGCGCTGCGCTCCTACACCGCGCGCGATCTGACCTTCCGCTTCGTGTCGAACGTCGACGGGGCCGATCTGCACGAGGCCGTCCGGGACCTGGACCCGGCCGAGACCCTGTTCATCATCGCCTCCAAGACCTTCACCACGATCGAGACGATCACCAACGCCACCTCCGCGCGCGAGTGGCTGCTCACCGAGCTGAAAGCCGGTCAGGAGGCCGTCGCCCGGCACTTCGTGGCGCTGTCCACCAACGCGGACAAGGTCGCCGACTTCGGTATCGACACGGCCAATATGTTCGAGTTCTGGGACTGGGTCGGCGGACGCTATTCGTACGACTCGGCCATCGGGCTCTCCCTGATGATCGCGATCGGCCCGGACCGCTTCCGCGAGATGCTCGACGGATTCCATCTGGTCGACGAGCACTTCCGTACGGCCCCGCCCGAGGCCAACGCACCGCTGCTGCTCGGTCTGCTGGGCGTCTGGTACGGCGGGTTCTTCGACGCCCAGTCCCATGCCGTGCTGCCGTACTCCCACTATCTGAGCAAGTTCACCGCCTATCTCCAGCAGTTGGACATGGAGTCCAACGGCAAGTCGGTGGACCGCGAGGGCAACCGTGTTGACTGGAGCACCGGACCGGTCGTCTGGGGCACGCCCGGCACCAACGGGCAGCACGCCTACTACCAGCTGATCCACCAGGGCACCAAGATCATCCCGGCCGACTTCATCGGCTTCGCCGCACCGGTCGCCGCTCTGCCGCCGGGCCCCGCCGCCCAGCACGATCTGCTGATGGCCAACTTCTTCGCCCAGACCCAGGCCCTGGCCTTCGGCAGGACCGCCGAGGAGGTGCGGGCCGAGGGGGTGCCCGAGGCGCTGGTGGCGCACAAGACCTTCCCGGGCAACCACCCCACGACGACGGTCCTCGCCGACGAGCTCACCCCGTCCGTGCTCGGTCAGCTGATCGCCCTGTACGAGCACAAGGTGTTCGTCCAGGGAGCGATCTGGAACATCGACTCCTTCGACCAGTGGGGTGTCGAGCTGGGGAAGGTCCTCGCCAAGAAGATCGAGCCCGTGCTGGTGGAGGGGACCGGGGGAGAGCGGCTCGACAGCTCGACCGCCGCCCTGGTCGCGAAGTACCGCGAGCTGCGGGGGCGTTGAGGCGATGACCAGGGGGGAGGGCGCGGTGCGGCTCAGGCCGCCGAACCAGGCCCTGAACGAGCGGGTCGTGGGCTGGTGGCGGACCCAGTGGCTGATCGGCACGGTCGTGGTCGGGGGGCTCCCGGCCCTGCTGGGCCTGCTCATCACCCCCGCGCGGTCATGGCTGCTGATCAGCGCGGCCGTGCTGGCGGCGCTGATGGTGGTCTGCACCGCGATCTACCCCCTCTGGTGGTTCCGGGTCCACCGCTGGGAGGTCACCGACGACGCGGTGTACGTACGCACCGGCGCGTTCTGGCAGGAGTGGCGGATCGCGCCGATGTCCCGGATCCAGACCGTGGACACGATGCGGGGACCGCTGGAGCGGTCGTTCCGGCTGGCGACGGTCACGGTCACCACCGCCTCCTCCAGGGGCGCCATCAAGATCGCGGGCCTCGACCACGAGGTGGCGGCGGAGCTGGCGGAGCGACTGACGCACATCACCCAGGCGACTCCGGGAGACGCGACATGAGCGCCACGCCCGGCCCGCCCGGGGCATCCGGCCCGGAGCGTGCCGAGGGCGCCCCTTTCACCGGCCGGGGCGGGGCCACCGGTCCGGGTGAGGCGGGCGCGCCCTCCTCCGGGGCCGCCGAGGGCGTTCTCCCCGGGTCGGCCCCCTCTCCGGTGTCTTTGCCGGGGATGCCGGACGGAGCCCCCGGCCAGGAGCCCCCGGCCCGTGTTCCGGGCGGACCGGCTCAGGGCGCTGCCGGAGCCCTGCCGGGGACCGCTCCGACGGCCTCCGGGAGAGGACCGGCCGTGGTCCCGGCGGATGTGCTTCCCGGCACTCCCACGGCCGCTCCGGGGGACGAGTGGCGGCGGCTCGACAAGCGGGCGCTGCTGGCCACCGCGGCCGTCATGACGGGAGTCGCCGGGGGTATCTGCCTCCCGGTCCTGCTGGGCCTCTCCTCCGGAGCCTGGTTCGGCAACGGCCCCCGGCGCGGTGTGGGCCTGGTGCTGCTGCTGACCGGCGCGGTCCTGCTGGTGCTGGCCGGGGTGGCCGCCGAGTACGTCAACCTGCGCAAGACCCGCTACCGCACAGGTCCCGAGCGCGTCGATCTCCACACCGGGCTGCTGCTGGTCAAAAGGCGCTCCCTGGCCCGTGAGCGCATCCGCAGCGTCGATCTGACCGCCAACCCGCTGCTGCGGATCCTGGGCCTCGTGAAGGTGCGTATCGGCACCGGCGAGCACAGCGGGAGCGGCGAGTCCACGCT
The DNA here is from genome assembly GCF_044456085.1 of Streptomyces sp. NPDC051018. Taxonomy (NCBI): domain Bacteria; kingdom Bacillati; phylum Actinomycetota; class Actinomycetes; order Kitasatosporales; family Streptomycetaceae; genus Streptomyces; species Streptomyces sp. NPDC051018. Next base: position 831,596 of record NZ_JBITFN010000001.1, read on the forward strand.
GGAGCTGAACCCCGTCTCCAGGGCCGAGGGCGAGCGCCTCCGCGGCGAACTGCTGAACCGCCCGGCCACTGCCCCCGGCGTCCACCGGGAGGGCCTGCTCGCCACCGTCGACCCCGCCTGGATCCGCTACGCTCCGGCGTCCTTCGTCGCCCCCCTGCTGGGCGGAGCGGCGGCGGGGGCGGTCATGCAGGGCAGCGACTGGCTCGGAGTGCAGAGCGAGGTCGTCGACTGGATCGGCGATCGCTTCCAGGACACCTCCATCCTTCTGATGGTCGTCGTACTCGTGCTGGCGGCGCTCGTCGCGGGCATCGTCGGCTCGCTCGGCCTGTGGATCGAGATGTGGTGGAACTACCGGCTGGAGCGGGAGCCCGGGGGCACTCTCCGGGTCCGGCGGGGTCTGTTCACCACCCGCTCGATATCGATGGAGGAACGCAGGCTGCGCGGGGTGGAGCTGGTCGAGCCGCTCGGTGTGCGGCTGCTCGGTGCGGCGAGGGTGGACGCGGTCGCCACCGGTATCGCCCAGGACAGCAAGGACAAGCACGCCGACCTCCAGATACTGCTGCCGCCCGCGCCCCGCGCGTTCGCCGACACCGTCGCCGGACAGGTGCTCCGTGAGCCGCACACCCCCACGGGCGCGCCGCTGACACCGCACCCGAAGGCAGCCCGCAACCGCCGGCTGCGGGTGGCGGCGGCTCTGGTGACGGTCCCGCTGCTGGTCCTGAGCGTTCTGGGGTTCTGGCTCACGGACGTGCTGCTGTACATCGCGGCGGGCTGCGCGGTCGTGGGGCTCCCGGTCGCGGTGTTCTTCGCCCTCGACGCCTACCGCAGCCTGGGCCACGGAATCAGCGGCAACTATCTGCTGGCGCGCTCGGGATCGGCCCGCCGCGCCACCGTGGCCCTCCAGCGCAGCGGGGTCGTCGGCTGGACCCTGACGCAGTCCGTCTTCCAGCGCCGGGCGGGGCTGCTGGACCTGACGGCGACGACGGCCGCCGGGTCGGGGGGCTACACCGTGCACGACGCCGGGGAGAGCGAGGGCCTCGCCTTCGCCGCCGAGGCGGTGCCGGGACTGCTGGAGCCGTTCCTCGTACGGGAGGAGGGGCCGACGGGTACGGGCGGCGTGACGGCACCCGGGTGACGGCTTCCGGCCCCTCTGCCACTCCGACGGCCCGGAAGCCGCAGGTCCGATCCGGCCGCTGGTCGTCCCCCCGCCCCGGGCACCGGTTCGTCCCGCACCCGGCGGACCTGCTGCCGGTTCGCTCCGAGCCCCCGGCGGCCCGGCTGGTGTGTGCCCCGGCCCGGCTGGTGGGTGCCCGGCCCCCCGAGATCGTCACCCTCCGCGATCAGTGATCTGATGGGCCGTCTTTTGCGGCTCGTCGTAAAGCCGTTGGGCAATCACGGCCCTGCACCCGGTGAGTTTCGGCCGACGCCCTCCGAGGCGCCCGCAGGCTCACGCTGAGTGCGAGCCGTCGTTCGTCTTCGCCACGATCAGCTCCCGCTGGAGTGCTGCCGGTACGGACAGCGCCCCGAACAGCGCAAACCCCTCCCTAGTGCTGTGGCCGGAAGGGTTTGCCGTGGGCCCGCGGTGTCCGGTGCGGTGCAGCGCAAGGCGGAGGTCCGCAGCTCGTACCCGCCGTACTCGCGCGGTCCGACAACGCAGCTGGGGGTACCTCCGGGCCGCCGGGCCCAGGGGGAGCCGTGCAGGGCGCCGCGGGCCGGTGAACGTTTCCGGTCACAGCACTACCGGCGGTGTCGATGCCCTGCTCGATGACGTACGGGCCGATTCCGCGTTCGCGCGGCTCGGCGCCGAGGGGGACCGGGTGCGGGACCGAGCGGAAATGCCGGTTGAGCCGCGGCACCTTCAACGTGCCGCCCTCGCGCATCAGCCGCATGCCGAACTCCAGGCCCAAGGAATCAGCGCTGAGCCCAGAACAGGGCGTGCCCGCCCTCTCCTTCCGGCACGAACTCCTCCCGCTCGACCGTCAGCCCGGCTCGAGCGATCCATGCCCGGTTCGTGGCCGCGTCCGCGTGGCTCCACCACATGGCGGTACCGCCGCCCAGCCAGTCCTCATCGACACCGGTCCAGGCCCGATGGCCGGTGGTGCCCAGGAACCAGCCGCCGGGCCGCAGCCAGCCGGCGACTTTCCGCAGCAGCGGAAGCTGTTCGTCGAGCGGGATATGGATCAGCGTGTAGAGGGAGACGACCGCGTCGAAGGACGCCGGTGCGAAGTCCACGGCCGTGGCGTCGGCGCGGATGAACTCGGCCCCCGGCACGAGTTCCCGGGCCCTGCGGATCTGCACCTCGCTGATGTCGACGCCGGTGACTCGCCGACCCGCGGTGGCCAAGGCCCGGGCCACGGGAACCCCGCTTCCGCACCCGAGATCCAGCACCGTAGCGCCGGCCGGGAGACGGCCGGACAGTTCGCTGATCCAAGGCCGGTACTTAGTCTCGGTGCCGTACGCCTGGTCGTAGCGGAGGGAGAGCGCGTCGTACCCTCGCCGGACCAGGTCTTTGGGATCTTCGATGTCCACGCCGGTGCACGCTAGCCGCCCGCGATGAGGGCCGCGAACGGTTTTCCCGGGCCCTCAGCACGACGACGAGGCCGTCGTCTCCTGCGCAGTCACCTGCCGGGCGGTAGATCAGCGGACCCTCGTCGGCTCGGCCACCAGCGCCGACAGCAGCCCCCGGCCCCCGGCGGTCCGTGCGCAGAACGCCCTCTCCGCCCGGGCCCGGGCGGCGGTGACGATGCGGCCGAGCCGAGCCGTCCCGGCGGCTCGATCCGGTCCGGCGCGGCACCGCACCGCCAGGGTCTGCGCCACCCGTTCCTCCGCGCCGGCTCGACCGCACACACGTCGGCGGCCGGCCACGAGATCAGCCGTCCGCCCGCGTGGGCGCCGGAATCCCGGGGCTTCGCGGATCCGCCCGCGGCGGTACCCGGCGCCCCGGCCGGTGAACCCGTCCGACGGTCGGTTTGCGGCTGGGGGCCGGAGACGGGAGTCCGGGGCCTGCCTGCCGCATATCCGCCCCGCGCATGTCCTTCCCGCGCACACCCGGCCCGGGGTTCGGGGCAACGCAGCGGGCCCGGTCCGCCGGGTGGGGCGGAACCGGGCCCGGAAACGGGGGCTGGGTCAGGGGGAGGCGGGGGGATACAGATCCCGGGGGAGCTGGGACGCCGCCGGGGCGTCCAGGAGCCACAGCGTCCGGCTGCGGCCCGACGCGCCCGCCGCCGGTGCCTGGATCTCACCCGCGCCCGAGAGGGCGATCGCCACGGCGTTCGCCTTGTCCTCGCCCGCCGCCAGCAGCCACACCTCACGCGCCGCCCGAATCGCCGGAAGCGTCAGGGTGATACGGGTGGGCGGGGGTTTGGGCGCGCCGTGGACCCCGACCACCGTGCGCTCCGCCTCCCGTACCGCCGGCAGCTCGGGAAAGAGCGAGGCGACATGGGTGTCGGGTCCGACGCCCAGCATAAGGACGTCGAAGCCGGGCACCGGGCCGTGGTCCTCGGGTCCGGCCGCCGCCGCGAGGGCGGCCGCGTACGCCGCCGCCGCGGCCTCCACATCACTGCCGTACGGTCCGTCGGAGGCGGGCATGGGGTGCACCCGGGCCGGGTCGACCGGGACGCGGTCGAGCAGGGCCTCACGCGCCTGGGTGGCATTGCGCTCCGGGTCGCCCTCGGGGAGAAACCGCTCGTCACCCCACCACAGGTCGAGACGGCGCCAGTCGACCGCGTCACGCGCGGGGGAGGACCCCAGCGCGGCCAGCAGGGCGTTGCCGTTGCGACCGCCCGTGAGGACGACGGACGCCCGGCCGCGTGCGGCCTGGGCGTCCACGACCTTCGTGATCAGCCGGGCCGCCGCGGCCTGGGCCATCAGCTCCTTGTCGCGGTGGACGACGAGCTGGGGAGCACTCACGTCGAAGCCGCCCTCTTGGTGGGCGTCTTCTTCGCCGCGGCCCGCTTGGCCGGAGCCTTCGCGGTCGTACGGGAGGAGCCGCCTCCGGCGGACTCGGAGCCCGGCGTTTCGGAGCCGGCCGGCCCGGAACTCGACGAACCCGGCGCCCCCGTCGCACCCACCACCTTGGCCGCGTCGGCCGCCCGTGCGGCGGCGGCGATCTCCGAGACGTCCGCCGAGCCGCCCGGCCCGCCGTCGCCCAGTCGGTCGATCCCGTACCGCAGCGCCGAGGCGTAGGTGTCGTCCGGGTCCAGCCGCCGCAGCTCCTCCGCGATCAGTTCCGCGGTGTCCCGGCGCTTCAGCGCGACGGCCCGGTCCGGCTGCCCCTCGATGGACAGCGTGGCCAGCGAGCCGTCCGCCCGGTCCAGGACGATCCGGCCGCAGGTGGACTCCAGCCGCACGGCGGTCAGCCCGGGGCCCGGCGACGAGGTCCGCCGCACGGGGACCTTCAGCCGGTCCGCGAGCCACATGGCGAGCAGTTCGACGCTCGGGTTGAACTCCTCGCCCTCCACCTCGACCGCCGTGACCTCGCAGCTCACCTGGTCCAGCGCGGCGGCCAGCATGGAGCGCCAGGGGGTGATCCGCGTCCAGGACAGATCCGTGTCCCCGGGGGTGTACGACTCGGCACGGGCCGCGAGCTCACGGGTCGGCTGCTCGGCGGCGTACGCGTCCGTCACCCGCCGCTGGGCGAGCGCGCCCAGTGGGTCGGCGGCCGGGTCGAGCGGTGCGTTCACCGGCCACCAGACGACCACGGGGGCGTCCGGCAGCAGCAGCGGCAGCACGACCGACTGGGCGTGGTTGGTGACCTCGCCGTACAGCCGCAGTACGACGGTTTCCCCGGTGCCCGCGTCCGCGCCGACCCGTACCTCGGCGTCCAGGCGCGCCTGCGCCCGGTCGCGCGGGCTGCGCGAGACCCGCTTGATGACCACGAGGGTGCGTGAGGGGTGCTCGCGCGACGCCTCGCTGGCGGCCTTCAGCGCGTCGTAGGCGTTCTCCTCGTCGGTGACGATGACCAGCGTGAGGACCATGCCGACGGCCGGGGTGCCGACCGCCCGGCGCCCCTGCACCAGCGCCTTGTTGATCTTGCTGGACGTGGTGTCCGTAAGGTCGATCTTCATGGCCGGCGCCAGCTCCGTCCGTCTCGTGCGAGCATTTCGTCCGCCTCGACCGGGCCCCAGGACCCGGAGGGGTACTGGGCGGGCTTGCCGTGGCTGTCCCAGTACTCCTCGATCGGGTCGAGGATCTTCCAGGACAGCTCGACCTCCTCGACCCTCGGGAAGAGGTTGGAGTCGCCTAGCAGGACGTCGAGGATGAGCCGTTCGTACGCCTCGGGGCTGGACTCGGTGAAGGACTCGCCGTACGCGAAGTCCATCGACACGTCCCGTACCTCCATGGAGGTCCCCGGCACCTTGGAGCCGAACCGCATGGTCACGCCCTCGTCCGGCTGGACCCGGATCACCAGGGCGTTCTGCCCCAGCTCCTCGGTGGCCGTGTGGTCGAAGGGGGAGTGCGGGGCGCGCTGGAAGACGACCGCGATCTCGGTGACCCGCCTGCCGAGCCGCTTGCCCGTACGGAGGTAGAAGGGCACCCCCGCCCAGCGGCGGTTGTCGATCTCCAGCTTTATGGCCGCGTAGGTGTCGGTCTTCGACCCGGGGTCGATGCCCTCCTCCTCCAGATAGCCGACGGCCTTCTCGCCGCCCTGCCATCCGGCGGCGTACTGCCCGCGCACGGTGTCGGCTCCCAGGTCCTTCGGCAGTTTCACCGCGCCGAGGACCTTCGTCTTCTCCGCCGCGAGCGCGTCCGCGCCGAAGGAGGAGGGCTCCTCCATCGCGGTCAGGGCGAGCAGTTGGAGAAGGTGGTTCTGGATGACGTCACGGGCGGCCCCGATGCCGTCGTAGTACCCGGCACGGCCGCCGATGCCGATGTCCTCGGCCATGGTGATCTGGACATGGTCGACGTACGACCGGTTCCAGATCGGCTCGAAGAGGGTGTTGGCGAACCGCAGCGCCAGAATGTTCTGGACGGTCTCCTTGCCCAGGTAGTGGTCGATCCGGAAGACCTCGTTCGAGGGGAAGACCTCGTGGACCACCTGGTTCAGCTCCATGGCGGAGGCCAGGTCGTGCCCGAACGGCTTCTCGATGACCGCGCGCCGCCAGGAACCTTCCCTCTGCTCCGCCAGACCGTGCTTCTTGAGCTGCTGCACGACCTTGGGGAAGAACTTGGGCGGTACGGACAGATAGAAGGCGAAGTTGCCTCCGGTGCCCTGTGCCTGGTCCAGCTCGGCGATCGTCTTCTTCAGCGTCTCGAAGGCGTTGTCGTCGTCGAAGTCGCCCTGGACGAACCGCATGCCCTGGTTGAGCTGCTGCCAGACCTCCTCGCGGAAGGGCGTGCGGGCATGCGCCTTGACGGCGTCGTGGACCTCCTGCGCGAAGTCCTCGTCCTGCCACTCACGGCGGGCGAAACCGATGAGGGAGAAACCCGGCGGAAGGAGCCCGCGGTTGGCCAGGTCGTACACGGCGGGCATCAGCTTTTTACGTGACAGATCGCCTGTAACGCCAAAGATGACCAGGCCCGACGGCCCCGCGATACGCGGGAGCCGTCGGTCGGCGGCGTCACGAAGCGGATTGGCTTCGCTTGTACCGGACAAGGGCGGTCAGCCTTCCGAAGGGGCGAGGCGCTTCAGCTCGGCCTCGGTCGAGTGGAGCAGGTCGTTCCAGGACGTCGCGAACTTCTCGACGCCCTCGTCCTCAAGGAGCTGCACGACGTCGTCGTAGGCGATGCCGAGCTTCTCCACGGCCGCCAGTTCGGCCCGCGAGCGTTCATAGGTGCCGCGCACCGTGTCACCGGTGATCCGCCCGTGGTCGGCCGTGGCGTCCAGCGTGGCCTCCGGCATGGTGTTCACCGTGCCGGGGGCGACCAGGTCGTCCACGTACAGGGTGTCCTTGTACGCCTTGTCCTTGACGCCGGTCGACGCCCACAGCGGACGCTGGCGGTTGGCGCGCGCCCGGTCCAGGACGTTCCAGCGCTCGGACGAGAACACCTCCTCGTAGGCCTCGTACGCGAGCCGCGCGTTGGCCAGGGCGGCCTTGCCGCGCGCCTCCTTGGCCTCCGGGGTGCCGAGCGCGTCCAGGCGCTTGTCGATCTCCGTGTCCACCCGGGAGACGAAGAACGACGCCACCGAGTGGATCTTCGAGAGGTCGAGGCCCCGCTCATGGGCCTTCTCCAGCCCGGCGAGATACGCGTCCATCACCTCGCGATAGCGCTCCAGCGAGAAGATCAGCGTCACATTGACGCTGATGCCGAGGCCGATGGTCTCGGTGATCGCCGGCAGGCCCGCCTTGGTGGCGGGGATCTTGATCAGCGTATTGGGCCGGTCCACCAGCCAGGCGAGCTGCTTGGCCTCGGCGACCGTCGCCGCCGTGTTGTGGGCCAGACGCGGGTCCACCTCGATGGAGACCCGGCCGTCCTGGCCGTCCGTGGCCTCGAAGACCGGCCGCAGGATGTCGGCGGCGTCACGTACGTCCGCCGTCGTGATCATACGGATGGCTTCCTCGACGGTCACCTTGCGGACGGCCAGCTCCGCGAGCTGCTTCTCATAGCCGTCACCGGAGCTGATCGCCTTCTGGAAGATCGACGGGTTGGTGGTCACGCCCACCACGTGCTGCTGGTCGATCAGCTCGGCCAGATTCCCTGACGTGATCCGCTGCCGGGACAGGTCGTCGAGCCAGATCGCGACGCCTTCGTCGGAGAGGCGCTTGAGTGCGTCTGTCATAAGAGTTGCATCTCCTACTGGTCGTATACCGGGGTCAGCGTGCGGCGGCTTCCAGAGATTCCCGCGCGGCGGCGGCGACGGCTTCCGCGGTGAAGCCGAACTCGCGGAAGAGCACCTTGCCGTCGGCCGAGGCACCGAAGTGCTCCAGCGACACGATCCGGCCCGCGTCACCGACGTAGCGGTGCCAGGTGAGCCCGATCCCGGCCTCGACCGCCACCCGGGCCTTCACGGCCGGCGGCAGCACCGAGTCGCGGTACTCCCGGTCCTGCTCCTCGAACCACTCCACCGACGGCATGGAGACCACCCGCGCCGGCACACCGGCGGCCTGGAGCTGCTCCCGCGCGCCGACGGCGAGCTGCACCTCGGAACCGGTTCCGATCAGCACGACCTGGGGCTCGGCGGGCTGCCCGTCGGCTCCCTCGGCCTCGAAGAGGACATAGCCGCCACGGGCCGCGTCCTCGTTGCGCTCGTAGGTCGGCACACCCTGGCGGGTCAGCGCCAGACCGTGCGGAGCGCCCACACCGAACTTCTTGGTGTAGCGCCTGAAGATCTCGCGCCAGGCGATCACGGTCTCGTTGGCGTCCGCCGGGCGCACGATGTTCAGACCCGGGATGGCCCGCAGCGACGCCAGGTGCTCCACCGGCTGGTGGGTCGGACCGTCCTCGCCGAGACCGATCGAGTCGTGCGTCCAGACGTACGTCACCGGGAGGTGCATCAGCGCCGAGAGCCGCACCGCGTTGCGCATGTAGTCGGAGAACACCAGGAACGTGCCGCCGTAGACACGGGTGTTGCCGTGCAGGGCGATGCCGTTCATCTCCGCCGCCATCGCGTGCTCGCGGATGCCGTAGTGGATCGTGCGGCCGTACGGGTCGGCCTCCGGCAGCGGGTTGTCCGCCGGCAGGAAGGAGGACGTCTTGTCGATCGTGGTGTTGTTCGAGCCCGCGAGGTCGGCGGAGCCGCCCCACAGCTCGGGGACGACCGCGCCCAGGGCCTGGAGGATCTTGCCCGAGGCCGCACGGGTGGCGACGCCCTTGCCGGTCTCGAAGTCCGGCAGCGCGTCCTCCCAGCCCGCCGGCAGCTCACCCGCGCGGATCCGGTCGAACTCCGCGGCGCGCCGGGGGTCGGCCGTACGCCAGGCGGCGAACGCCTTCTCCCACTCGCCGCGCGCCTCACGGCCGCGGTCCAGGGCCTCACGGGTGTGGGCGATGACCTCGCCGGAGACCTCGAAGTGCTTCTCCGGGTCGAAGCCCATGACCCGCTTGGTGGCCGCGACCTCCTCCTCGCCGAGCGCCGAGCCGTGGGCGGCCTCGGTGTTCTGCGCGTGGGGGGCGGGCCAGGCGATGATCGAGCGGGCCGCGATGAAGGACGGGCGCCCGGTCTCGGCCTGTGCCGCCTTCAGCGCCGCGTACAGCGCGGCCGGGTCGAGGTCGCCGTTCTCCTTGGGCTCGACCCGCTGGACGTGCCAGCCGTACGCCTCGTACCGCTTGACGGTGTCCTCGGAGACGGCCGTCTCCGTGTCGCCCTCGATGGAGATGTGGTTGTCGTCCCACAGCAGGACCAGATTGCCCAGCTTCTGGTGCCCGGCGAGCGAGGACGCCTCGGCGGCGATGCCCTCCTGGAGGCAGCCGTCACCGGCGATGGCCCAGATGGTGTGGTCGAACGGGGAGGTGCCCGGGGCGGCGTCCGGGTCGAACAGCCCCCGCTCGTAGCGGGCGGCCATCGCCATGCCGACCGCGTTGGCGACGCCCTGGCCCAGCGGCCCGGTCGTGGTCTCGACCCCGGGGGTGTGCCCGTACTCCGGGTGACCGGGGGTCTTGGAGCCCCAGGTGCGGAACGCCTTGAGATCGTCCAGCTCCAGGCCGTACCCGGCCAGGTACAGCTGGATGTACAGCGTCAGCGAAGAGTGCCCCGCGGACAGGACGAACCGGTCGCGGCCGGTCCAGTCCGGGTCGGCGGGATCGTGCCGCATGAGCTTCTGGAACAGCACATACGCGGCGGGCGCGAGGCTCATGGCCGTACCGGGGTGGCCGTTGCCGACCTTCTGTACGGAATCCATGGCCAGGACGCGGACGGTATCGACGGCCCGCTGGTCCAGATCGGTCCACTCGAGGTCTGTTGTGGTCGGCTTGGTGCTCACCCTGGGTCAGGGCTCCTCTCCACATATCGCCATATGTCATATCCCGGTGACGACGGAAGCACCGGGTGTTGTCGAGCCTACCCTTGGCACAACGCACGGAATTTTCGAGCGCTGTCCCTTTGGCTCCCTTGATTTGGATACGTGTGGGTTCGCTCCATGCGGGCATCCGGTGCGCGGATGCCCGCACGGCGGCCGTCGCATGGCGCCGTACGCACGCCCCTGTGCGTCCCCTTGTGCGACGGTGTACGGCCTTCCCGCGCCGGCGTCATACCGACGCCCGACGCCGGTGTGCCGTACGCGCCGCCACACTCCGGACACAGCCAGGGTCCCGCCAACGGCGGCGATCCGCCTCCCGGGGAGCCCCCCCACCTGGGCCTCGCCGCGCGGTCGCGCCCGTGCCCCAACACGACGCCACCCCCGTGCGGAGCGAGAGATGGGCAGCCTCTACAGTGGCGTGGTACGCGCAAGTCTTTACCGGGCCTTCATCTGTGCTGTCATGCGCCCGGGGCTTGCTGGGAGTCTCTGTCAGGGGTGTGCGTGACGGCCGTCGAATCCCGTCCGGTGGGTGGGGGTACCTCCCAGGCTCCTCGGGCCGTGGGGGAACTCGGGACGAGCCCCGGCAACCGGTCGTTCGGTGCCCGCGTCAAGGCGTTCGTGGCCCTGACCAAGCCCCGGATCATCGAGCTGCTGCTCATCACCACAGTGCCGGTGATGTTCCTCGCCGCGCAAGGGGTGCCCGATCTGACGCTGGTGCTCGTCACCTGTATCGGCGGCTATCTCTCCGCGGGCGGGGCCAACGCGCTCAACATGTACATCGACCGGGACATCGACGCGCTGATGGACCGGACGTCCCAGCGCCCGCTGGTCACCGGCATGGTCTCGCCGCGTGAGGGCCTGGTCTTCGGACTGGCCCTCACGGTCGTCTCCACGCTCTGGTTCGGGCTGCTCGTCAACTGGCTCTCCGCCTGGCTCTCGCTCGGCGCGCTCCTCTTCTACGTCGTCGTCTACACGATGATCCTGAAGCGGCGCACCGCGCAGAACATCGTCTGGGGCGGTATCGCGGGCTGTATGCCCGTACTGATCGGCTGGTCCGCCGTCACCGACTCGATGTCGTGGGCCGCGGTCGTGCTCTTCCTCGTCATCTTCTTCTGGACGCCGCCGCACTACTGGCCGCTGTCGATGAAGGTGAAGGAGGACTACGCGCGCGTCGGCGTCCCGATGCTCCCGGTCATCGCCTCCAACAAGGTGGTGGCCCGGCAGATCGTCGTCTACAGCTGGGTGATGGTCGGCGTCTCACTGCTGCTCACCCCGCTCGGCTACACCGGCTGGTTCTACACGGCGGTCGCCCTGGCGACGGGCGGCTGGTGGCTCTGGGAGGCGCACGCCCTCCAGAACCGCGCCAAGGCGGGGCTCAAGGGCGGCAAGCTCAAGGAGATGCGGCTCTTCCACTGGTCCATCACCTATGTCTCCCTGCTGTTCGTCGCCGTCGCGGTGGATCCCTTCCTCCGTTAGCGCCTCCGCCGGTGGCCGCAGCGCCTCCGCCAGTGGCCGACGCCACGATCGTCCGCCATGGCCGGCGCCGAGTACCCGTACGTACCATCGTGACCATGGCAGACACCAAGCGCACCGCCCGTACGACCGCCCGGCTCACCCGGGAGATCACCGCCTTCTCCAAGGCCCACGGAGGGGCCGAGGGGCAGCTCGCGTACCTCGGGCAGATGGGCACCCGGATCGTGCTCGTAGGCGACGACGGCGCCTGGGGCGATCTCGTCGCCCCCACCCACGAGATCGCCGCCGCCGCGGCCGAGAAGGCCGGACTCGCCCTCCACGAGTCCTTCGACGGCGACCTCGCCGCCAAGGTGCGCACCGGGCCGTACGAGTGGAGCCGTATGGCGGGCATCCAGCTCGGGGGCCCGTCCAACGGCTGAGCGGGCGGGGCAACCTCACCGGGGTGTCACCCGTTAGGACTGTGGAAGCACACGAGTCCACGACCGGGAGCCCGGATGATCGACACCCCGTCCCCCCTCGTGGACCAGTACTGCCACGGAGTGCTCCGTACGGAGCTGGGGCTCGGCACCTTCGAGGCCCGGCTCGGGCGCGCGGACGGGCCGCCCGCGCCCGGTACGACGTTCTTCGACACCCAGACCGGTTTCGCCGTACGCCGCTGGTGTCCGCCGCTGCTCGGTCTGGAACCGCACTGCCCGCCCGCCCGCTATCTGGCCCGGCGGCGTGAGCTGGGGGTGCTGGAGGCGGGCAGACGGCTGCTGCGGGGCAGCGGGATCTCCACCTATCTCATGGACACCGGGCTGCCCGGGGATCTCACCGGACCGTCCGAACTCGCCGCCTCGGCCGACGCGGAGGCGTATGAGATCGTCCGTCTCGAACTCCTCGCCGAACAGGTCGCCGACACCTCCGGGACCGTGGAGGGCTTTCTGGCCAATCTGGCCGAGTCCGTCCACGGAGCCGCCGCCTCCGCCGTGGCCTTCACCTCCGTCGCCGCGGTACGCCGGGGTGTCGCCCTCGCTCCCGGGCCGCCGGGCCCCGGGGAGGTCAGGCGGGCCGCCGGACGCTGGCTCGCCGGGCGGCCGGTCGGCGGTGCGCTCGCCGACCCGGTCCTCGTCCGCCATCTGCTGTGGGTCGCGGTGGCCTCCGGACGGCCCCTCCAGCTCCATACCGGTGGCGGCGATCCGATGCTGCTCGCGGACTTCGCCGGGGCCACCGCGGGGCTCGGCACCGATCTGGTGCTGCTGCACGGGTATCCGTACCACCGGCAGGCCGCCCATCTGGCGAGCGTCTTCCCGCATGTGTACGCCGATTCCGGCCCCGCCCTCGCGCATACGGGTGCCCGGGCCGCGGCCGTGCTCGCCGAGATCCTGGAACTCGTGCCCTTCGGCAAGCTGCTGTTCTCCAGCGGCGCCCACGGGCTGCCCGAGCTGCATGTGGTGGGTGCCCAGGTTTTCCGTGAGGCTCTGGCGCGGGTGCTGGGCGGCTGGGTCCGCGACGGCGCCTGGTCCCGTACGGACGCGGAGCGGGTCGCGAGGATGATCGCGGCGGGCAACGCCTGCCGGGTCTACGGCCTCCCGGTGTCCGGGACGGCGGGGAACGGACGGCGGGGGCCCGCCTGGCCGGCAGGTACACCGTTCCGGCCGGGAGGTACTCCGTTCGCGGTCTCCGGGAGCCCGGGCCACGGCTGAGAGAGGGGCCGCCGGGTGCGGTACCCGGCACCTCGGGTATCCGGAACCTCGTCCCCTCCGGGCCCGGAGGGAGATCGCTCTTTCAGACCCGGGTCAGCGCGGGGTCGGCGCGATCCGGGAGTTCCGGTGCGGCCGCCGGGCGCTCGCGCATGCTCAGGGCCAGCCGGACCACGGCGATCCACATCAGCGCGGAACCGAGCATATGGGCGCCGACCAGGATCTCCGGGACCCCGGTGAAGTACTGGAGATACCCGATGCCGCCCTGGAGCAGCAGGACGACCAGCAGATCCCGGGCGCGGGCCCGGGTGTCGTCCGGGGCGTCCACCACCCGCAGGACGAACCACATCGCGACCCCCAGCGCACAGACCACCCACGCGGAGATCGCGTGGATCTGGGCCGCGGCGACCCAGTCCCACGGCATCCGCGGAACATCGCTGCTGTCGCCCGCGTGCTTGCCGGATCCGGTCACCGCCGTGCCCAGCGTGATGACCAGACCGGCGACGATCACGATCGCCCAGGAGAGCCTGCGGACCGGACGCGGTACCCGGGGGCGCGGGGCGCCGTCGCCCTCGCCCGCCCGGTGCCAGGTGAGCACGGCGACGGTGAGCAGCGCGTTGGCGGCGAGGAAGTGCCCCGCCACGGTCCACGGGTTGAGCCCCGCCCATACGGTGATCCCGCCGAGGACCGCGTTGCTCGCCACGATCCAGAACTGGGCCCAGCCGAGCCGGGTCAGCGAGCGCCGCAGCGGCTTGGTGGAGCGCGCGGCGATGATGGTCCAGCCGACGGCCGCCGACAGGACGTACGTCAGCATCCGGTTGCCGAACTCGATCGCCCCGTGGAGCCCTTGCTCGGGGGTGGCGAAGAGGCTGTCGTCCGTGCACTTGGGCCAGGTGTCGCAGCCGAGGCCGGAGCCGGTCAGCCGGACCGCGCCTCCCGTGACGATGATGATCACGGTCATCACGACGGCCGAGAGGGCGGCGCGCCGGAGAGTTCCCGGGGCGGGCGTCCAGCGCTGGGCGATAAGGGCGAGCGGAGTTTGCACGGGCACAATCGTAGGCCGGGCCTTGTGCATGATTTCACGAGGGGGGTGTGACATCGGGCGCTCCTTCGGGATCGCGGTCCCGTACGAGCGCGGGTCCGGCGCTGAGGTGCCGAGCCGCACCGCCCGGCGCACTCCCGGCGGAAGACCCCGCTCACTCCCAGCGGAAGAAGCGGGCCGCCGCGCCCAGCCCCAGGACCGCCCAGACGGCGAGGATGCCCAGCTCGCCCCACGGCAGCGAGGACCCGTGCTGGAGCACGTCGCGCAGCCCCTCCGAGAGCGCGGAGATCGGCAGCAGGGCGAGCGCTTGCCCGACGCCGTCGGGGAAGCGGTCCAGGGGCACGATCACCCCGCCGCCGACCAGCAGCAGCAGAAACACCAGATTGGCGGCGGCGAGCGTCGCCTCGGCGCGAAGCGTTCCGGCCATCAGCAGTCCGAGCCCGCTGAAGGCCGCGGTCCCGAGGACGAGCAGCAGCAGGACGGAGAACGGGTCACCCTGCGGCGACCAGCCCAGCGCGAACGCGATGGCGGTCAGCAAGGCCACCTGGAGGATCTCGGTGACCAGGACGGAGAGCGACTTGGCGGACATCAGAGCCCAGCGGGGGAGCGGTGAGGCGCCGAGCCGCTTGAGCACCCCGTACCGCCGCTCGAAGCCCGTGGCGATCGCCTGCCCGGTGAACGCGGTGGACATCACGGCCAGCGCGAGCACCCCCGGGGCCAGGAAGTCGACGGCCTCGCCCGGACCGGTGTCGATGATGTCGACGGCCGAGAACAGGACGAGGAGGAGCGAGGGGATGACGACGGTCAGCAGCAGCTGTTCGCCGTTGCGCAGCAGCATCCTCGTCTCGAACGCGGTCTGCGCGGCGATCATGCGGCCCAGGGGGGCGGCGCCCGGCCGGGGCGCGTAGGTTCCGGCACTCATCCGCGCAGCTCCTTGCCGGTCAGCTCCAGGAAGACGTCCTCAAGGGTGTGGCGTTCGACCGAGATACCGTCCGGCATCACTCCGTGCTGTGCGCACCAGGAGGTCACCGTCGCCAGCAGCTGGGGGCCGACCTCGCCCGATATCCGGTACGTCCCCGGGGTCAGCTCGGCCGCCTCCGTACCGTCGGGCAGCGCCTTGAGGAGCGAGCCGACGTCGAGTCCGGGCCGTCCGAGGAAGCGGAGGGTGTTCTCCGCGCCGCCGCGGCAGAGCTGCTCGGGGCTGCCCTGGGCGATGATCCGGCCGGCGTCGAGGATCGCGACATCGTCCGCGAGTTCCTCGGCCTCGTCCATGAAGTGGGTGGTCAGGACGGTCGAGACTCCGTCCGCGCGCAGTTCGCGGACCAGCTCCCAGGTGGAGCGGCGGGCCTGGGGGTCGAGGCCCGCGGTGGGCTCGTCCAGGAAGACCAGTTCGGGGCGGCCCACGACCGCCAGCGCGAGCGCGAGCCGCTGCTGCTGGCCGCCGGAGAGCCGCCGGTAGGGCGTACGGCCGCAGCCGCCCAGGCCCAGGCGCTCGATCAGCGCGTCCACGTCCAGCGGATGGGCGTGCAGCCTGGCGGTATGGCGCAGCATCTCGTCGGCGCGGGCGCCGGAGTGGATTCCGCCGGACTGGAGCATCACCCCGACGCGGGGGCGCAGCCGGGAGGCGTCGGCGACGGGATCGAGCCCGAGAACGCGTACGGTGCCCGCGTCGGCACGGCGGTACCCCTCGCAGATCTCGATGGTGGTGGTCTTGCCCGCTCCATTGGGGCCGAGCACGGCGGTGACCAGGCCCTGGGGTACCCGGAGGTCGAGGCCGTCCACGGCCGTCCTGGATCCGTACCGCTTGACCAGGCCCTGGATCCGGACGGCGGACTCGCTAAGCATGCCGGGAAGTCTAGGCGGGCCCCGCCGGGCCCCGGGGCGCGGGCCCTGTGACCCCCGTGACACCGGGTGCGAGAACGGCCGGAACTGACGCCTGAGGCGTTCTTCCCCGGCCCGTGTCGTCTCGTTCACGGTGCCGGAGTCCCTCCGACACCCCCCAAGCCTGGAGAGTCCGTGGCCGGACGTCCGTCCGGACGGCGGCCCGCACGCGCCGCCCTCACCACCGCGGTCCTGGCGTTCTCACCCGTCGTCGGAGCCGCCCCGGCCCACGGGTTACCGGCCCCGCCGGGCCCTGAGGCCGCCCCGGCGTCCGGGCCCGCCTCCCTGCCGGTGATGCCGGCCGGTGCCTTCGCGCTCACACGGTTCACACGGGGGCGACACGCCGGCGGACTGCCGGCCGGGGTTCGCCGAGCCGGACTCCAAGGGGCCCGGTGACCGGGTCTTCGGTGTGACGGCCCCGGGGCGTCAGGCCGTGCCCGATCCGGATCTCACCCTGGAGGCGGGCACCCGGGCGGCCCACGACCGCGCCTTCACACCGAGGCCACCGGTGAGGGCCGGCCCGACCTGCGGTTTCCGGCGAGATACGGCAAACCTCCGGTCAATTCGGCCAGGGTCGCCGAGCGCCCCGGTCTCCGCGGCTGAACCCGGCGGAAAGCCAGGTCAGGGCCTGTGCGGTCACCCTCGGACGGACCCCGTTCTTAGGTAACCCTAAGTGATGAAGCGCACCGGATGGCGCATCGGACGGCAGTTGTCACGCCCGGAGGAATTACGCAACAATGGCGTTGTGAAAAACGTCGGCGAGGCTCCCCAGGAGGAACTCGCGGCCGGGACGCGGTTCGAGCAGAAGTGGGACCACTCGACGCGCGACCGGGTCGCGCGCTCCATCCTGGACCACGGCCCGTCCACCGTGGCCGACCTCGCGGCCCGTCTCGGCCTCACCCAGGCGGCGGTCCGCCGCCATCTGGACACGCTCGTCTCCGACCGGGTCGTCGAGGCCCGTGAGAAGCGGGTCTACGGGGCACGCACCCGCGGCAGGCCCGCCAAGGTGTTCGCCCTGACCGACTGCGGCCGGGACGCTTTCGACCAGTCGTACGACACGCTCGCCGCCGACGCGCTCCGCTGGATCGAGCGCACCGCGGGCGGCGGTGCGGCGGGGGACGCGGCCGTGGCCGCCTTCGCCCGCGACCGTATGGAGACCCAGGCCGAGCCCTACCGCAGGGCCGTCGACGCGGCCGCTCCCGAGGAGCGCACGGAGGCGCTGGCCAAGGCCCTCAGCGCCGACGGGTACGCTGCTACCGCGCGGAGCGCCCCCGCCCCCCAGCGGGGTGAGCAGCTCTGTCAGCACCACTGCCCGGTCGCTCATGTCGCCGAGCAGTATCCCCAGCTGTGCGAGGCGGAGACCGAGGTCTTCTCCCGTCTGCTCGGGACCCATGTACAGCGTCTGGCCACCATCGCCCACGGCGACGGGGTGTGCACGACGTTCATCCCCCGAAACGACAGCACTCCGGGCGCCACGGCCCGGCACGACGGGCCCGCGCGCGGCCCGGCGCCGGCACCGCCGGCGCACGGCACCACACAGACCACCACACCGACAGCATCAGCGAGCACGGCCGGGAGGAACCCCGCATGACTCTCCCCACGGAGACCGCCCACCCCGAACTGGAGGGGCTGGGTACGTACGAATTCGGCTGGGCCGACTCCGACGCGGCAGGCGCCGCGGCCAAGCGCGGACTCTCCGAGGATGTCGTCCGCGACATCTCGGCGAAGAAGAACGAGCCGGACTGGATGCTGAAGCTGCGGCTGAAGGGCCTGCGGCTGTTCGACAGGAAGCCCATGCCGAGCTGGGGCTCCGACCTCTCCGGCATCGACTTCGACAACATCAAGTACTTCGTGCGCTCCACGGAGAAGCAGGCGGCCTCCTGGGAGGACCTGCCCGAGGACATCAAGAACACCTACGACAAGCTCGGCATCCCGGAGGCGGAGAAGCAGCGCCTCGTCGCCGGTGTCGCCGCGCAGTACGAGTCCGAGGTCGTCTACCACCAGATCCGTGAGGACCTGGAGGAGCAGGGCGTCATCTTCCTGGACACCGACACCGCGCTCAAGGAGCACCCGGAGCTGTTCCAGGAGTACTTCGGCACGGTCATCCCGGTCGGCGACAACAAGTTCGCCTCGCTGAACACCGCGGTGTGGTCCGGCGGATCGTTCATCTATGTGCCCAAGGGCGTCCATGTCGACATCCCGCTCCAGGCGTACTTCCGTATCAACACGGAGAACATGGGCCAGTTCGAGCGGACGCTGATCATCGTCGACGAGGACGCCTACGTCCACTACGTCGAGGGCTGCACCGCCCCGATCTACTCCTCGGACTCCCTGCACAGCGCCGTCGTCGAGATCATCGTCAAGAAGGGCGGCCGCTGCCGCTACACGACGATCCAGAACTGGTCGAACAACGTCTACAACCTGGTCACCAAGCGCGCGGTGGCCTATGAGGGCGCGACCATGGAGTGGGTCGACGGCAACATCGGCTCCAAGGTCACCATGAAGTACCCGGCCGTCTACCTGATGGGCGAGCACGCCAAGGGCGAGACCCTGTCGATCGCCTTCGCGGGCGAGGGCCAGCACCAGGACGCGGGCGCCAAGATGGTCCACATGGCCCCCAACACCTCCTCGAACATCGTCTCCAAGTCGGTGGCGCGGGGCGGCGGCCGGACCTCCTACCGCGGTCTGATCGAGATCGGCGAGGGCGCGCCGGGCGCGAAGTCCAATGTGCTCTGCGACGCGCTGCTGGTCGACACGGTCTCCCGCTCGGACACCTACCCCTATGTCGACGTCCGCGAGGACGATGTCTCCATGGGCCATGAGGCGACCGTCTCCAAGGTCTCCGAGGACCAGCTGTTCTACCTGATGAGCCGCGGTATGACCGAGTTCGAGGCCATGGCGATGATCGTGCGCGGCTTCGTCGAGCCGATCGCCAAGGAACTGCCGATGGAGTACGCCCTGGAGCTCAACCGGCTGATCGAGCTGCAGATGGAGGGCTCGGTCGGCTGACGGCCGGCCTTCCACCGGGGCGGGCACGACGGGTGCCCGCCCCGGCAGCGACCGACTTTTGTGAACCAGAGGCAGAGAGAGAGCACGACGACAGCCATGGCTGAGGCTCAGAACATTCCGGCGGGCTCCACCACCGCCGGCGCGATCGCGGTGGCCGCCGAGTCGACCGTCGCCACTCGTATGAGTGCGCCCCCGTCGTACGACGTGGCGGACTTCCCGGTGCCCCACGGCCGCGAGGAGGAGTGGCGCTTCACCCCGCTCCAGCGGCTCGCCGGTCTCCACGACGGCACCGCGGTCGCGAGCGGCGGCGTCAAGGTCGCCGTCGACGCCCCCGAGGGCGTCACCGTCGAGACCGTCGGCCGTGACGACACCCGGCTCGGCCGGGCAGGCGTCCCCGTGGACCGCGTCGCCGCGCAGGCGTACTCCTCCTTCGAGCAGGCGTCGGTCGTCACCGTGCCCAAGGAGGCCGTCCTCACCGAGCCGATCCGTATCGCCGTGCACGGCGAGGGCGGGGTCGCCTACGGCCACCAGCTCGTCGAGCTGGGCGCGTTCGCAGAGGCCGTCGTGGTCATCGACCACACCGGTGACGCCGTGCTCGCCGCCAATGTCGAATTCGTCCTCGGCGACGGCGCCAGGCTGACCGTGGTCTCCGTCCAGGACTGGGACGACAAGGCCGTCCACGTCGCCCAGCACAACGCGCTGGTCGGCCGGGACGCCTCCTTCAAGTCCGTCGTCGTCACCTTCGGCGGCGATCTCGTACGGCTGCACCCCCGTGTCTCCTACGCGGCGACCGGCGGCGAGGCCGAGCTGTTCGGCCTCTACTTCACGGACCGGGGCCAGCACCAGGAGCACCGTCTGCTCGTCGACCACAACGCGCCCCACAACAAGTCCAACGCCGTCTACAAGGGCGCGCTCCAGGGCGAGGACGCGCACGCGGTCTGGATCGGCGATGTGCTGATCCGCGCCGCCGCCGAGGGCACCGACACCTATGAGATGAACCGGAACCTCGTCCTCACCGACGGCGCCCGGGTCGACTCCGTGCCGAACCTGGAGATCGAGACCGGTGAGATCGTCGGCGCCGGCCACGCCTCCGCCACCGGCCGCTTCGACGACGAACAGCTCTTCTATCTGATGGCCCGGGGTATCCCGGAGCAGGAGGCCCGCCGGCTCGTCGTGCGCGGCTTCTTCGCCGAGCTGGTCCAGCAGATCGGTCTCCCGGACGTCGAGGAGCGCCTGATCGCCAAGATCGAGGAAGAGCTGGAGGCGGCGGTCGCATGAGTTTCGTCCGCGCCTGTGCGCTGAGCGAGCTGGAGGACGACACCCCCCGGCGGGTGGAGCTCGACGGCACGCCGGTCTCGGTCGTCCGTACCGAGGGCGAGGTCTTCGCGATCCACGACATCTGCTCGCACGCGAACGTCTCGCTCTCCGAGGGCGAGGTGGAGGACTGCCAGATCGAGTGCTGGCTGCACGGCTCCAGCTTCGACCTCCGCACCGGCAAGCCGTCCGGACTGCCCGCGACGCGCCCCGTCCCCGTATACCCCGTAAAGATCGAAGGGGACGATGTGCTCGTCTCCCTCACCCAGGAGTCCTGAGCTACCCATGGCAACGCTTGAAATCCGCGACCTGCACGTCTCCGTCGAAGCCGACAACGGCTCCCGGGAGATCCTCAAGGGTGTCGACCTGACCGTGAAGCAGGGCGAGACCCACGCCATCATGGGCCCCAACGGCTCCGGCAAGTCCACCCTCGCCTACTCGCTGGCCGGGCACCCCAAGTACACGATCACCAGCGGCACCGTCACCCTCGACGGCGAGGACGTCCTGGAGATGTCCGTCGACGAGCGCGCCCGCGCCGGTGTCTTCCTCGCCATGCAGTACCCGGTCGAGGTCCCCGGTGTCTCCGTCTCCAACTTCCTGCGCACCTCCGCCACCGCGATCCGCGGCGAGGCGCCCAAGCTGCGCACCTGGGTGAAGGAGGTCAAGGAGACCATGGAGCGCCTCAGCATGGACCCCGCCTTCGCCGAGCGCAATGTCAACGAGGGGTTCTCCGGCGGTGAGAAGAAGCGCCACGAGATCCTTCAGCTGGAGCTCCTCAAGCCGAGGATCGCCATCCTCGACGAGACCGACTCCGGCCTCGACGTCGACGCGCTGCGGGTCGTCTCCGAGGGCGTCAACCGCGTCCGTGAGACCGGTGAGGTCGGCACCCTGCTGATCACGCACTACACGCGCATTCTCCGTTACATCAAGCCCGACTACGTCCATGTCTTCGTGGGCGGCCGGGTCGCCGAGTCCGGCGGTCCCGAGCTGGCCGACAAGCTGGAGGCCGAGGGCTATGAGGCCTATGTGAAGGGTGGCGTATCAGCATGACCCAACTGCCCGGCCTCCTCGACACCGAGGCGATCCGCAAGGACTTCCCGATCCTCGACCGGGTGATCCACGGGGACAAGAAGCTCGTCTATCTGGACAGTGCCGCCAGCTCCCAGAAGCCGCGCCAGGTGCTCGACGCGGTCAACGACTACTACGAGCGGCACCACGCCAACGTCCACCGGGGCATCCACGTCCTCGCCGACGAGGCCACGGCACTGTACGAGGGCGCCCGTGACAAGGTCGCCGCGTTCATCAACGCGCCCAGCCGCGACGAGGTGATCTTCACCAAGAACGCCTCCGAGTCGCTGAACCTGGTCGCCAATATGCTCGGCTGGGCCGATGAGCCCTACCGGGTCGACCGTGACACCGAGATCGTCATCACGGAGATGGAGCACCACTCCAACATCGTGCCGTGGCAGCTGCTGGCGCAGCGCACGGGCGCGCGTCTGAAGTGGTTCGGACTGACCGACGACGGTCATCTCGACCTCTCCAACATCGAGGAGATCATCACCGAGAAGACGAAGATCGTCTCCTTTGTGCTGGTCTCCAACATCCTGGGCACGATCAACCCGGTCGAGGCCATCGTGCGCCGCGCCCAGGAGGTCGGGGCGCTGGTTCTGATCGACGCCTCCCAGGCCGCCCCGCACGCCCCGCTGGACGTGCAGGCGCTCCAGGCGGACTTCGTGGCCTTCACCGGCCACAAGATGTGCGGTCCGACCGGGATCGGGGTGCTGTGGGGCCGGCAGGAGCTGCTGGAGGACCTGCCTCCGTTCCTCGGCGGCGGCGAGATGATCGAAACCGTCTCGATGCACTCCTCGACCTACGCGCCCGCGCCGCACAAGTTCGAGGCGGGTACGCCCCCGATCGCCCAGGCGGTCGGCCTCGGCGCGGCGGTGGACTATCTGAGCTCCATCGGCATGGAGAAGATCGCCGCCCATGAGCACGCGATCACCGAGTACGCGGTCAAGCGTCTGCTGGAGGTTCCCGATCTGCGGATCATCGGCCCGGTCACGGCCGAGGACCGGGGTGCCGCGATCTCCTTCACGCTGGGGGACATCCACCCCCACGATGTCGGTCAGGTGCTGGACGAACAGGGCATCGCGGTCCGGGTCGGCCACCACTGCGCCCGGCCGGTCTGTCTGCGGTACGGAATTCCTGCGACCACGCGGGCGTCGTTCTATCTGTACTCCACGCCCGGAGAGGTCGACGCGCTGATCGACGGGCTGGAGCACGTCCGTAACTTCTTCGGGTAGAAGCGGAGCCCTTGTGAAGCTTGATTCGATGTACCAGGACGTCATCCTCGACCATTACAAGCACCCGCACGGCCGGGGGCTTCGGGACGGCGACGCCGAGGTGCACCACGTCAACCCGACGTGCGGTGACGAGATCACACTGCGGGTGAAGTACGACGGTTCGCGCATCGAGGACGTGTCGTACGAGGGCCAGGGCTGCTCCATCAGCCAGGCCAGCGCCTCCGTGATGAACGAGCTGCTGGTCGGCAGGGAACTGGCCGAGGCGCAGAAGATCCAGGCCACGTTCCTGGAGCTGATGCAGTCCAAGGGCAGGATCGAGCCGGACGACGCGATGGAGGAGGTGCTGGAGGACGCGATCGCGTTCGCCGGTGTCTCCAAGTACCCGGCCCGGGTGAAGTGCGCACTCCTGAGCTGGATGGCGTGGAAGGACGCGACCGCCCAGGCGCTGGGCGAAGGCCCCGAGAGGAAGACGGTATGACGGAGAACGCAGGGGCCGCGCTGAAGCCGGCCTCCGAGGAAGAGGTCCGCGAGGCGCTGTACGACGTGGTCGACCCCGAGCTGGGTATCGACGTCGTCAACCTCGGTCTGATCTACGGCATCCACATCGACGACTCGAATGTGGCCACGCTGGACATGACCCTGACGTCGGCGGCGTGTCCGCTGACGGATGTGATCGAGGACCAGGCCCAGTCGGCGACGGAGGGCCTGGTCAACGAGCTGAAGATCAACTGGGTCTGGATGCCGCCGTGGGGACCGGACAAGATCACGGACGATGGGCGCGAGCAGCTGAGGGCGCTGGGGTTCAACGTCTGAGACGCCCGGACCGCTGTGGTACCCGGAACCCTTGGGGCGGCCGGAACCCGTGGGGCCGCCGGGTGCTCTGAGCCGCCCGGGTGCCCGGGGCGCGGTGCGGGTGCGTGGCCCCCTTCGGGCCGCGTTCCGGCTGAGCACTCCGGTGTCGTACGTCGAGGCCGTGCGCGCCGGTGATCCGGCGGGCACGGCCTTCGCTTGTGCCCCGGCACACCGGGGTCCGGTGCCGGGTGGCCGGGCCGTCGTCGGGCGTCAGGGGCCCGATGGGGCCGGGTGGGCCGGGTCGGGGCCGCTCGCGGCCGCCATGAGGGCGGGGGCCAGATTCTCCCGGCGGATGCGCTGGTCGATATAGAGCACCCCGACGACCAGCTGCGGCAGCACCGTGATCAGGATCTGGCTGATCAGCTGGGCCAGCACCAGGACGACCAGCAGACCGCTCAGCGCGGACACGACCTCCGAGAACGTGGGCTCGGACCCCAGCCCGGAGGTGTCCACCACACCCGGCACCATCGTGATGAAGCCGAGCGGTATCTGGATCGCGTAACTCGCCGCACCCGCGATGACACCCGCGAGCAGAGTGGTGCCCAGCACCCGCCACCAGCTGCCGCTCACCAGCTTCGCGGAGCGCCGCATCGACGCGATGGCGCCCTGGCGCTCGAAGACGGCGACCGCGGGGGAGAGGCTGAACCGGATCCACAGCCAGGTGCACAGCGGAAACGCGATGAGCCCGGCGATCAGGGCCACCGGCAGCAGAACGACCGCCCCCGCGCCGTCGGTGGTGATCGTGACCAGCAGGGACACATAGGCGGTCAGGAACAGCCCGATCGGGATCACATACAGCAGCCCGGTCAGCACCACCGTGCCGGTCACCGCGGGGAGCCGTGCCCAGGCCCGCCCCCAGACGGTGCCGGCAGTGGTCCGTCTGCCGAGCACGGCGTCCTGGAGCACCGACTGGCACACGGCGGAGACCAGAGCGGTCGTGACCAGCATGACGACCGCCGCGACGGCGGCGAAGACGGCCAGCACGATCACCAGGGGCCGGAAGTCGTCCCAGACCGGATCCCGTCCCTCCAGGGCGAACAGCGCGTCGGCGCTCTCCTCGACCAGCTGGTACAGGACCACAGCCACGGCGAAGAGAACGGCGGTCGCCACCAGATACACGGCCGTGACGATGCCGAACAGGGGCTTCCCGTAACGGCCGATCGTGCCGAAGGCCCCGCCGAGCAGCTGGCCGAGATCGAGCGGACGCAGGGGTATCACTCCGGGCTTGAGCGGAGGCGGAGGCGCCCAGCCGCCCCAGCCCGGAGGCATGTTTCCGTATGCCACTGAGGTTGTCTCCCGTTGATGAGGTACCGGCCGCGGACGGGGTGCGGGCCACCGGTGGCCACGTGGCCGGGAAACCGTACTGTGCCCGATCGGACACCGTAGCGGTAGCGCATTTACGGCCCCGTGTCACCCCTCCCAGCTGGTGTGTACTTCCGTACACATCGTTGTGTACAGTCGTACGCATGGGATACGGACTGCTGGCCGGAGCGATCGCGGCCGAGGTGGCGGCGACCACCGCCATGAAGTACAGCGCGGGCTTCACCAAGCTCTGGCCCTCGCTGTTCACGGTCGCGGGCTATCTGATCGCCTTCTCGCTCCTCGCGCAGACCCTCAAGACCCTGTCGGTGGGCACCGCCTACGCCATCTGGGCGGGCGTCGGCACCGCCGCGGTGGCGGCGATCGGGATGCTCTTCCTCGGGGAGACCGCCAGTCTGGCCAAATTCACCGGGATAGCCCTGGTGATCGCCGGAGTGGTGGTGCTCAACACGGGCGGAGCCCACTGAATGGCCCGCCGCTACGACCCCGAGCGGCGTCAGCGCATCATCGACGCGGCCATCCGGGTCGTCGGGCGCGCCGGGATCGCCGGGCTGAGTCATCGCACCGTCGCGGCCGAGGCGGATGTGCCGCTCGGCTCCACGACCTATCACTTCGCCACCCTCGACGAACTGCTGGTCGCCGCGCTCCGGCAGACGAACGAGTGCTTCGCCATTGCGGTCCGCGAGAACCCCGTGCTCGGCGACCCGGAGGTCGATCTCGCCGCGGAACTCGCCCGGTTGATGGAGACCTGGCTGGCGGGCGACCGGCGCGCCTCCGCCGAGCTGGAGTACGAGCTGTATCTGGCCGCCCTGCGCAGGCCCGCGCTGCGGCCGGTCGCCGCGGAGTGGACCGAGGGCGTCGTGGAGGCGCTCGCCCCTCTCACCGATCCGGCGACCGCGCGGGCCCTGGTGGCCATGATGGACGGGATCTGCCTCCAGGTGCTGCTGACCGACGCGGCGTACGACGGGGAGTACGCGCGGGAGATGCTGGCGAGGATTCTGGGCTGAGGCGGCCCGGTCCCGGGCGGCGGGGTCGATGAGCGGGTGGAGGCAATGGAACGCTTGCGGGGGCGGGGCGCCGGGTCCGTGGCGGGTGGCTCCGGGGTCGTGGTGCGTGGGCCCGGGTTCGTGGTGCGTGGGCCGGCCGCGCAGCACCGGCCGGCGGCTTTGCGGCACAGGCGACGGGGGGCGACGGGAGTGCTACGGGGGGTGCGCGCTGACGACGGTGTCCTCCGTGCGGCCGGGCCCGACCCGGGGTGTGAGATGGGTTCGCCCGGGGAGCGCGTCGGCGGTTAGGTTCTCCTCATGACCGATACCACCGCTCCCCGTACCACCGGCGCCGTCGCCGCCGGGCTTGCCACCCTCACCGCCGCCGGTGCCGTCCTCGACACCTGGTTCCCCGCCCCCGAACTCGTCGCCGAGCCCGGACCGTCCGGGACCGAGCGACTCGATGCCGAGCGTGCCGTCGCGCTGCTCGGCGAGGGGGCCGCGAGGGCGATCGGACCCGACGCCCGCCGGGGGGTCGAGGTCGTCGCCGTCCGTACGGTCATCTCCTCGCTCGACGAGAAGCCGCTCGACGCGCACGACGCGTATCTGCGCCTCCATCTGCTCTCCCACCGGCTGGTCAAGCCGCACGGCCAGAGCCTCGACGGGCTGTTCGGGCTCCTCGCCAATGTGGCCTGGACCTCGCTCGGGCCGGTCGCCGTCGACGACATCGAGACGGTCCGCCTCAACGCGCGGGCCGAGGGGCTGCACCTCCAGGTGACGAGCATCGACAAGTTCCCGCGGATGACGGACTACGTCGTGCCCAAGGGCGTACGCATCGCCGACGCGGACCGGGTCCGCCTCGGCGCGCATCTCGCCGAGGGCACCACCGTGATGCACGAGGGCTTCGTCAACTTCAACGCGGGCACGCTCGGCACCTCCATGGTGGAGGGCCGTATCTCCGCGGGAGTCGTCGTGGGCAACGGCTCCGACATCGGCGGCGGCGCGTCCACGATGGGCACCCTGTCCGGTGGCGGGAATGTCATCATCTCCATCGGCGAGCGCTGTCTGGTGGGGGCCGAGTCGGGGGTGGGGATCGCGCTCGGCGACGAGTGTGTGGTCGAGGCGGGGCTGTATGTCACGGCGGGCACACGGATCACGATGCCCGACGGTGAGATCGTCAAGGCGCGGGAGCTGTCCGGCGCGAGCAACATCCTGTTCCGGCGGAACTCGGTGACGGGTGCGGTGGAGGCGCGGCCGAACAATGCGGTGTGGGGTGGGTTGAACGAGGTTCTCCACAGCCACAATTAGGTGGTTGGCGGGGGTGGGGCGCGGGTTCTTGTTCACCGGGGGGCCGCCCCGGGGCCCCGCGCCTCAAACGCCGGCGGGGCTGGTTGTGTGCCCCCGGTTTCGGGGTG
The DNA here is from genome assembly GCF_044456085.1 of Streptomyces sp. NPDC051018. Classification (NCBI taxonomy): domain Bacteria; kingdom Bacillati; phylum Actinomycetota; class Actinomycetes; order Kitasatosporales; family Streptomycetaceae; genus Streptomyces; species Streptomyces sp. NPDC051018. The sequence continues at coordinate 858,766 of NZ_JBITFN010000001.1, forward strand.
TGTCGCGCTCTTGCCGGGGCTCCGCCCCGGGCCCGGCGCCTCAATCGCCGGCGGGGCTGGATCGTGCCCCGGTCTCGGGTGCCGGTGGGGAGCTGAGGTTGTGCCCCGGTTCCGGGTGTGGGCGGGGTTGGTTTGTGGCTCCCGTTCCGGGTGTTGGTGGGGCGGGGTTGGTTTGTGGCTCCCTCGGTCTCGTGGTGAACCGTGTTCGTTCCGGGGCTCCGCCCCGGGCCCGGCGCCTCAAACGCCGGCGGGGCTGGTTGTGTGCCCCCGGTCTCGGGTGCTGGAGGGGCTGGGATTGTGACCCTGTTTCGAGTGTCGGCGGGGCTGGATCGTGCCCCCGGCTCGGGTGCTGGAGGGGCTGGGTTATTGCCCCCGTCTCGGTGTTCTATGGCGGCAGCCCTCCAGGAAGCTGGGCCGCGGTGAGGGTTGCGTGGGCCGACTGGAGGAGGGGGAGGGCGGAAGCGGGGGCGGGCTGGAGAGGTGGGCGGACCGGGCCCGTGTTCAGGAGGGCCTTGGCGGTGACCGTGCCGGGGAGGCCCGAGGACATCATCAGCTCCGTGAGGTGGATCAGGCGCTGGTTGAGGTGGGCGGCGCCGGCCGTGTCGCCGTCGTCGAACGCGTCGAGGACCGCCCGCACCGCACGGGGCGCGACATTCGCGACCGTACTGACACAGCCCGCGCCGCCCACCGCATAGAGCGGAAGGTTGAGTTCCTCGCAGCCGGAGTAGTACGCGAGCGAGGTGCGCGCCATGACCTTGGTCGAGCCCAGCAGGTCGTACGCGCAGTCCTTGACCGCGACGATCCGGGGGTGGTCCGCCAGCCGCAGCAGGGTGTCGGGCTCGATCCGGGTGCCCGTGCGGCCCGGGATGTCGTACAGCATCAGCGGGATCCCGACCGCGTCGGCGACCGCACGGAAGTGCGCCTCGACGGCCGGCTGCGGCGGTCTGCTGTAGTACGGGGCGACGACCAGCAGCCCGTCCGCGCCCGCCCGTTCGGCCGCGCGGGCCAGTTCGGCGGTGTGGCGCGTGTCCGCCGTGCCGACGCCCGCCACGACCGGCACCCCGTGGCCGACCACCTCGCGTACGGCCCGTACCAGCGCCGACTTCTCCGCGTCGGACGTTGTCGGGGACTCGCCGGTGGTGCCGCTGAGAACCAGCCCCTCGCAGCCTTCCGTGATCAGCCCGGAGGCATGGCTCGCGGCCTTCTCCAGATCCAGTTCGCCGGTGGCGGTGAAGGGGGTGACCATCGCGCAGAGCACGCGGCCGAAGGGGCGTGAGGGGGTCATACCGGCAGTCTGCTCCCTCGCATTCGTCAAGGTCCACTTAGATCTTCTTGGGATGAGTCATAAGCATTGCTGATGGGTTGATCGGCTGTTGACCTCAACCGCGCTTGACGTATCACGATGATGATCAGCGGTCCGCCTCAGGGGCGCACCGGATCGAAGGGATGCCGCCATGCCCGTGAACGTCGCCGTCCAGCCCGGCGCCCGGCCCGACCTCGGCCGTCCGGGAGTCGGCGTCGTCAAGGTGTCCACCTGGGACGTCGGCACCCCCGAACGGCAGCGCGCGACCCTCGACGCCATCGCCGACGTCTGGCTGAGCAGATACTGGCCGGACAGCGGTCTGCTCTCGTACACCGTCCACAGGGGCGAGGACGGCCGGACGCTGCTGCACTACAGCCAGTGGGCGAGCGAGGACGCTACCAGGAGTTCTTCCGCTCCCACCGGGACGAGCGCAACGCCGAGATCGATGCCGCCGTGCCCGGAATCGTGCGCCTCGGGCTGGACTCGTACCGGCTCCACCGGTCCGGGGCCGCCCCCGGTGACCGGCGCGTCCCCGGCTGTGTGGTCATCGTGGACGTCCGGTTCGACGGACCGGACGGCGAGAGCCGGCGCGCCTGGGTGGACTCCGTCTTCGCCGCGCTGGAGAGCGGCGACGGCCCGGCCCCCGAAGGGATCTCCGCGTACCTTCACATCAACACCGAGGGGACGCGCGTCCTCAACTACGCGGAGTGGGTGAGCGCGGACAGCCACCGGGCCTCGCTGTCCGCGGCCGGCGAAGGGGGAGATGCCCTCGGGGACGAATGGCGGAAGGTGCGGTCGTACCCGGGAATGACCGGCAGCCGTGTGGACCGCTACACGCCCGGACTGAGCCTTGCTCCGGGCGTGTAGCGGGGGGACGAGGGAGAGTTGCTCGGTGCGGAAGCCCGCTGGTGCTGTGGGTGGAAAGGTTTGCCGTGGGTCCGCGGCGTGCGGTGCGGTGCAGCGCAGGGCGGAGGTCCGCAGCTCGTACTCGCCGTACTCGCGCGGTCCGGCAACGCGGCTGGGGGTACCTCCGGGCCGCCGGGTCCAGGGGGAGCCGTGCAGGGCGTCTCGGGCCGGTGAACCTCTCCGGTCACAGCACTAGGGGCGGAAGCGCAGCACCTGCGGGTCGTGGTCGCTGTTCTGCTCCGCGAACTCCGCGTTGATGTGCACGCTGTCGTAGTCGAAGTCGTCGATGGACGGGCTGGTCAGGATCTGGTCCAGGACCTGGCTGTTGCCCTGGTAGACGTACGAGTACCGCTCCCGGCGCGGGAGGGAGGTGATCGCCGCCCGGAGCGCGCCGCCCTCCGTGAGCGCCTCGGTCGTCGCCGAGAACTCGAAGTCGTTGATGTCGCCCACGACCAGGACGTCCGCGCGCCGGTCGGCCTTGAGGACGTCCTTGACGAAGGCGTTCACCAGCCGCGCCTGCTGAAGGCGCTTGACCTCGGAGGAACGGTTCGGGGGCTGGTGGTGCGAGGTGAGGGCCTCGTCGCCGCCCTTCGAGCCGAAGTGGTTGGCGATCACGAAGACCGTACGGCCGCGGAAGGTGAACTGGCCCGCCAGCGGCTTGCGGCTGGACTCCCACGCGGTGTTCCCCGGGTCGATCCGCCCCGGGGACAGCGTCAGGGCCGCCCTGCCCCGCTCCCGCACGACACCGGTCGGGGTCGTCGCGTCACCGCCCGGCCGGTCGGTGAAGGACACCCGCTCCGGGTTGAAGAGGAAGATCTGGCGGATGTTGCCGCCGGGCTCGCCGCCGTCCCGGTTGTTCTCCGGGTCCACACCGCGCCAGTCGTACGCGGGGCCGCCCGCCGCGACGATCGCGTCCGTGAACCTCTTGACCGTCCGGTCCGCGGCCACCGTGCCATCACTGCGCGCACCCGAGTTGTCCTGGATCTCCTCCAGTGCGACGATGTCGGGCGACGACAGATTCTCCACCACGGCCCTGCCGAGTGCGTCGAACTTCTCCTGGGGGTCGGACGGGTCCAGATTCTCCACGTTGTACGTGGCCACGGCCAGCTCACCGCGGCTCTGAGGCCGGGTCCGCTCCTGGACCAGGCCGCGGTCCACGACCGTGCCGAGGGTCCGCGCGGTCAGCGTGTAGCCGCCGAACTGGTTGAAGTCCAGGGGGCCTTCGGTCCGGCCCCGCAGCACATCACCGACGTTCGCCTTCGGGAACGGCTGCTCGGCGAGCGGCACCAGTGACTGGATCTGGAGACGTCCCGTGTTCTGCGAGGCGTAGGAGCCGTACAGACTGCCGCCGCGGGCGCTCGGGTTCTCGAACGGCTTGACCGTCACCCACAGTTCGGAGAAGGGGTCCGTCGCGCCGACGACACGGGAGGTGCCGACGCGGACGTTGGTCCCCTCCAGGGACTCGTAGTAGTCCAGGGCGTATTTACGGGGGTTCAGCGGCAGCGCGTTGATGCTGCCGCCGGCGGCGGGATCACCGGCGGGGGCGTACACCGACGGGACCGACCGGGCGGAGACGGTGACCGGCGCGGGCAGCGGGTTCCCAGAGGTGAGCACCGTGACCGCCGGCCGGGAGATCTGGGTGAGCGACTGGTTGCCCGAGGAGGCGCCGCCCGGCACGAACTCCGCCACCGTGCCCGAGACCAGCACGTCGTCGCCCGCCTTCACCGGCGGTGTGGAGCCGGGGCCGGTGAAGACGAAGACGCCCTCGCTGGTGGCCGGGTCGCCGTCGCCGTCCGGGTCCTGGATCCAGAAGCCCCTCGACGAACCGTAGGTCCGTACGCCCGTGACGATCCCGGGGACGTCCGTGACGGGCTGCCCGGCCAGGGGCGAGATCCTCGTCGTGCCCTGGATGTCGTGGACACGGACCCCGGAGCCGGCGTCCGCCGTCCTCGCGGACGCGCCGGAGGGGCCGGCGAGGAGGCCCGCGGCCAGTGCGGAGGCGACGACGGCCGCGACGGCGGCGGCTCTCGGAATGGCGCTCGGTATGGCGGAGGAAGGCATCACAACTCCGTGTTCGAGGGTTCGGGACGCGGTCGGGGCCGTACGGCGGTGGTGGTGCGGGCGGTGCGGCGGTGGCGGTGGCGGTGCGGGTGGCGCGGTGGCCGTACGGATGGTGCCGTGGTGGTGCGATGCGCAGGGTGCGGTGACGTGCGCCGCGAGTAGCGAGGTGCGGCACGCGTGGGTGCGCGGGGTGGGGTGCCGTGTTGTGGTGCTGGCCGTGCGGGTCGTATGGCGAGAGCAATGTTCTACGCGCGTCAATCTCTTGGCTGGGCAGGGGAGTTGTCAAGAGTCGACAGATGTACGGACGCGGGCGGGCCGGTGAAGCCTCGGAGGTCCGGGCGCGGGAGGCGGGGCGTCCGGCGCATATCGGGCGCAAAATAGGGTGCGAACCCGGTACGGCACGGGTGGGGTGGGCATCCGGCCACATGACCAAGAACCACCTGCGCGCGGCGAAACCCGGTGAAATGCGTCTACGCTGGGGAGTCGCCCCGGGGCCACGCCCGGAATCCATACCCCCGAGGAGAAGCGTTCAGATGTCCCAGGACCGTCCCACCCTGCCGCCCGTGCGGCTGAACTCCGACGCGGAGCTGGCGCGGGACGCGCTCGCCACACCCCTGCTGAGCAGGGCCGCCGGGCTCGCCCGCTGGGCCGGACCGGACACCCGGGTGGGCGCGGGCGGCGAACTGGCCGACGAGCAGCTGCCCGCCGCGGCGGTGGCGCTCGGCCTCAAGGACGACGACGAGGGGCAGGCGTACGCGAGCGAGGCGTGGCGGGCCGCGGTCGACGCGGGTCTCGTGGTGATCGAGGACCCCGAGCGCGACACCGACGAGCACGGTACGGCCGCTCCGGGCGAAAGCCTCGGCCTCCTCGTCTCCGGCGGCCCCCAGGACGTCCTCGCCATCTGGCTGGAGACGCTGGACGCGGCGCACGCCGACGCCATCGCGCCCCTCCTCGACGATCTCTCGGACGCGATCGGCGACGACGGCGAGATCGACTACGCCATGCTGGACTGGGACCCCGAGGGAGAGGCCGACTTCCTCGACGGCGTCCTCGGCAATCTGTACCTCCTGACCGTGACGGAGGGCGGCTCCGGCGAGGAACCGGTTCCGCTGCCCGCGCTCGCCGCTTCCATGATCGTTCCCGACGACATGGGGGAGCCCACCGACGACGTCCTGGAGCAGGTCTCGGTGGCGATGGTCCGGCTCGACGACCAGTTCCGGCTGCTGGAGCAGACCGGTCTCGTCGAGTACCAGCCGGTGGACGAGGCACTGATGGCGGAGGCGGACGACGACCCCGCGGTGGCCGTCGAGGACGAGGACGTGTCCCGGTACGGGTTGGTGAAGCTGACCCCGCTCGGGCTCTACGGCATCCGGGCGCGGATGCTGGACGCCGGGCTCGACGCCCCGGCGGTGGGGGAGCTGGCGGGCAAGGGCGCGGACGCGCTGCTCGACGGGCTCGCCCGCTACCCCGAGTCCGCGGGGCGTGCGGAGACCGAGCAGTGGCTGGCCCGGCACGAGCCCGAGGCCGCGGCTCGGGAGCTGCTGTCGGCGGCGCGCGGCGCGGACGAGGGCGGGCCGCTGCGGAGGCTGCGGTGCCAGCAGGCGCTGAGCCTCGTCGGCCCCCAGGCCGAGCCGGCCGTCCGCGCGGTCCTCGGCGACCCCGAACTGGGAGGGCTCGCGCGGGTCTGGCTCGCGGAGCGGGGAGCGGCCGATGTGCCGCCGCCGTCCGAGTCGATGATCTTCTGGCTCTCCATCGATACGATCGCCGCGCAGCTCGACGCGGGCGGGGAGCTGGAGGAGCTCCAGGGGCTGGTGGAGGGCCTGACCGGTCAGCACAGCGGATTCTTCGACGTCGCGTGGCGGGTGGACCATCCCGCGACGGCGGATGTGCTGGAGGCGATGGGGCGGCTCCACCCGGACAAGCGGGTGGCCAAGGAGGCGCGGAAGTCGGCGTTCAGGGCGAGGTCGCGGTAGGGGCCGCGCGTCCGTCGCAGGCGGGGGGCAGCGCTCCCGTCGCCGGCGGGACCCGTTCCGGGCCCGCCGGTCTTCTGCGTGATGCCGTGCCGGCCCCGGGGTTCCCCGGGGCCGGCCCACTCCCGGCGGTCTCTCGGAGGCGGCCTGCCGGCGGTTCCGCTCCTGGAACCGGCCCGTGACGCCGGCCGACCCGGACATCCGGCGCTGGGCCGCGCCCGCGGCGGCCCCCGGTGCGGTGACGCCGTTCCCGGACGGGCCCGCCCCCGCCCGTGAGGTCCGGAGCGGTGCGGCGCGCGGCGGAGGTCCGGGTCTCGTCCGCGTACGTACGCGCGTGGTCCGACAACAGGACTCGGCACCTTCCGGGCCTCCGGCCCAGGGGGAGCGCCGTAACCCCGGCCGAGGAGTCCCCGCCGCCCCGGCGGTCCCACCGGTGTGCTGATCGCTTTTGTGTTCTGAACCTGTTTCGATCTGACCACTGTCGGATCGGATCGCTGTCCTGAGGCCTCCGGAGGGACCATACTGGCGGCAATGACCAAGTCAGCCGGATCCCGGCGCCACCTGCCGTCCAGTCCCTTCAACCGCAACGCCCCGGCAGACCCTCCGATCGAGCAGTACACGGTGGGCGACCGGGTCTCGCACGATCAGTTCGGCCTGGGGCGAGTCATCGCCGTCGAGGGCGACAACATCGCCGTCCTCGTCGACTTCGCCGGCCGCAAGGGGCGGATTCCCAGCCCCTACGCCAAACTGGCCAAGCTCTGAGGCCCTGATCGAGTCACCGAGGACCGCTTCGGCCCGGCCCGGCGGCCGGACCGCCCTCACTCTGATCAGAGCTGTGGGGCCCGCCGTCACCTCCGTGACGGCGGGCCCCATGGCTTTTCCACGAGCGGTCCCCCGGGACCCCGCCCGGGTCAGAGCGCCTGAGCGGCGGGCTTCACCATGCCCCGGACGGTCCGGGACTTCACGAAGTCGCCCATGGCGGTCATCTCCCACTCGCCCGAGTACTGCCGGATCAGCTTCGCCATCATCACCCCGGTCTGCGGCTCCGCGCCGGTCAGATCGAAGCGGACCAGCTCCTCGCCGGTCGCCGCGTCCAGGAGCCGGCAGTAGGCCTTGGCGACCTCGGTGAACTTCTGGCCCGAGAACGAGTTCACCGTGAAGACCAGACCGGTCGCGTCGGCGGGGAGCCGGCCCAGATCGACGGTGATCACCTCGTCGTCGCCCGCGCCCTCGCCGGTCAGATTGTCGCCGGAGTGCCTGATCGCGTTGTTCAGGATGTTCAGCTTGCCGAAGTAGCAGCTGTCCAGGTGGTTGCGGCTGGGGCCGTAGGCGATGACGGAGGCGTCGAGGTCGATGTCCTTGCCCCGGAACGCGGGCTCCCAGCCCAGACCCATCTTGACCTGGGACAGCAGCGGGCGACCGCCCTTGACCAGGGAAACCGTCTGGTTCTTCTGGAGGCTGACCCGGCCCTTGTCCAGGTTGATCTTCCCGGCGGGCGGGGCGGGCGCCGGCGGGGCCGGGGGAGCGGCGGGCGGCGCGGGGGCGGCGAGGCGCGGGTCCACGGGCGGAGCCGGAGGCATCGGGGCGGCCGGGGGCACGGGGGCGGGCGGCGCCGCGGGTGCCACGGGCGCGGGCGGGGCGACCGGGGCGGCCGGGGCGGCCGCGGCCGGCTCGTCCTCCACCGAGACGCCGAAGTCCGTGGCGATTCCGGCCAGCCCGTTCGCATAGCCCTGGCCGACCGCGCGGGCCTTCCAGGCGCCGTTGCGCAGATAGATCTCCACGATCACCAGAGCCGTCTCCGAGCCGAGCCGAGGCGGGGTGAAGGTGGCGAGCGGGCTGCCGTCGTCCGCGTTCCGGATCGTGGCCGTGGGCTCGATGCCCTGGAAGGTCTGCCCCGCCGCGTCCGGGCTCGCCGTCACGACGATCTTCTCGATGCCGGGCGGGACGGCGGTGGTGTCCACCACGATCGCGTCCGGCGCTGCCCCGCCGCCGGAGCGATAACTGACTCCGGGGCCGGCCGGCTGGTTGTAGAAGATGAAGTCGTCGTCGGAGCGCACCTTGCCGTCGGCGGTGAGCAGCAGGCCCGAAACGTCGAGCCGCACCGGGGCGGCGACGTCCACCGCGACACGTGCGGCGGGAAGGGGGATGTTCGAGCCGGGGGTCATAGCTGTCATGCCGGGAGAACGAGCGAGGCCGCTTTGCCGTTCCCTTACCGTCGAGGTGAACGGAAGTCCTGATTCCGGCCGCCGGCGGCGGTGAGGCCGTGCCGGGCTCCGGTACGGCCTGCCCGCGACCGGTGGCCGTCGGCTCCCCGGCGTCCGTCCCGGACGGCTCCGCCGCCCGGGACGGACGCCGGCCCCGTCAGCCGGAGGGCGACGGTCCGACCCTCACCTCGATCCCGGGGGCGGGTTCCGCCGACCCTCCGGTCAGATGGGCCCAGAGCTGGTCGACGACCGGGGCGAGCAGGCGCGGGGCGAGTTCGCGCACGATGACCGCGATCGCCTGGGTGTATTCAGGCACGGCACTCGTTCCGATGCCGGCGGCCCGCAGTTCACGGACCTGGCCGAGGGTGAAGTCGGCCACCAGTGCGAGGAGTTCGGTGTCCGGCTGCACGGGGTCCAGCATGCTCCGGTGGATATAGCGCCAGACCGCCGGGTTCTCGTCGAACATGCGCGCCACGACCGCGTCGCGCGCCTTGCGGACGTCCTCCGTCGAGCCTTCGGCGGGCACGGACACCAGTGACTCCCGCAGCCGGTCGAGCACGTACTCGTGCACCGACCGTCGCAGGCCCTCCTTGCTGGAGAAGTGGTGGACCACGAGCCCGTGGGTCACGCCGGCGGCCTTCGCCACCTCCCGCACGGTGGTGTTCGCCTCGCCCTTGGCGGCGTGGAGTTCGAGCGCGGCGTTGCGGATGCGGGCCTTGGCGGTGAGGTCGTCGGCCGAGGCGTGCGGGGGGCGCCTGGTCGGGCGATGGCCGTCGCCGCCGACGACCCCCTGCTCCAGTTCACCGCGACCGTCCCCGCCGCCCGCCGCGCCCTCGAACAGGGCTCTTTCGGCGGAGAACCCGGTTCTCCTCCGGGTTCTTCCGGCGGAGGAGGGCCCCGGCCGGCTCCCTGCCACTCGGCCGGATAGAACGCTCCATCCAATCGACCACCCCCTGTCCGGGCGGGCGCGGAGGCCTACTTCAGCGCCGCCGCCATCATCTTCTGGGCCACCGGCGCCGCCAGGCCGTTGCCGCTGACCTCCGAGCGGGGGCCGCCCGCGTCCTCGATCAGCACCGCCACCGCGACCTGCTTGCCGGAATCGGGATCCTCGGCGAAGGACGTGAACCACGCGTACGGCGTCTTGCTGTTGTTCACACCGCGCTGGGCCGTACCGGTCTTGCCGCCCACCTCGGCTCCGCTCACCCGCGCGTTGGTGCCGGTGCCCTCCTCCACCACGGTCACCATCGCGCTGCGCAGCTGCCCGGCCGTCTCGCCGGAGATGATCCGCTCGCCCTTGCCGCCGTCGTACGAGTCGAGGGTGGTCCCCTCGGAGTCCACCACCTCGGAGACCAGATGCGGTGACTTCAGGACCCCGTCACCGGCGATCACCGCCGACACCATGGCCATCTGGAGCGGGGTGGCGGTCACATCGAACTGGCCGATGCCCGTCAGCGCCGTCTGCGGCACGTCCAGCCCGGTCGGGTAGACGCTGGGGTACGCCCGTACCGGGATGTCCTGCTCCTTGTCGTTGAAGCCGAACTTCTCCGCCATCGCACGGACCTTGTCCTGCCCCAGATCGACGGCCATCTTCCCGAAGACGTTGTTGCACGAGTAGCGCAGAGCCGTCCGGATGGAGGCGTTCTCGCAGGGCGCGTCGGCGATGTCGTTCTCCAGTTCCCGGTTCGTGTGCGGGAGGACGTACGGCATGGGGCTGGTGGTCCTCTCGTCCACCGAGTCGTAGAGCCCGTCCTCCAGCGCCGCCGCCGCCACGACCAGCTTGAAGGTCGAACCGGGGGCCAGCGGCTGCCGCAGCGCCCGGTTGACCATCGGCTTGTCCGGGTCGTTCAGCAGCTTGCGCCAGGTGTCCCCGTCCGCGGTCCCGGCGATCAGCGACGGGTCGTAGGAGGGGGTGCTGACCAGTCCGAGGACGCGGCCGGTGTCCGGGTCCATGGCGACGGCCGCGCCCTTGGTGTCACCCAGGGCCTCGTACCCCGCCTTCTGGACGGCGGGGTCGATGGTGGTCAGCACATCACCGGGCGCCTGCTGCTTGCCGGTGAGGGCGTCGACCGGGCGGGCGAGCCGGGTGTCCGTGCCGTCCAGGACCTCGCTGTAGATGCCCTCCAGCTGGGTCGATCCATACGCCTGGGAGCTGTAGCCCGTCACCGCCGAGTACAGCGCGCCGTCGGTGTAGGTCCGCTTGTACGCGAGATCGCTGCCCGTGGTCGGGGCGGACCCGGTGACGGGCGAGCCGGCCACGACGATGTCGCCCAGCGGCTGCGCGTACTGGTCGATGGTCTGGCGCCGGTTCTTGTCGTTGTCCGCGAGCGCCTTGGCGTCGTACGCCTGGACCCAGGTGGCCCGCACCAGCAGGGCGAGCACCAGCAGCAGACAGAAGACGGCGGCGTGTCTGATCGTCTTGTTCATCCCGCAGTAGGACGAACGGCACCGATCATCGGGTTCCCGGCAGGGCCCTTCTCAGAGATTCCTCACACAGCGGGCATCCGGGCGCGTGGCCGTACCGGCGGCCCGGGGCCCGTCCGGGAACCGGCCGGACCGGGCCGCGCGGTGACCCGCTCGGGCTGCCGCGCCGGGTGGACGGACACCCGGACGGTCCAGCAAGCTGTGCGGGTGAACGACTCGATCGAACTGCCCGAACTCCCCTTCCCCCTGCGTGCGTACGGCCCCGAGGCGGGCTGGACATACGCCGACGGTGTCCTCACCGGCCGGGCGGGTGCCCGTCAGGACCGCTTCGTGCCCCCGTCCGGCGCCTCCCTGGACCCCGCGTCCGACGCGCCACGGCTGCTCGGCGCCCCCGAGGGGGACTTCCAGCTCATCGCCCGCGTCACCGTCGGCTTCGGCGCGGCCTTCGACGCCGGCGTACTCTATCTGCACGTCGGCGAGCGCGAGTGGGCCAAGCTCTGTCTGGAGCTCTCCCCGGACCGGCCCACCGTCTGCACCGTCGTCACCCGCGGCCACTCCGACGACGCCAACTCCTTCGAGGTCGACGGGGACAGCATCTGGCTGCGGATCAGCCGTACCGGCAAGGCGTTCGCCTTCCACACGTCGGCGGACGGCGAGCGGTGGACCTTCGTCAGATTCTTCGCGCTGGGGACGGAGGAGCAGGCCGGGGCCGCCCTGGTCGGCTTTCTCGCGCAGTCGCCGGTGGGGGAGGGGTGCGCGGTCGCTTTCGAGGGGATCGAGTACCGGGCGAGCTGGCCCGAGGGGCTGCGCGACGGAACCTGAACACCGCGTGATCACGGGCCCTCGTCGATCTTGAAACGCGCAATGGATCTTGATCTCCTTGGGGGAATGAGCCGTCGGCTGGGTGCGTTGAAACCAGGTCGGACGAGACATTTCCGTCCCCGCTTCGCCGGAACCCCGCGATCCCCTTGGAGAGAGTCAGCATGCTCGTCGAGATATGGAGCGATATCGCCTGCCCCTGGTGCTACATCGGGAAGGCACGCTTCGAGAAGGGGCTCGCGGAGTTCCCCCACCGCGACCGGGTCCGGGTGGTTCACCGCTCCTTCGAGCTCGACCCGAACCGCCCCAAGGGCGACACCGGGTCCGTCGTCGACATGCTGGCGCAGAAGTACGGGCGTACCCGCGAGCAGGCGCTGGCCATGGAGGAGCACGTCGCCTCCAACGCGCGCGCCGAGGGCCTCGGCTACCGCACCGAGGGCCGTGACCACGGCAGCACCTTCGACATCCACCGGCTGCTGCATCTGGCCCGCGCCAGGGGCCGCCAGGACGAGCTGCTGAACCTCGCCTACCGCACCAACTTCGCCGACGCGCGCTCGGTCTTCGACGACGAGGTGCTGATCTCCATCGCCGTGGAAGCGGGACTGGACGAGGCCGAGGCGCGCGGGGTCCTCGCGGGTGACGCGTACGCGGACGAGGTGCGCGCCGATGAGCGCGAGGCGTCGGAGCTGGGGGCGAGCGGAGTGCCGTTCTTCGTCTTCGACCGGCGTTACGGGGTCTCCGGCGGCCAGCCCGCCGAACTGTTCACCCAGGCCCTGGAACAGGCGTGGAAGGGACGTGAGACCGAGCCGGCCGCCGGTCCCGCCGGCCCGGGCGACTCCGCCCACTCCGCCCTTCAGGGGCAGGGGTGCGACACGGACGGCGCGTGCGGGGTCCCGGGAACGGTACGGTGATCCCGGCCGGAAGGTGATCCCGGCCTCCACGCGCGATTGACCGGCGGTGCGCGGCCCCTCAGGGTGAATGCATGGAGACTCTGGGCGGTGCCGAGTTCGCACTGGACAACACCTATCTGAACACGTCTTCCTGCGGGGTCCTGCCCCGCCGGGCCGCTGCGGCGATGGGCCGGCTGATCGGGGAGCTGGCGTCCGGTCGGCCCGGCGGCTCGGGCGACGCCGGGACGGTGTCCGCCGCGCGGCGGTCGTTCGCCCGGCTGGCGGGGGTGCCGGAGGAACGGGTCTCCGCCGGCAGCTCGCTCTCGGTGCAGGTCGCGCTGATCGCGAACTCCCTGCCGCCGGGTGCGGAAGTCCTCTTCCCCGAGGGGGAGTACACCTCGGTCGTCACCCCTTTCGCCGTACGGGGTGACCTGGTGCTGCGCTACGCGCCCCTGGCCGGTCTCGCGGAGGCGGTACGGCCGGGGACGGCGCTGGTGGCTTTCTCCTCCGTGCAGTCGGCGGACGGCCGGATCGCGGACCTGCCGGCGGTACGGGCCGCGGCGGCGGCGCACGGCGCCCGTACGCTCGTCGACACCAGCCAGTCGGCGGGGTGGCTGCCCCTGGACGCGGGTGACTGGGACTTCACCGTCACGACCGCGTTCAAGTTTCTGCTGTGCCCGCGCGGGGTCTCGTTCCTCACGGTCACCGAGGAGGCCCAGGAGTCACTGGTGCCGCTCCACGCGGGGTGCTTCGCGTCCGACAGCTGGACGATCTACGGGCCCGTCGAGGACCTCGCGTCGACGGCACGCCGTTTCGACGAGTCCCCGGCGTTCGTGGCGTACCACGGGGCGGTGGAGGCACTCGCGCTGGTGGAGGAGATCGGGGTGCCCGCGATCCACGCGTACGACACCGGGCTCGCGAGGTCGTTCCGGGAGGGGCTGGTCGAGCTGGGGCTGTCCCCGCTGCCGGGGGACTCGGCGGTGGTGGCGGTTCCGGGGCTGGGGCACCGGGTGGCGGATCTGGAGAAGGCGGGGGTGACGGCATCGGACCGGGCGGGGAATCTGAGGCTGGCGTTCCACCTCTACAACTCTCCGGCGGACGTCACCCGCGCGCTCTCCCTCCTGGCGGCCTGACCGGCCTGACGGTCCGGCCCCGGTGGCGGAGCCCCGGGGCCGGACCCGGACTCCGGGCTCGTTTCCGGACACCGGAGCGTGCGAGCGGTCAGGGGAGGCCCGGACAGTCGGCGGTCTGGGCGCAGAGGTTGGTCTCCACCTTGGCGAGGAGCCTCAGCAGTTCCTCCCGCTCCCCGTCCTCCAGCCCGGTCAGTGTGTGCTGCTCCAGGCTCGCCAGCGCGTCCTCCACGGCTGAGCGCAGATCGCAGCTCTCCGCCGTCGCCTCGACGAGGACCGCCCGGCGGTCGGCCGGGTCCGGGTGGCGGCGGACATGGCCCGCCTGCTCCAGGCGCTGGAGCATCTTGGTGACCGTGGAGGGGTCCAGCTCCACCGTCTTGATCAGGTCGCTCTGCCGCACCGGGCCGGACCGCCACAGATGGAGCATCACGAACTCCTGCCCCGGGTACAGCCCCAGCTCCCGGAGCGTCTTGCCCGCGGCCATCCGGTGCAGCCGGGAGACACGGGCGATCGAGTAGCCGACGGGTCCGCCCTGCACGCAGGTCGAGGGCCCTTCGAGGCAGACCGCCTCCGGGCCGGCGGACAGCTCCCGGGGCGCGGTGCCGTCGGCGGGCTCCCCGCGGACGGGGTCGTCGTGGACGAGCTCGCTGCGGGCGGGACCGGCCACGGCCTCGGGCTTCATCGGGCCTCCTCGGGAGCGCTGTACGGGATCCGGGTGACGGTGTACTCGTGGCGAGTTCTCTCCGTTCTGTCCAGTGTCTCCCAGAAATTTTACCTTGGTCGGCCAAGAATCATGGGTTGGTCGACCAAGTAAGTGCGCTACAGTGACTCCCGGCGAGATTGCTTGGCCGACCACATATTCTCTGGGAGTCACTCATGACCACCGCTTTCGACCCGATCGACCTGTCGGGCACACCGCTGGCGAACCGCATCGCGATGGCTCCGATGACCCGCAGCCGCGCCTACGGCCCCGGCCTCTCGCCGACCGAGCTGGTCGCCGAGTACTACGCGCAGCGGGCCGGAGCCGGTCTGATCGTGAGCGAGGGCATCCAGCCGTCCGAGACGGGCCGGGGCTACCCGGACACCCCCGGACTGCACAGCGAGGAGCAGGTGGCCGCCTGGCGCAGGGTCACCGACGCCGTGCACGCCCGGGGCGGCAGGATCTTTGCCCAGCTGATGCACTCCGGGCGCATCGGCCACCCCTCGCTCTTCGAGGACGGCCGGGCGAGCGTGGCGCCCTCCGCCGTCGCCGCGGACGGAGAGCTGTACACGGCCGAGGGCCCGAAGCGCTTCGTCCCCCCGCGCGAACTGCCGGGCGAGGAGATCCCCGCCGTCATCGGGGAGTTCGTCCACAGCGCGCGCAACGCCGTCGAGGCCGGTTTCGACGGTGTCGAACTGCATGGAGCCAACGGCTATCTGATCCAGCAGTTCCTGGCCTCGAACACCAATCGCCGCACCGACGAGTGGGGCGGTTCCGTCCAGAACCGCATCCGGTTCGCCGTGGAGACCGCCACGGCCGTCGCGGGGGCCATCGGCGCCGGACGTACCGGGATCCGGCTCTCGCCCGGCAACACCCACAACGACATCGCCGAGTCCGACCCGCACGAGGTGTACCCGGCGCTGGCCGACCGGCTGGAGCCGCTCGGGCTCGCGTATGTGCACATCGCTGAGAACGTTCCCGGGTCCCGCGAGGTGACCGAGGCCGTACGCAGGCGGTACAGCGGGACGCTCATCCTCAACCCGTTCACCGAGGGACCCACCGACCACCGGGCCCTCGGGCTGGTCGAGGAGGGGCTGGCCGACATGGTCGTCTTCGGCACGCTGTTCCTCGCCAACCCGGACCTGCCGGAGCGGCTGAGGACCTCGGGGCCGTACAACGCCCCGGATCCCACCGCGTTCTTCGGCGGCGACAGCAAGGGGTTCACGGACTACCCGGTGCTCGAACGGGCCGGGCAGCTGACGGACGTCTGAGCGGGGGAAGGGAAACCGGCCGGACCGGCGGCCCGGCCCGCGAGAGTGGCCGGCGGGGGAGCGGGAGCCGGGGCGGCCGGGCCGGGGGCGGGCCCGGCCGGTCGCCGTGGGGCGGGGGCGGTCGCCGGTCGCCGCCGGTTCCGGCCGCCGTACCACAGGCGCCTCACAGGCCGGACCCTGACCCGGCCCCGGCCCCACCCCCGCCCGGTCACCGCACGGTCTACCGGACCGGTGTGAAGTCCCGCGCCCCGATGAACTCCGGCCTCGGCACGGGCGCCGCGAACGGCCGTACGGCCGCGTTCTCCACGCTGTTGAACACGATGAACACATTGCTGCGCGGATAGGGAGTGATGTTGTCGCCCGATCCGTGCATGCAGTTGCAGTCGAACCAGGTCGCCGAGCCCGCCCGGCCGGTGAACAGCCGGATGCCGTGCTGACCGGCGAACCGGGTCAGCGCCTCGTCGGACGGAGTTCCGGCGTCCTGCATCTGGAGTGACTTCTTGTAGTTGTCCTCGGGCGTGGCACCGGCGCACCCGAGGAACGTCCGGTGCGAACCGGGCATGATCATCAGTCCGCCGTTGGTGTCACGGTTCTCCGTCAGCGCGATGGAGACCGACACGGCCCGCATGTTCGGCAGCCCGTCCTCCGCGTGCCAGGTCTCGAAGTCCGAGTGCCAGTAGAACCCCGACGCCCCGAAGCCCGGCTTCACATTGATACGGGACTGGTGGACGTACACGTCCGAGCCAAGGATCTGCCGGGCGCGCCCGACCACCCGCTCGTCGCGCACCAGCTCGGCGAAGACCCGGCTGAGCCTGTGCACCTCGAAGACCGAGCGCACGTCCCGGGACTTCGGCTCGATGATCGAGCGCTCGTCGGCCCGTACGGCAGGGTCGGCGATCAGCCGCTCCATCTCGGCGCGGTAGAGCGCCACTTCGTCGTCGGAGATCTGGTCCTCGACGCCGATGAAGCCGTCGCGTTCGAAATGCTCCAGCTCCGAGCGGAGCATCGGCCCGGGCGCGCCCGGCGCGGACCAGACGACCGGATCCTGGCGCGGGGTCTCCACCTCGGCCGTGCCACGGGTCGGATAGAGGTCGTTGCGTACGCCGGTGGCGGTCGCCATGGTTCAGCCCTCCTCGGTGATCAGGGGATAGACGCCGTTCTCGTCGTGGTCCTCGCGCCCGGTGACGGGCGGGTTGAACACACAGACGCAGCGGAAGTCGGTCTTGGGGCGGAGTGTGTGGCGCTCGTGGCCGTCGAGCAGATACATCGTCCCGGGAGCGATCCAGTGGGTCTCACCCGTCTCGTCGTTGGTGAGTTCGGCCTCGCCCTCCACACAGAGCACGGCCTCGATGTGGTTCGCATACCACATGGACGTCTCCGTACCCGCGTACAGCACGGTCTCGTGGAGCGAGAAGCCCACCTTCTCCTTGGCGAGCACGATGCGCTTGCTCTCCCAGGTGCCGGACGCGGATCTCACATGGCGCTCGGTGTTCTCGATGTCCTTGAACGATCGGACGATCACGGTGTGATGCTGCCTTTCCTGCTCGTCGGGATGCGGATGGGGAGGGACGGTCGCGGCACGCGATCCGGCGGTACGGGCGAACCGCCGGCGCGCGGGCCGGCGGTGCACGTGACCCGGTGGCGCACGCGGTGCGCGCGGGCCGGCGGTGTCAGGCCGTTTCGCGGACCGACCGGGCGAGGATACGCAGCCCCTCGTCGAGTTCCTCGGAGGTGACGGTGAGCGCGGGCAGCAGCTTCACCACCTCGCTCTCGGGGCCGGAGGTCTCCAGCAGCAGGCCCAGTTCGAAGGCGCGGGCGCAGACGGCCGGGGCCCGGGACTTGTCCGCGAACTCAAGGCCCCAGACCAGGCCGCGGCCGCGGAAGGAGGGACCGGTCCCGCCGGGCTCGGTGGCCTCGGCGACGATCGCCAGCAGGGCCTGCTCCACCTGCTCGCCGCGGGCCAGTGTCTGCTTCTCCATCTGGCCGTCGGCCCAGTAGGTGTCGAGCGCGGCGGCGGCGGTGACGAAGGCGGGGTTGTTGCCGCGGAACGTGCCGTTGTGCTCACCGGGCTCCCAGAGGTCCAGCTCCGGCTTGAACAGGCACAGTGACATCGGCAGGCCGTAGCCGCTGATGGACTTGGACAGGGTGACGATGTCGGGGGTGATGCCCGCCTCCTCGAAGGAGAAGAAGCCACCCGTGCGCCCGCAGCCCATCTGGATGTCGTCGACGATCAGCAGCATGTCCTGCCGCTCGCACAGCGACCGGAGCGCGCGCAGCCACTCGGGCCGGGCGACATTGATCCCGCCCTCGCCCTGCACGGTCTCGACGATCACCGCGGCGGGCTTGTTGAGGCCGGAGCCCTGGTCCTCCAGCAGCCGCTCGAACCAGAGGAAGTCGGGCACCTGGCCGTCGAAGTAGTTGTCGAACGGCATCGGGGTGCCGTGTACGAGCGGGATTCCGGCACCGGCCCGCTTGAACGCGTTGCCGGTGACGGCGAGTGAGCCGAGCGACATGCCGTGGAAGGCGTTGGTGAACGAGACGACCGACTCGCGGCCCTTCACCTTGCGGGCCAGCTTCAGCGCGGCCTCCACCGCGTTGGTGCCGGTCGGGCCGGGGAACATCACCTTGTACGGCAGATCGCGCGGTCGCAGGACGATGTTCTCGAACGACTCCAGGAAGGCCCGTTTCGCCGTGGTCGCCATGTCCAGGCCGTGGGTGATGCCGTCGCGTTCGATGTAGTCGATGAGCGCGCGTTTGAGTACCGGATTGTTGTGGCCGTAGTTGAGTGATCCGGCCCCGGCGAAGAAGTCGAGATAGGTGTGGCCGTCCTCGTCGGTGAGCCGGCTGCCCTGTGCGCGGTCGAAGACCGCGGGCCAGCCGCGGCAGTAGCTGCGCACCTCCGACTCCAGGGTCTCGAAGACACTCAGGGCGGGCGGGGTGATGGTCACAGCGTTCTCCAGGTGGTGGTCGGTCAGACGGAGATGGGGCTGATGCGGTAGAGGACTTCAGGCTGGTGCGGCGGCCCGGCGGGATGTCCGTGGTCGGCGGACGCTCCCGTCCCCCCGGGCGTGGTCCGCGTACCGGAGGACCCCGGAGTACCGGAGGACCCGGATGTACCTGAGGGGCCGGACGTACCGGAGGACCCCGGTGTACGAGAAGGGCCGGGCGTACGGGGAGGGCCGGGCGCACCTGAGGGGCCGGACGGAGAAGCGGTTCCCGATGCCGACGGAGGACGGGGGCCGGAGGCCGGCCCGCCGGCGGCATCGCCGGCCCCGGACTCCTCGGGGAACAGATGGCCCGCGAAGAGGACCTCGCGTTCGAGCCGTGCCCCGTGGCGCTCGGCATAGGCGGTGAACAGCCGGTCGGAGGCGGTGTTGTCGGGGGTGACGGTGGTCTCCAGCTCCCGGATGCCCCGGTCGGCGGTGACCCTGGCGGTCAGCGCGTCCAGCAGGGTGCCCGCGAGGCCGCGTCCGCGGTGGGACCGGTCGACGGCGATCTGCCAGACGACGAGCGTCTCGGGCCGGTCCGGCCGTGCGTACCCGGTGACGAAGGCGACGGGCTCCCCGTCCGCGTTCCGCGCCACGAGCGAGGTGGCGGCGAAGTCACGGCACCACAGCAGATAGCTGTACGAGGAGTTGAGGTCCAGGACCTCGGAGTCGCGGGCAATGCGCCAGATCGCGGCTCCGTCCTCCACTCGTGGCGCTTCAATGCGGGTGAATTCATGGTGGGGTGCTGCTCGGACAAGGTTGTCTTGCGCGGCGCTCATGCCCAGCTAATTTACCCAGTCAATTCAAGAAATGCATGGTGGGGAAGGGTTGGGAGAAGAAGGCCCGTGTGTTATCACGCGGGCGCGAGTGCCCCGGCGGAGGGCTGGCGTTTTGGTAGACTTTGTGCCGGACATAGGCCCTGAAACGGGTGCCCTGTGGAGTCGGTCACACCACCCGGTCGGTCAGGTGGGCCCTGTCGAAACCTTAGCGTTTAAGGTCGGAGAACCAGGGCAGAAGAAAACGGGAAGCTGCCATGAATAAAGCGGCTTCCCGTTCTTCCGGTACTTTCTGTACTTCTCTTCGGTTATTCGCCCGTCAATTTTTTGTTCCCATGCACCCGGACGGGGTAACCGAGCTCGGTCATTCCCGCTGGATTCCGGCGCCCGATTCCGGGTGCGGGGCCCGGCCGGCTGTCAGGGCCAGACGTCGGACACCGCGCGCCCGGCCGCTTCCGGATCGACCTCGGCACCCGTCTGTGCCAGGGCCGCGCCCAGCGCCGCCAGACAGGAGCGCACCGCGCCCCGCGTGGCGTCCACGCCGTAGTGGTTCACGCGGATCATCTCCTTGGCGAGCGAGCCGCCACCGGCGATCAGCGGCAGAGAGGGGTCCGCGGCGAGCGCGGCGGCGACCAGTCCGGCCGCGTCCACCCCCGCCGGGGCGCGCAGCGTCGTGGCCACCGGTGCCGCGTCCCGCGCCTCGTACACATAGGGCTCCAGGCCGCCGCCGAGCGCCACGGCACCCGCGCGGGTCGCCGCGGCCGCCGACGCGTGGCGCGCCGTCACCGCGTCCAGCCCCTCGGCCTCGATCCGCTCCACACACGCTTCGAGCGCCAGCATCTCCAGTTGCGCGGGCGCGTGCAGCAGCGTCGTACGGCCGCCGTCGATCCAGCGCTCCTTCCAGTCGAGGAGGGAGAGGTACGAGCGCCGGGGCGCGGCCGGGTTCGCGGCGAACCGCTCCCAGGCGCGGTCGCTCACCGAGACCGCGGAGACGCCCGCGGGACCGCCCATGGCCTTCTGCGCGCCGATCACGCACAGGTCCACACCCCAGGCGTCCGGCAGCAGCGGCTCGGCCGCTACGGAGGCCACCGCGTCCAGCATGAAGAGGGCGCCGTGCGCGCGGACGGCCTCGCCGATCTCCGCGACCGGGTTGGTGTTGCCGGTCGCGGCCTCCGCGTGCACCAGCGAGACGAAGTCGATCTCCGGACGGGCCGCCAGCGCCCGCTCGACCTGCCCGGCGGTGACCGCCGTGTGGAAGGGGACCTCCAGATCGACGACCTCCGCCCCGCAGTCCCGCAGCCAGTTCCCGAAGGTCTGGCCGTACGGACCGGTCACCACGTTCAGCGCGGTCGAGCCGGGGCGCGCGCCGGCGCGGATGCAGCCCTCCAGCGGAAGCAGCGCCTCACCCTGGGTGATCACCACGTCCTGTTCGGTGCCGAGCAGGGCGGCGACCCGCCGTTCGATGCCCGCGAAGTGCGCGGCGGTCAGCGGGGGGAGGTCCAGAAACGGATGTGTCACGGTGGTGCGCCTTCTTCGACGGGTTTGACGGGGTACTGCGGGTACGACGGCTACTGCTGGTACTGCGGGTACGGCGGCTTCTTCGCCCGGGAGGTGTCCCCGCCGGGCTCTTCCGGCCGCTCGGTCGAGGGTACCCACGCGTTCGGACCCCGCGGACACACGCTCGTACGGCGCCGGCACGCGCTCGTACAGTGCAGATATGAGCGATCACACGGTGGTGCATGTGAAGGGGCGGGTGCTCGTCGGCCCGGAGGACGTACGCGACGAACTGTGGATCGTTGGGGGGCGTGTCACCTACGACCGTCCGCCGGGCTCCGGCGACGTCCTGACGGTGCAGGGCTGGGCGCTGCCCGGTCTGGTGGACGCCCACTGCCATGTGGGCCTCGACCGGCACGGTCCGGTGGACGACGCGACCAGCGAGAAGCAGGCGCTGGCCGACCGGGACGCGGGAACCCTGCTGATCAGGGACGCGGGATCACCGTCCGACACCCGCTGGATCGACGACCGCGAGGATCTGCCGAAGATCATCCGGGCGGGGCGCCATATCGCCAGGACCCGCCGCTACATCCGCAACTACGCCCATGAGATCGAGCCCGGCGACCTGGTCGCGTATGTGGCGCGGGAGGCCCGGCGCGGCGACGGCTGGGTCAAGCTCGTCGGTGACTGGATCGACCGGGACGCGGGGGACCTCACGGCGTGCTGGCCGCGGGACGCGGTCCGGGCGGCGATCGCCGAGGCGCACCGGCTGGGCGCGCGGGTGACCGCGCACTGCTTCGCCGAGGACTCGCTCCGGGATCTGGTGGAGGCCGGGATCGACTGTATCGAGCACGCCACCGGGCTCACCGAGGAGACGATTCCGCTGTTCGCCGAGCGCGGGGTCGCCATCGTCCCGACGCTGGTCAACATCGCCACGTTCCCGGCGCTCGCGGACGGCGGCGAGGGCAGGTTCCCCGTCTGGTCGGCCCATATGCGGCGGCTGCACGAGCGCCGTTACGACACGGTCCGCTCGGCGTACGACGCGGGCATCCCGGTCTTCGTCGGCACCGACGCGGGCGGCTCGCTGCCCCACGGCCTGGTCGCGGCGGAGGTGGCCGAGCTGGTGAAGGCCGGGATCCCGCCGCTCGAAGCCCTGTCGGCGACGTCCTGGGGCGCACGGGAGTGGCTCGGCCGGCCCGGACTGACGGAGGGCGAGCCCGCGGATCTGGTCGTCTACGGCACGGACCCGCGGGCGGATGTCGGAGTCCTCGCGGAGCCCCTGCGGGTGATCCTCAACGGGCGGATCGTCGGCTGAACCCCCGCCTCGTGCTCGACCGGCGAAGGCGCTGTGTTGACCGAGCGTTACTTTCCCCCCTTCCGGGTCGTTAGATCACTTTTTGTGGGATCCCCTGCATGCGCCCGGCGCACAACCTCCGGGCCGTGACGGAGGTGTTCCAGGGGAACACCCATGCCGTATGAATCGAAAATGGGTGCGGAAACCCCCCTTTGGAGTGAACTCACGTCAGGTGTCCGTCAGTTCACTCTCCGTGCGTAAAGATGATTGGCGTCTCGGTCGCCGCCGTCCGCGTGTCCCCGTGGAAGGCGGACGACGTCATTCCTCTTGTGGGGGTTCCACCATCTTGAACAGCAATGCCTTTCGCCTGCCCGCCCGCCGCTGCGCCGCCGTTACGGCCGCCGTCGCACTGGTCGCGGCGCCCGTCGCGTTCGCCGGCCCGGCGCACGCCACCGGAGGCGACGCGGAGGGACGGGCGAGTGCGGTCGTGCTCCGTGCGGGGCTCGATGTCTCCCTGCTCAACAAGTCCGTCAACATCCCGCTCAGCGCGTCCCTCAACGAGGTCAAGGCACCCGCCAGCGCCGAGAAGACCGCGCTGACCGTGCAGCTCGACGGCGTCGACCAGGGCAAGCCCTTCCAGATGCTGCGCGCGGACGTGGCCACGGCGAAGGCCACGGCGGACAAGAAGAAGTCCGAGGGGTACGCCAACCTCGCGCGGGCCAGGGTCCATGTCCCCGGACTCCCGCTGCTCTCGCTCATCGAGGTCGAGAAGGTCACCTCCAAGGCGGTGTGCGAGGCGGGGAAGAAGCCGATCGCCGAATCGAATGTGCTCGGCCATGTGAAGGTGCTCGGCCAGAAGGTCACCCTCACCGCGGGCGGCCAGACCAAGGTCGAGGTTCCGGGGGTCGGCAAGGTGACCCTCGACCTCTCCAGGACCGAGACCACCAGCCGTACGGCCGCGGCCACCGCGCTCGAACTGAAGGTGGCGGTCAATCCGCTCAATCTGAATGTCGCCGAGGTCGACGGCACCGTCACCCTCATCGAGGCGAAGTGCGAGGCGCCCAAGGCGCCGGAGCGCGAGGAGAAGCCGGAGGAGCCCGAGGGCGAGGAGAAGGAGGAGTCGACGACCGGCGGCTCCACGCCCGACGTCAAGACCCAGGGCGGCGACGACACGCCCACGGAGAACCTCGCCGAGACGGGCGGCAGCTCCACCACGATGTACCTCGCCGGCGGCTCCGCGATCCTGCTGGGCCTCGGCGGCGGGGCGCTCGTGATGGCACGCGCCCGGGCCCGCAGCCGCGCGTGACGCTCCGGAGCTGAGCGCGGTGAGCGCGGTGCGCTCCGAGCACGGGGTAGCACCGTAGGCACGGAGACGGCCGTGAAAGGCATCGAGATGGTGGTGCCGGGACGAGGCTGAGGAGGCGCTGAGAGGCGCTGAGACGGGAAACCACCGCCCCGAGGGGCAGACCAGGGACCTGTGGCCGGGGGCTACAGGTCCCTGACCGTTGCGGGGGCGGCTGCGTCCGGGCGTCCGGGCGGGGCTTCCCCGGCGTCCCGGGCCCGGCTTTTCGGCCGTCCCGTCTCGGCCTTCGCGGGGCCGGTCGGCCGGGCGTCCGGGCGGCCGAATGCCGAGGCGGCCGGAGGGCCCGGAGTCCGGCCGGAGGGCCCTGCCGGTCGGACCGGCGGGCGGCCCCGGACCGGCTCAAGGGCCCTGCCGGCCCGGCCCGAGGGCCTGGCACGGGGCGCCCTCCCGGCCCGACGGCTTGGCCCGGGGCGCCCTCACGGCCGACCCGGGCCCTCCGGGACGTTCTGCCCGGCTTCCTCCGGTCACAAGGTGCCGGCGGCCGGCCCGGCTGCGGGACTCGGCAGTCATCGGCGGGGCGGCGGCCGCACCCTCGTCCAAGAGCAGCCCGTATCCCCGCCCGAGCACGGGCCGTAGCTCCGCCCGGCCACGGTCCGTGGGCCCGCCCGAGCACGGGCCGTGTGCCCGACCGGTACGGGCCCGATCGGGTACCGGCCCCGTCGGGTACGGGACAGAACGCCGGGCACCCGGGGCGGGAGCGGCGGTGGCGGCCCTACCCCCCGACCATCGCCAGAGCCTGGTCCAGTGCCTGGAGAAAACGATTCGTCGTTGTACGGTCGCGGACCGCCAGGCGGATCCAGCCCGGGCCGAGGCCCGGAAAGGTGTCCCCGCGGCGGGTGGCGAAGCCCAGCCGCCGCAGACGTTCGCGGACCTCCGCGCCCCGGCGTACGTGGATGAGCACGAACGGCCCCTCCGCCGCCTCCACCGCCCGGACCTCCTCGAACTCCGCGAGCCCCGCGAGCAGATGCGCCCGGTCCACCGCGATCCGCGCCGCCGCCCGGCCCGCCTCCCGCAGTGCCGCCGGGGCCGTACAGGCCTCCGCGGCCGTCAGCGCGGGGGACGACACGGGCCACAGCGGCTGCGCCCGCTCCAGCGCTGCGATCGTCTCCGGCTCCGCCAGTACGTATCCGATACGCAGCCCCGCGAGCCCCCAGGTCTTGGTGAGACTGCGCAGGACCACCAGCCCCGGCACATCCGTGCGGTCCGCCAGGGTCTCCGACTCGTCCGGGACCGCGTCCATGAACGCCTCGTCCACGACGAGCAGCCGCCCCGGCCGGGCGGCGGCGGTCAGCGCGGAAGCGGGATGCAGCACGGACGTCGGGTTCGTCGGATTGCCGACCATCACCAGATCGGCGTGCCCGGGCACCGCCGACGGATTGAAACGGAAGCCGTCCCTCTCCCGCAGCAGCAGGCGCTCCACCTCATGGCCCGCGTCCCGCAGCGCCGCCTCGGGCTCGGTGAACTGCGGGTGCACGACCAGTGGATGACGTACCGTCAGGGCCCGTGCCAGCAGGACGAACGCCTCGGCCGCCCCCGCAGTGAGCAGCACCCGCTCCACCGGCAGGCCGTGCCGTTCGGCCACCGCGGCCCGTGCGGACCGCCCGTCCGGATAGGCGGCGAGCGATGCCAGGGACCCGGCGATCCGCTCCCGCAGCCAGTCGGGGGGCGTGTCCGCCCGCACATTGACCGCGAGATCGGTCAGTTCCCCGTCCGCGTCCCGCAGCTCCGCGTCTCCGTGGTGGCCGAGATCGTGCGGATCAGTGTGCGTGTGCATGGTTGCCGTGCTGGTGCCCCGGTCCACCGTGATCGCCGTGCCCGTGCCCGGGTCCGTGACCATGTCCGTGTCCGTGTCCGTGGTGGTGACCGTCGTCGTCCGGGTGGAAGTGCGGCTGCTGCGGCATGCCGACCTTCTCCTCGAAGCCGGGCAGGGCGATCCGGTACACGCACGAGTCGCAGTTCATCCGGATGTCCCCGGCCACCGCCTCCCGGTAGCGCTCCATCACCAGATCGAGCAACTCCTCGGTGGGGCCGATCACATCGGCCGACAGGACCTCCGCCTCCGGATGGTCACCGGACCAGCTCCGGGTCTGCGCCCGCACCCGCTCCGGCAGGATGCCGGTGAACAGGAAGTACGGCAGTACGACGATCCGCCGTGCCCCCAGCCGCAGGCACCGGTCCAGCCCGCTCGGCACATCGGGCGCGGCCAGCGACACGAAGGCCGTCTCGACACCCGCGTACTCGCGTCCCTCCCACAGCAACCGGGCCGCCTTCAGCACCTCGGCGTTGGCGTCCGGGTCGGTCGAACCCCGGCCCACCAGCAGTACGGTGACCTCCGAGCGATCGGCGGAGGGGTCGCCCAGAGCCTCGGCTATCCGCCGCTCCAGCACCGCCAGCAGGCCCGGGTGCGGGCCGAGGGGACGGCCGTAGGAGTACGAGATGCCCGGGTGCCGCTCCTTCTCGCGGGCCAGCGCGGCCGGAATGTCCCCCTTGGCGTGCCCGGCCGACACCAGCATCAGCGGCACCGCGGCGAAGCGCCGTACTCCGCGCTCCACCAGTTCGGTGACGGCCTCGCCGAGCGGAGGCGGGGACAGCTCGATAAAGCCCCCGGCGACGGGGAGCGAAGGGTTGCGGCGTCCCAGTTCCCGTACGAAGTCCCGGAAGGCGCCGGCCCCCGCTTCGTCACGGGTGCCGTGGCCGGCGATGAGCAGTGCGGGCGGGGTGGTCACGCTTTCTCCTTGGGGTGAGGGTGGTACAGCAGGGCGTTGAGCGCCGCCGCGGCGACGGCGCTGCCCCCTTTCTCGGACACATTGCTGACGGCCGGGAGCCCGCTCTCGCGCAGGGCGGCCTTGGACTCGACGGCACCGACGAAACCGACGGGCAGCCCGATGACGAGCGCCGGGCCGGCGTTCAGCGCCAGCAGCTCCTCGAGCGCGGTGGGCGCGCAGCCGACGACCCAGATCGCCCCGGGACCCACCTGCTCGTACGCCAGCCGTACGGCGTGGGCGGACCGCGTCAGACCCTCATCCGCCCGGGCGTCCCGCAGCCGGCAGACCGTCTCGCGGCGGGTGATCCCCGCCGCCACCATCTCCACGTCGACGACGACGGGGGCGCCGGAGTGCAGGGCGCCGTGCGCGGCCGTGAGGGACTCCTCGTCGCAGACGAGATCCGCCGCGTAGTCGAGATCGGCGGCGGAGTGCACCACCCGTTCCACGACGGCGCGGGTCAGCGGGGGCAGCCCGGTGGTGTCCAACCGTGCCCGCAGCCTCCGGAACGACTCCTGCTCGATGGGGTGGACGACACGGGTCATACGGCGGCTCCGGAACGGGGATCGGTGCGGTGGGACCCGGCGGATCGCGAGACCTCCGGGATACGGCCGGAACCCGGCGTTCCCGTGCCGGGGACCGGGCGCGAGGGCCGGGGAGTGCGGCTTTGAGGTCCGGGGGGCCGGTGCCCGGTCCGGGAGCTCAGGCGCCCGGGGCACGGAGTCCGGGACGCCGGCCGGGGAGCCTGGCGCTCCGGTCCGGGAATCCCGCACCGCGGCCCGGGAGTCCGGAGCATCGACCGGAGCGTCCGGTGCCTCGGCCCGGACGTCGGTTGCCGCCGTCCGGGGACCCGGTGGTGCTCCGGCGGGGCCGGGTGGGCCCGTGCGCGCTCCAGGCCGACGCATGCCCGGGCCAGGGCTCGGCCCGCTCGGCGGTGGGGCCGTCCGGCCGGGGATTCAGGCGCCCAAGGCGCCGTCGGCAGTCGCCGTGCCGGGTACGGCCCCGCGACCGGCGGCGTACGGATCGCCGATCGTGCGCCGGACCCGCCGGGCACCTTCTCGGCCACCGGTCCGTCGGCCGCGCGGATACCCGGGATCACGACTGCCACCGGTAGCCGCGCGGGGTCACCATGCGGCCCGCGATCTCGCGGGTGGCCGTGTTGCCGACCGTCACGACCGTCATCATGTCCACCGAAGCCGGATCCACTCCGCCGAGGGTGGTCAGTCGGCTGGATTCGTCCGGCCGGGACGCGTTCCGCACCACACCCACCGGCGTATGCGGAAACCGGTGCTCCGCCAGGATCTCCAGGGCCTTCGCGAGCTGCCAGTGGCGGCCCCGGCTGCGCGGGTTGTAGAAGGTCACAATGAGGTCCGCCTCGGCCGCCGCCCGGACCCGGCGCTCGATGACCTCCCACGGTGTGTGCAGATCGGAGAGGCTGATCGACACATGGTCGTGGCCGAGCGGCGCGCCCAGGATCGCCGCCGCCGCGAGGGCCGCCGTCACACCGGGTACGCCCACCACGTCGATGTCGTCCGACGCCTCGGCGAGCGCGGGCGACGCCATCGCGTACACCCCCGCGTCACCGCTGCCGATCAGCGCGACCGCGCGCCCCGCACGCGCCTCGGCCACGGCGGTGCGGGCACGCTCCTCCTCCGCGCCGAGCCCGGACTCCAGCACCCGGGTCCCCGGCCGCAGGAGATCGAGGATCTGATCGACGTACTGGTCGAGCCCGACGAGGACCGAGGCCCGCCGCAGCTCGTCCGTCGCCCGGGGCGTGAGCAGATCACGCGCGCCCGGCCCGAGGCCGACCACGGCGAGCCGCCCGCGCGGCCGTCGGCGCACCACCGCGCAGGTCGCCATCGCGGCCCGCTCCGCGGGGCTCGACTTCCGCTTCGGTACGAGGAGTTCCCCGCCCGCCGCGAGCGCGGCCGCCTCGGCGACCGACGGGGTCCCCACCGCCGCCAGGGGCGCCTCGGACGGATTCGGTACGGGGACACCCGCCAGGCGCTCCGCCGAATGGGTCACCAGGGGCACCCCCAGCGCCCGCGCCGCGCCCACGATGCCCGGCTCACCGGCCTTCGCGTCGACGGTCGCCAACTCGGCGACGCTCAGCGCCGAAAGACCGGCTTCGCGCAGCGTCTCCTCGACGAGTCCGAGGACTTCCTCCAGGGGTGCCCCCAAGGACGCGCCGACCCCGACGACCAGTGAGGGGGGCCGCAGCACCGCCTGGCGGGGCTCCGCCGCGACGAGCCGGTCCGTCACCCGCAGCACCACCGGCGCCGGATCGGGCCCCACATTCGGCGGCAGCGGGGGCAGCGGCCACACCGCGTCCGCCCGCAGTTCCACCGGCTCGCCGTCCAGGACGGCCCGGCTCACGGCCGCGACCGCGCCCTCGACCGGCATCCCCAGGGTGTCCAGACCCGGCACGTCCGCCGCGTCCGTGGCCGTTGTGACCACCGGCTCACAGCCGAGGACGTCCGCGACCCGGCCCGCCAGTTCGTTCGCGCCGCCGCCGTGCCCGCCCAGCAGGGACACCGCGTACCGCTGTCCCTCGTCCACGCACACCACACCGGGATCCGCCGTCTTGCCCTCCAGCAGCGGGGCGATCAGCCGTACGACCGCACCCGTCGCCAGGAAGCAGACCAACTGCTCGCACTCCGCGAACGCGCGCTCCACGGCGGTCCGCACGGGCCCCTCGTACACCCGGGTACGGCCGGGCCAGGCCGCCGCGAGCCGGTCACGGGCGGCGGCACCGGACGCCGTCGCCGAGATCAGGCCGATCACAGGACTCCTCCTTCTCGTTGGACGCCATCTCGTAGGCCGTCCTGGTGGTCGTCGGGCTCTGGTCCTCCGCGCTCCGGATGTCCGCGATCTGGTCGCTCCGGTTCTCCGTCGCGCGCGGGTGCCGACACACCGGGCGGGGAGCGGTCGCCCCACAGCAGGAAGACCGGGTTGACCGCCGCGAGCCGGGTCACGTCCCCGGGCAGCGGGGCGAGCCGGGACGCGTTCAGCAGAACGCCACCGGTGGTGAAGCCCTCCGCGGCGAGCGCGGAACCCACCCCGGGGACCCGGTCCAGCGCCGCCAGTGCGACGACCACCGTGCGCCGGGCCCGCCGCGCGCACGCGCCGACGATCGCGGGCAGATCACCGCCCCCGCCCCCGATGAACACCGCGTCCGGGTCCGGCAGATCCGCCAGCGCGGCGGGTGCCCTCCCGTGCACGGCCAGGACGTCCACACCGTGCGCGACCGCGTTCGACCGGATCCGCCCGACACCGTCCGCGGCCTTCTCCACCGCGACCACGGCGGCGCCGAACCGGGCGCACTCGACGGCCACCGATCCGGAGCCCGCGCCGATGTCCCACACCAGATCGCCCGTACGCGGCCCGAGGCGGGCCAGCGCCAGCGCCCTCACCTCGAACTTGGTGATCATCGAGTCCCGGTGCGCGAACTCGTCCTCGTCCAGCGCCCACCGGGAGGGACGGGACCGGGGCCCGGCCACGGTGAGCGGCTCCGCGGCCAGCGCCCGGGACTCGTCCAGACACAGGACCACGCTCACCGCGTCCCACTCCCGGGCGGCGGCCCGCTCCGGCGACAGCCGCTCGACGCGCTCCCGCCGGGGGTCGCCGAGCGCGGAAGCCACCACCAGCGTCCGGCCCGTGCCGGTGAGCGCGGCACCCAGCTCGGCGGGGCCCGCGCCGGGGCCGGTCAGCACCGCCGTCTTGGGGTGCGCGCGGCACACATGGACCGCGGTGCGCAGATCACGGCCATGGGCGCTGACCACGACCGCGTCGTCCCACGGCAGTCCGACGCGGGCGAACGCGACGGCGACGGACGGGGCTCCGGGCCGTACGTCCAGCGCATCAGGCCCGAAGCGGCCGGCCAGGGCCCGGACGATCCCGAAGAACCCCGGGTCCCCGGAGGCGAGGACCACCACGCCGGGCACCCCGCCGGGCGCCCCCCGGGGACCCGTGCCCGGCCCGCCCCGGCCGAGCACCGACCCGGCGCCGCCGAGCACCGACTCGATACGGTCGAGGGCGGGGTCCAGCGGGCCGAGGACGATCCGCTCGGCCCGGGCGGGCACGCCGGCCGCCGCCAGATGCCGGGCCGCGCCCGCGACCAGCGACGCCGACGCCAGGGCCTCGGCGTCCGGGGCCGGCAGCGGCGCCCCCGTACCCGTACCGATGACGGTGATCACGGCGTCGCACCCTCCGCGCGCAGCGCCCTGCGGGCGGCCGGATCGGCCCTGCGGAAGCCGTGGAAGTGCCCCGGGTGGTAGAGATGCGAGCGCGTGCCGGAAGCCGAGAGCGCCGGACCGACCAGGAACAGCGTGTGCTTCCAGAGCCGGTGCACCTTGACGGTCTCCTCCAGCGTCCCGACCGTGCAGCGCAGGATCAGTTCCTGAGGCCAGGTCGCCTGGTACGCGACGACCACCGGCGTACTCGTCGGATAGCCGCCCTCCAGCAGTTCCTGGGCGAGCTGCCCCGAGCGCGCCGCCGACAGGAAGAGCGCCATCGTCGTCCCGTGCCGTGCGAACTCCCGTACCTCCTCGCCCGGCGGCATCGGCGTCTTCCCGCCGCCCAGCCGGGTCAGGATCACGGACTGCGCGACCTCCGGGATCGTCAGCTCCCGCTGCGCGATGGCGGCGACCGCCGAGAACGACGACACCCCCGGCACGATCTCCACCTCGATGCCCAGCTCCGCGCAGCGGTCGACCTGCTCCTGTGTACCGCCCCAGAGCGCGGGGTCGCCGGAGTGGATACGGGCCACCTTCAGGCCCTCGTCCCGTGCCCGCTCGTAGACGGCGACCACGTCCTCCAGGGACAGGGCGGCCGAGTCGAGGATCTCGGCGCTCTCACGGGCGTGGTCGAGCACCTCGGACTGCACCAGGCTCGCCGCCCAGATGACGACATCGGCGGCGGCGATCGCCCGCGCGGCGCGGAACGTCAGCAGATCGGCGGCACCGGGGCCGGCGCCGACGAACGTCACCTTGCCGGGTACGCCGGATACGGCATCGGCCATGACGGGTCCTCTCGGAACAGCGGAATCGTGGGTCGCACGACTCGGATCGAATGTCTCGGATCGAATGTCTCGGGTGAAATGTTCGGGCTGAGATGTCTTGCGGGGAGGGGCTTGAGTAAGGGGCTTGGGCGGCGGGCGGAAAAACGGTGGCGGGCGGGCGTGGCACGTGTCGGCTGTCAGGGTCGGGCGGACTCGGGTGGCGGGCGGCCGGGGGTGGGCGGGTCCCGGCGGTCTGCGGGCAAACGGGTGAACCGGACGGGTCCGAAGGAGAGAAGACCCGGCTCAATCCGCTAGCAAGGGCGCATGGCGGTGTTCGTCGCGCTCGGCGCGTTCCTGATGACGCTGTTCGGCGGGTGGACGGCCCAGCGCGTCACCGACCGGCGGCACCTCGTGCTCGGGCTGGCCGGCGGGCTGATGCTCGGCGTGGTCGGCCTCGATCTGCTGCCGGAGGCGCTGGAGGCGGCGGGCCGGCCGGTCTTCGGCGTACCGCAGGCGCTGCTGCTCTTCGTCGGCGGCTTTCTCACCGCTCATCTGGTGGAACGGCTGCTGGCCGCGCGCCAGGCGGCACACGGGGCCGGCGAGGAGGAGAAGGTCCCGCAGGTGGGACTGACGGCGGCCGCGGCCATGGTCGGCCACAGCCTGATGGACGGCATCGCCATCGGCGCGGCCTTCCAGGTCGGCGAGGCCATGGGGCTCACGGTGGCGCTCGCGGTCATCGCCCATGACTTCGCGGACGGCTTCAACACCTACACCCTCACCAGCCTCTACGGGAACACCCGGGCCAAGGCGGTCGCCATGCTCGTCGCCGACGCCCTCGCCCCGGTGGTCGGGGCGGCCTCCACCCTGCTGTTCACCATTCCGGTGGAACTGCTCGGCAGCTACCTGGGATTCTTCGGCGGCGCTCTGCTCTATCTCGCCGCCGCCGAGATCCTGCCGGAGGCGCACCACACCCACCCGGGGCGTTCCACCCTGCTGTGCACCGTCGGGGGAGTGGCCTTCATCTGGCTGGCGGTGGGCCTGGCCGCATGAGCCCGCCCGGTGGTGGGGGCCGGGGTGTGCCCCCGCCCCGCCGGCTGAGCCGGCCCGGTGGCGGACCCCGTCGGGTGAGCCCCCGCACGCGCCGCCGCGCCGCCTCACAGCTTGCCCCCTCTGCCGCCGTCGCGCGGCGCGGGCGCGATCAGGGTCGACAGATACGGCAGCGGGCCCGGCGGCCCGTCCATCTCCGACGCCTCGCGGATCGACTCGCCGGGCAGCCCCAGCGCGGAGCCCCACACCGCGCCCCGGGTCCGGCCCGTCTCCCGCAGCGCCGTCGCCACCTCCGCCGCCAGCCGCCCGAACTTGTACGCCACGACCGTCCCCGGCCCCTCCAGCGCCTGCTTCAGCACGGCGGCGCCCGCGGTCACCGGCACCAGGGTCAGCGGCTCGGTGCCCTCGGCCAGCACCGCGCCGCTGCGGGCCGCCAGATCCTGCATCGCGGTGATCCCGGGCACGGTCTCCACGACGGTCCCCGGAACCAGCTCGCCGATCGTCTGCGCGAGATAGGTGAACGTCGAGTACACATGGGGGTCGCCGATGGTCGCGAACGCGACGGTGCCCCGGTCCCGCAGCAGCTGAGCCACCCGTTCGCCCGCCGCGTCCCACGCGGCCTCGCGCCGGGCCCGGTCGGTGCGCTCGTTGAGCGCGAACACCACCCGTACGATCCGGTCCGCGCCCACATGGTGCAGTACCGTCGCCTCGGCGCGCCCCTGCTCGCCCCCCTCCATCACGGGCACGACGACCACATCGGCCTCACGCAGCACGCGTACGCCCTTGACGGTCACCAACTCCGGGTCACCGGGCCCGACTCCGACCCCGATCAGCCTGCTCATGGTGTGCACCTCTCCACAAATCGACGGGCGGCACCGGGCGCCGCGGCCCAGTGCGTATGCAGATAACTCGCGTGCACGCCCTGCTGTACGAAGCCCTCGGTACGGCGCTCCGGGCGGTGCAGACCCCAGGCGGGGGCGGGCCCGGCGCCCGGCTCGACCACGGTCCGGTGGAACTCGTGTCCGCGCAGCCGGGTCCCCGCCGGCGCGAGGCAGCTGTCGGTGACGGCGACCGCCTCCCGGTACCCGAGCGTGAGCCGTTCCCCCATCCGGGCGTCGGCCTCCAGCACCGAGCACATCGGCCGGCCGTCGAGCGAGCGCGCCAGATACAGCAGCCCCGCGCACTCGGCGGCGACGGGCCCGCCCGCGCGCGCGAACCGGGCGACCGCCTTCCGCAGCGGCTCGTTCGCCGACAGCT
This sequence comes from Streptomyces sp. NPDC051018, assembly GCF_044456085.1. Classification (NCBI taxonomy): domain Bacteria; kingdom Bacillati; phylum Actinomycetota; class Actinomycetes; order Kitasatosporales; family Streptomycetaceae; genus Streptomyces; species Streptomyces sp. NPDC051018. The sequence goes on from NZ_JBITFN010000001.1 coordinate 892,420, forward strand.
CCGGCGCGTACACCTCCGGGAACCCGCCCCCGACGACGATCCCGCCCGTGCCCTCGGGCAGTTCCTCGTCCCGCAGGGGGTCGAACCGGACGACCTGCGCGCCCGCCGCGGCAAGGAGTTCCGGCTGCTCGGCGTACGAGAACGTGAACGCCGCTCCCGCCGCGACGGCGATCACCGGGCGCCGTGCCCCGGGACTTCCGGGGCCGGCGAGCCGTTCGGGTCGACGTGCCTCCCGGGCCCGGACGGCGATCGGCTCCGGGGTCCGGGCGGCGGTCGTCCCCCGGACGGCGGCGGGACCGTCCTCCCGGACCGGCGTTCGGGGCGCCGGATCCCGTACGGCACCCGGCGAACGGCTCCCTCCCCGCTCCGACGGCCCCGGCACGGCCCGCGGGACGACCGGCGGTCCGGCGGCACCGGTACCGGCGGCATCCCGGAAGCACTCGTCCGCGCTCCAGGGCTCGACCGCCTCCCGGGGCGCCGACCTCGCCAGCGCCAGGAGTCCTTCCAGATCGCACCCCCGCCGTACCAGCTCGCCCATCGCCCGTACGGAGGCCACCGCGTCCGCCGCCCGTTCCGCCACCGGCACCAGGCCGAGATGCCGGGACGGTGTCGAGACGGCGGCGCCCCGCCGCAGCGCCCCCAGGACCGGTACCCCCACGGATTCCAGTGCCTCCCGCAGCAGTTCCTCGTGCCGGTCGGAGCCGACCTTGTTGAGGATCACCCCGCCGATCCGGACCCCGGGGTCCCAGGTGACGAAGCCGTGCACCAGCGCAGCCACCGAACGCGACTGGGAGGAGGCGTCCACGACCAGCACCACCGGCGCCCGCAGCAGCTTGGCGATCTGCGCGGTCGACGCCAGCTCACCGGAGCCGGCGGCGCCGTCGTACAGCCCCATGACCCCTTCGATCACGGCCACGTCGCACCCCGCCGCACCATGGGCGAACAGCGGGGCCATCAGCTCCGTACCGCACAGAAAGGCGTCCAGATTGCGGCCCGGACGGCCCGTCGCCAGCGCGTGATAGCCCGGATCGATGTAGTCGGGGCCCACCTTGTGCGGGGACACGGCGAGCCCCGACGCGGCGAAGGCCGCCATCAGGCCCGTCGCGACGGTGGTCTTGCCGCTGCCCGAGGAGGGCGCGGCGATCACAAGCCGTGCTACCACTCGATGCCCCGCTGCCCCTTCTGGCCCGCGTCCATCGGGTGCTTCACCTTCGCCATCTCGGTCACCAGATCGGCGAGGCCGAGCAGTTCGGCCGGCGCGTTCCTCCCGGTGATCACCACATGCTGGTTCCCGGGGCGCTCCCGCAGCACCGAGATCACCTCGGCGGTGTCCACCCACCCCCAGTGCAGGGGGTAGGCGAACTCGTCCAGGACGTACAGCCGGTACGACTCCGCCGCCAGATCGCGCTTGACCTGCTCCCAGCCCTCGCGGGCCGCCTCCTCGTTGCTGAGCTGCCGGTCGCGCTGGACCCATGACCAGCCCTCGCCCATCTTGTGCCAGTCCACCGGGCCGCCCTCGCCGGACGCCCCGAGGACCCTCAGGGCGTTCTCCTCGCCGACCTTCCACTTCGCCGACTTCACGAACTGGAACACCCCGATCGGCCACCCCTGATTCCAGGCCCGCAGCGCGAGCCCGAAAGCGGCGGTCGACTTGCCCTTGCCGATGCCCGTATGGACCACGACGAGCGGCCGGTTACGGCGCTGACGTGTGGTGAGCCCGTCGTCCGGAACGACGGACGGCTGTCCCTGTGGCACTACGCGGCCCTCCCGCTGGTACGACTACCCGAACCCGAACCTGAAACGGAACCTGAGTCCGAAACGGAACCCGGACCTGAAACGGCAGCGGAACCCCGCCCCTGGGCGGAACCGGAGCCCCGCAACGGGCCCGGCACGGAACCCGGCCCCCGCCGCACGCCCGGCACGGAACCCGCGCCCGCCGTGCGTACGTCCTTCACCAGCCCGGCTATCGCCTCCGCCCGCAGCTCGCCGAGCGTCACCGCGGTACCCCGCAGCTCACCGGCGAGCGCGCCCGCGAGTCCCAGCCGCACGGCCCCCGACTCGCAGTCCACGACGATCGCCGCCGTCCCCTCGGCGGCGTGCAGCCGCGCCGCCCGGGCCGCCAGCCCCACCGCGTCCCGTCCGCCGGTCGCCCGGCCGTCGGTCACCACCACCAGCAGGGGCCGGCGCGAGGGATCACGCATCCGCTCCACCCGCAGCACATCGTGCGCCGTGAGCAGCCCCGCCGCCAGCGGTGTACGCCCGCCGGTCGGCAGCAGGTCGAGCCGGGCCGCCGCCGCGTCCACGGAGGACGTCGGCGGCAGTACCAGCTCGGCGTCCCGGCCGCGGAAGGTGACCAGTCCGACCTTGTCCCGGCGCTGGTAGGCGTCCAGCAGCAGCGACAGCACCGCGCCCTTGACCGCGCTCATCCGCTGCCGGGCCGCCATCGAACCGGACGCGTCCACCACGAACAGCACCAGATTCGCCTCACGGCCCTCACGCACCGCCTGCCGCAGATCGTCCCGGCGCACCACCAGACCGGCACCCGAGCGCCCCCGCGCCCGCTGGTGCGGGGCCGCCGCCCGTACGGTCGCCGCCAGATGCAGCTTGGTGAGCGCGCCCCGGACCCGGCGCGCCCCCGTCGTCCTCCCGTGCTCGGCGCGGGAACGCGAGCGCCGCCCGGCCGCGCCCTCGCCGATGCCCGGCACGCTCAGCGTCTTCGCCCGGAACGGCTCGCCCGCCCCGACCGCCCGCTGCTCGCCGCCACCGCCCGAGGGCTCCCCGTCCTCGTCGCCCTCCGGCCGCGCGGGAGTCCCGCCCCGCGAGGATCCCTCGGGCCCGCCCTGCGCATCCGGTGTGTCCGGGGCGTCGGGCCCGTCCGAAACGTCCGGCCCTTCGGGTCCTTCCGGTCCGTCCGGCAGGGGCTGCCCACCGCCACCGGGATCCGGCTCGTCGTCGTCACCACCGTCCCCGGACTCCCCGGACCCGCGCCCGTCGCCGGATCCCTCGGGAGCGTCCGGACCGCCGGAGTCCCCGAACTCCTCCAGCGTCTCGTCCAGCCTGTCCTCGTCCAGCCCGGGTGCGTCGAACGGATTGCGCCGCCGCCGGTGGGGCAGCGCCAGCAGCGCCGCCTGCCGTACGTCCTCCGCGAGGACCTCCGTGCGCCCCGCCCACGCGGCCAGCGCGGTGGCCGTCCGGGCCATCACGATGTCCGCCCGCATCCCGTCGACCTCGAACGCCGCGCAGGTGGCCGCGATCTGGCGCAGTGCGCCGTCGCCGAGACGGACCCGGGGCAGCAGCTCCCGGGCCGCGGTGATCCGGGCCCTCAGCGCGTTCTCCTCGCCGGACCAGCGGTCGGCGAAGGCGGCGGGACCGTCGTCGTACGCCAGCCTCCGGCGTACGACCTCCACCCGCTGATCCGGCTCCCGCGAGGCCGTGACCTCCACGGTCAGCCCGAAGCGGTCCAGCAACTGCGGTCGCAGCTCGCCCTCTTCGGGGTTCATCGTCCCCACCAGCAGGAACCGGGCCGCGTGCCGTACGGAGACCCCCTCGCGCTCGACATAGGACGCGCCCATGGCCGCGGCGTCCAGCAGCACATCCACCAGATGGTCGTGGAGGAGGTTCACCTCGTCCACGTACAGGATTCCCCGGTGCGCGTCCGCGAGCAGTCCCGGTTCGAACGCCTTCACCCCCTCCGCGAGGGCCCGCTCGATGTCGAGTGCCCCGACGAGCCGGTCCTCGGACGCGCCGATGGGCAGCTCCACCGTCCGCGCGGGCCGGACCACCCCCGGGCCCGGTTCATGGGGCCCGTCCGGGCACCCCGGATCGGGGGAGCCCGGATCACAGGAGAACCGACACCCCGCGACGACCGCGACCTCGGGCGCCAGCGCCGCCAGCGCACGGACGGCGGTGGACTTCGCGGTCCCCTTCTCGCCCCGCACCAGCACCCCGCCGACCCGGGGCGACACCGCGTTCAGCAGCAGCGCGAGCCTGAGGTCGTCCTGTCCGACGATCGCCGTGAACGGGTAAGGCGTGCTCATGCGTCCCCCTCCAGATCACCTTCGAGTTCGAGATAGGTCTCCCGCAGCCGCTCCAGGGTCGCGGCGTTCGGCTCCGCCCACAGCCCCCGGTCCGCCGCCTCCAGCAGCCTCTCCGTGATGCCCCGCAGCGCCCAGGGGTTGGACCGCTTCATGAAGTCCCGGTTCTCCGGGTCGAAGACGTACTGTGCCGACAACTTCTCGTACATCCAGTCGTCCACGACCCCCGCCGTGGCGTCGTAGCCGAACAGATAGTCCACGGTCGCCGCCATCTCGAAGGCGCCCTTGTAGCCGTGCCTCCTCATGGCGGCCATCCAGCGGGGGTTGACCACCCGGGCGCGGAACACCCGGTGGGTCTCCTCGCCCAGCGTGCGGGTCTTCACCTGGTCGGGGGCCGCGCTGTCGCCGACGTACGCCTGCGGGGACTCGCCCGTCAGATGGCGCACCATCGCCACCATGCCGCCGTGGTACTGGAAGTAGTCGTCGGCGTCGACCAGGTCGTGTTCCCGGGTGTCGACGTTCTTCGCCGCGACCGCGATCCGCCGGAACGCCGTCTCCATGTCCCCGCGGGCCGCCCGGCCGTCCAGCCCGCGCCCGTACGCGTAGCCGCCCCACACCGCGTACACCTCGGCGAGATCCGCGTCGGAGGTCCAGTTCCGCGCGTCGATCAGCGGCAGCAGACCCGCGCCGTACGCCCCCGGCTTGGAACCGAAGATCCGGGACGTGGCCCGGCGGCGGTCGCCGTGCCCGGCGGTGTCCTCGTCGGCGTGCGCCCGTACGTAGTTGACGTCGGCCGGCTCGTCCAGCTCGGCCACGGCCCGTACGGCATCGTCGATCAGCCCGACCACATGCGGGAACGCGTCCCGGAAGAAGCCGGAGATCCGGACCGTCACATCGATACGCGGGCGGCCCAGCTCCCCGGGCGGCACGATCTCGAATCCGGTCACCCGCCGGGACGCGTCGTCCCACACCGGGCGGCAGCCCAGCAGCGCGAGGATCTCGGCGATGTCGTCGCCCTGGGTGCGCATCGCCGAGGTGCCCCAGACGGTCAGGCCCACGGACCGGGGATACGCGCCGGTGTCGGCGAGATAGCGGGCCACCAGGGAGTCGGCCAGCGACTGGCCCACCTCCCACGACAGCCGGGACGGGATCGCCTTGGGGTCGACGGAGTAGAAGTTCCGCCCGGTCGGCAGGACGTTGACCAGGCCGCGGGTCGGCGATCCGGACGGTCCGGCCGGGACGTATCCGCCGTCCAGCGCGTGCAGGACGTTGCCGATCTCGTCCGTCGTCCGGGCCAGCCGGGGTACGACCTCACGGCAGGCGAACTCCAGCACCGCGACCGCGTCCGGCAGTTCGCACTCCAGCACCCGGCGGACCTCGGACGTCACCCGGTCCGGCTCCCAGTCCAGGGACTCCATGCCCTCCGCCAGCCGCCGGCACAGCTGCTCCAGCAGATCGATCGCGTCCGCGCCCGTACGCGCGGGAAGGCCGGGGACCAGCGAGGCCAGCGCGTCCGGAACCTTGACGGGCGCGCCGGGCTCGGCGAGCAGTTCCTTCTCCACCAGTCCGAAGTGATCCGCGACAGCGGCCCGCAGACCGGGCAGCGCGTTCGCCGTGCCGCCCCACACCTGGGAGGCGCGCAGCACCGCCAGCACCAGATTGACCCGGGCCCCGGCCTCGGGCCCGCCGCCGAGGACATGGAGTCCGTCCCTGATCTGGACGTCCTTGATCTCGCACAGATAACCGTCGATGTGCATGACGAACTCGTCGAACTCGTCGTCGTCCGGCTGGTCGTCGACCCGCAGATCGTGATGGAGCTCGGCCGCCTTCACCAGCGTCCAGATCTGCGCCCGCACCGCCGGTGCCTTCGCCGGGTCGAGATCGCTGACCAGCGCGTACTCGTCGAGGAGCTGTTCCAGCTTGGCGAGGTCGCCGTAGGTGTCGGCGCGCGCCATCGGCGGCACCAGATGGTCGACCACGGTGGCGTGCCCCCGGCGCTTGGCCTGGGTGCCCTCACCGGGATCGTTCACGATGAACGGGTAGACGAGCGGCAGTTCGCCGAGGACCGCGTCGGGGCCGCAGCCCGCCGACAGGCCGAGCCCCTTGCCCGGCAGCCACTCCATGGTGCCGTGCTTGCCCATATGGACGACCGCGTCCGCGCCGAACGACTCCTCCAGCCAGCGGTAGGCGGCCAGATAGTGGTGCGAGGGAGGCATGTCCGGGTCGTGGTAGATCGCGATCGGGTTCTCACCGAAACCACGCGGCGGCTGGATCATCACGATGACGTTCCCGAACCGGAGCGAGGCCAGCACGATGTCGTCGCCGTCGACGTAGAGCGAGCCCGGCGGCTCCCCCCAGTGCTCCAGCATTCCGTTCCGCAGCCCCGGCTCCAGCTTGTCGAACCAGGCCCGGTAGTCGGCGAGCGGTACGCGCGCGGGAGCGGCGGCGAGCTGCTCCTCGGTCAGCCACTCCACATCGTGCCCGCCCGCGCCGATGAGCCGGTGGATCAGCTCGTCCCCGCTGTCCGGGTGGCCCTCCACCCGGTATCCGGCGTCCCTGAGCGCGTCGAGCACCCGCACGGCGGAGACGGGAGTGTCGAGCCCCACTGCGTTGCCCACGCGTGAGTGCTTCGTCGGATACGCGGTGAAGACGAGCGCCACCTTCTTCTCCGCGTTCGTCTTGTGCCGCAGCCGGGCGTGGCGCACCGCGATCCCCGCGACGCGCCCGGCCCGCCCGGGATCGGCGGCGTACACCGGGACACCGTCCGGGCCCTCCTCCTTGAACGAGAAGGGGACCGTGACGATCCGCCCGTCGAACTCGGGGATCGCGACCTGCATCGCCGCGTCCATGGGGGTCAGGGCCGCGTCCGACTCCTCCCAGTCGCGGCGGGACGAGGTGAGGCACAGACCCTGGAGGACGGGTACGTCCAGCTCGGCGAGCGCGCCGATGTCCCACGCCTCCTCGTCCCCGCCCGCGCTCGCCCGGGCCGCGGTGGTCCCGCCGGCCGCCAGCACCGTCGCGATCAGGGTGTCCGCCGTCCCCAGCAGCGCGAACAGCCCGGGATCGGCACCCCGCAGCGAACCGACGTACACCGGGAGGGCGTTGGCGCCCCGGGCCTCGATCCGGTCGCACAGCACATCGACGAAGGAGGTGTTCCCCGACAGTTCGTGCGCGCGGTAGAAGAGCACCCCCACGGTGGGCCGCCCCTCCCGCCGCTCACGGGAGCCGTGCACGCCCCAGGCGGGCATCGTCCGCGGCTCGGCGCTCTGCCTCTCCCGGGTCTCCCCGGGCCGTGTGGCGCCCGTCCGCAGGACGTCCTGGTCCAGGAACCGGGCCAGCTCCACCAGATTGTCCGGGCCGCCCTCCACGAGATAGCGCAGCGCCTCGGCCACCGCGCCCGCGTGGACGGTCGACTCGGCCATCAGCTCCGCGTCGGGAACGGCCTCCCCGCCCAGCAGGACGGTCGGGATCCCCGACTCCCGCAGCACGGCCAGCCCGTCCTCCCAGGCGCGCCGGCCGCCCAGCAGCCGTACGACCGCGACGGACGCGCCCTCGATCAGCGCGGGCAGCTCCGCACGGACGTCGACACGGGTCGGGTTGCCGACGCGGTAGGGCGCGCCGGACGAACGGGCCGCCAGCAGATCCGTGTCGGCGGTCGACAACAACAGCACAGTGCTCATACGGGTGCTCCAAGGTCTCCGGGGGCAGGGGGCGCGCCGGGTGGGACGAAGGGAAGATCCGTCGGCGCGCCCCGCTCGATGAGCCGCATGAGCGCGTCCGTGTCCGCGTGTTCCTCGACGAGGTCGCCGAGCCGGTCCAGCTGTTCCTCGCGCAGCGCTCCGAACGACGTGTCCGGAGCGGGTACGAAACGCCTGCCGGTGGCGCTCGCGACCCGTCTCAGGAACTGCCGCCGGAAGCCGTCGCTCTCCAGTGAGCCGTGCCAGTGGGTGCCCCACACCTCGCCGACCCGGCAGCCCTCCGGGCCGCCTCCCGCGACGGCGGTGATGAACGGCTCCCCGCCCAGGACCTCGGCGACGCCGTGGTGGATCTCGTATCCCTCCACGGGCTCACCGAGGGCCGTGCCGGCCGGCCTTGCCAGGGTCTTCCCGGCCGCGAACCGCACGCGTACGGGCAGCAGCCCGAGACCGGTCACGGATCCCGCCCGTGACTCGACCGCGTCCTCGATGTGCTCGCCGAGCATCTGGAACCCGCCGCAGATGCCCAGCACGGGACGCCCCTCGGCCGCCCTGCGCACCAGCTCCGCGGCAAGGCCCCGCTTCCTCAGCCAGTCCAGCGCCCGGACCGTGCCCCGCGTTCCCGGCACGATCACCAGATCCGCGTCGGCCAACTCCTCGGGCCGGTCGGCGAACCGCACCACCACACCCGGTTCGGCGGCCAGCGCGTCCACGTCCGTGAAGTTGGACATCAGCGGCACCGCGCACACCGCGATCCGCAGGACCTCCTCCCCGACGGGCGGCGTCACGGCCGACTCCCGGACCGTTCCGCGCAGGGACACGCGCAGCCCGTCCTCCTCGTCGATGCCGAGCCCGGACGCGTACGGCAGAACCCCGTACGTCCGCCGTCCGGTGAGCCGGCGCAGCATGTCGAGCCCCGGCTCCAGCAGCGAGACGTCCCCGCGGAACTTGTTGACCAGATAGCCCGCGACCAGCCCCTGGTCCTCGGCGCTCAGCAGCGCGGTGGTGCCGAAGAAGGAGGCGAAGACCCCGCCGCGGTCGATGTCCCCGACGACGAGCACCGGCAGCCGGCCCGCCCGGGCGACACCCATGTTGACGATGTCCGTGCGCCGCAGATTGATCTCGGCCGGGCTGCCCGCACCCTCGCAGATCACGGCGTCGTACGTGCTCCGCAGCTCCTCCAGGCACTCCACGACGGTCCCGAGCAGCGCCTCCTGACGGCCGCCGTGGTAGCCGCGCGCGCTCATCTCGCCGACGGGCCTGCCCATCAGGACCACCTGGCTGCTCCGGTCACCGCCGGGCTTGAGGAGGACGGGGTTCATCAGCGCGGTCGGCTCGACGCGGGCGGCCTGCGCCTGCATGGCCTGAGCGCGGCCGATCTCCGCGCCGTCACGGGTCACGAACGAGTTCAGGGACATGTTCTGCCCCTTGAAGGGAGCGGTCCGCACCCCCTGCCGCACGAGCCAGCGGCAGATCCCGGCGGTGACGACACTCTTGCCCGCGTCCGAGGTGGTCCCGGCGACGAGGAGCCCGCCCCCGCGCCTGCGGCCGGTCATCGGGCGCCTCCCCGGCGCAGCCGGTTCGCCGCGGCGCCCGCCGTACCCGCCGCCCGGCGGAACACCGGCCGTGCGGCGACACAGGCGCCGAGCGCGAGCAGCCCGACCCGGCGCGACAGCCGGACGGCCCGTTCGATGTCGCCGATCCCCACCGCGCGTCCCCCGCCGTTGAGCACGGGCCGGTGCTCGACCCGGCCGCCGTACGAGAGGGTGCCGCCGAGCCGTACTCCGAGGGCTCCCGCGAACGCCGCCTCGACGGGGCCCGCGTTGGGGCTCGGATGCCGGTGGGCATCGGACCGCCAGGCCCGTACGGCTCCGGGCGCGCCGCCGCCCGCGAGCACGGCCAGCGCGGCCGTGAGCCGGGCCCCCGGCCAGCCGGCGAGGTCGTCGAGGCGGGCCGAGGCCCAGCCGAACCGCCGGTAGCGGGGGGAGGTGTGACCCACCATCGCGTCCAGGGTGTTGACCGCGCGGAACCCCGCCAGCCCGGGAACTCCGGCCAGCGCGCCCCACACCAGCGCCCCCACGACGGCGTCGGAGGTGTTCTCGGCGACGGACTCGACGACCGCGCGCGCGATCTGCTGCTCGTCCAGGGCGTGCGGATCACGTCCGCACAGATGCGGCAGCCGCTCACGGGCCGCCGCCGTGTCGCCCGCGGCGAGCGCCCGCCCGACGGCACGGGCCTCCCGCCCCAGCGAGGTACCCCCGACGACGGTCCAGGTGGCGGCGGCGGTCAGGGCCAGGGAGGCGGCGGGGCTCCGGCGCGCCCCCCGGGCGAGGAGCGCGGCACCGGAAGCGGCGCCTCCGGCGCACACGGCGGTGTGCAGCGCGCCCCAGCCGCGGTGGTCGCGCCACAGGACACGCTCGACGGCGCCCGCGGCCCGCCCGAACGCGGCGACGGGGTGCCCCCGGCGGGGATCGCCGAGCAGCAGATCGCCGGTGAGGCCGAGAGCGGCGCCGTACGCGAATACTCGGTCGGCACGCATGGGTCAGGCCGTTGCCCCGCCTCGGGGGAACGGTGAACCCGGTGCCGTGCCGGGCGCCTTCAGCCCCTTCGGAGCTCCGGGCGCTCCCAGTGCGTTCGGGGCATTCAGTGCATTCAGGGCAGGAGCTGAACCGCAGCCGCGCATGGCGAAATGTCCTCACTCAGGGTGTCCGCGCCCTGGTTCGACGAGTCCGACGGTGAGAGTTCCTGGCTCCCGGGAGTCATTCCCGGTCACAGTGGCGGGACCGCGCCGGATTCGCACCGGCTTCCTCTGCCTCCGTCGTGATGGCCAAGGAAGTCCACCACGCTCCGAGAACACCCGTCAACCTGCCTTTGACCTGCGGAGGGGCAGTGTGCTGAGCCCCACATCCGGACAGCCGGAGGGCCGGGCACCCCCATCGGGTGCCCGGCCCTTCGACGGAAACGGGTGAGGCGCGGACGTGAGTCCCGACGGCCGCGGCCGTCAGGTGACGATCAGATAGATCCCGTACGCCACGGCCGCCGTGCAGAGCGCGAAGCAGGCGTACGCGCCGGTACGGGCGAGGGCCGCGGAGCCACCGCCTCCGCCTGCCGCCGACTCCTGCTTGCTGAGCGCGACCACGCCGACGGCGAAGAGACCCACCACCACCACGGTCGACACGAGGCTCACGCCGAAGACGGAGCCGAGGGCTTCCCAGTCGATTTTCATGCTGATCTGTCCTTACACCGCGGCCCGGCTCGCCGGACCCGCTTCGGGGGCCGAGGGAGCGGGGGACGGGATGGTGGTCTTGAGGTCGTCCTGGGCGAGGGCGGCGTTGACGGCGCCCACGGGCTCGCCGTGCTCGACGTCGTTCACGTTCGTGTGGTCGACGACCTGGCGGCGCGAGACCAGCCAGATCGCGGCACAGGAGGCGATCAGGAAGACGGCGACGGCCGCCACTCCCCAGTCACCCTGCTTGGTCACGAACTCGGAGCCCGCGGCCACCAGTGCGGCGGCCGGCAGCGTCAGACCCCAGGCCACGAACATCCGGGTGGCGGTGGACCAGCGGACCACCCCGCCCTTGCGGCCGAGGCCGGCACCCATGACGGCACCGGAGCAGGAGTGCGTGGTGGAGAGGGAGAAGCCGAGGTTCGAGGAGGCGAGGATGACACTGGCCGCGCTGGTCTGGGCGGCGAAGCCCTGCTGCGGCTGGAGGTCGGTCAGACCCTTGCCCATGGTGCGGATGATGCGCCAGCCACCGAGGTAGGTGCCGAGCGCGATCGCGACGCCCGCGGAGACGATGACCCACATCGGGGGGTTGGAGCCGGGGGAGAGCACATCGCCGGCGACCAGGGCCAGCGTGATGATTCCCATCGTCTTCTGGGCGTCGTTGGTGCCATGGGCCAGCGAGACCAGACCGGCCGAGGCGATCTGACCCGCCCGGTAGCCCTTCTCCGTGCCCTTGCCGTCCGCCTTGCGTCCGATGCGGTACGTCAGCCTGGCGGCGAAGAACGCGCCGATGCCGGCGACCAGCGGCGCGGCGACGGCGGGAATCAGGACCTTGGTGACGACCGTGCCGCCGTTGACGCCGCTCATGCCGACCGAGGCGATGGTCGCACCGATCAGTCCGCCCATCAGGGCGTGCGAGCTGCTGGACGGCAGGCCTATCAGCCAGGTGGCCAGATTCCAGAGGATGGCGCCGACGAGCGCCGCGAAGATGACTTCGGGGGTGATGCCTGACTCGTTGACGATGCCGCTGGAGATCGTCTTCGCGACCTCCACCGACAGGAACGCGCCGACGAGGTTGAGCACGGCGGACATGGCCACCGCGGTCTTGGGCTTCATTGCGCCGGTCGAGATGGTCGTCGCCATCGCGTTGGCGGTGTCGTGGAAACCGTTCGTGAAATCGAACACGAGAGCTGTCACGATTACGATCGTGAGCAGCAGCGTGATGTGTTCCATTTACCCAGGCAATCTTTGGAGGTCAGTGGCTCGCCGAACGTAGGTAACCTGGGTGAACGGAAGGTGAACTGGGGCCGGACTCGGGGTGTCTCCAACCGGTTCTTATCCTTCCGCTTCCGCTTCCCCCGGGCCGGGATTCCGGTTGCGGCCGTTCGAGGCGGACAGGAAGTGGCTTTCGAGGGATTTTATGGTGATATGCATCACCGCGCTTCCCCGACACGCCATCCGGGTCACCGGGCGGGCCGGAGCGGTCGGTGGAACCCGGGGATCCGGGTTCCCGGGCGTTCGACGGAAACCCGATCCCCGAACATTCGCGCCCCTTGTGCGCCCGGTGATTCCGGACAGTCCTCCGCCCGTCTCCGGCCCGTCCTCCGCCGGTCTCCGGCCTGTCCGCCGCCCGTCTTCTGCCCGCCTTCGGCCCGGTCTTCGGCTTCAGGGGCTACCCCGGCCGGCGCCCGTCCACTGGCAGCGTGCCGCGCCCGTGCCGACACTGAGGGGATGCGTCCGGTAACCGCGACGGCAGCGGCCGTCACCACCCTGATAGGCGTCGGCGCGGCCGCGGCCGTGGCCGGCCGGTACGCGGGCGACGCCACGCTCAAGGCGTCGCCCGGCCGAGCCCTCCCCGGGGACCCCCGGCTCACCGTGCACGCCACCGCGGCCGGCCAGGTGACCCTGACCCGGGCCCTCGCCTCGCGCCGCCCCGGCACGTACGGGATCGAGGGACCGGGCGTCCACGCGATCGTCGGCCCCGTCCTCGAAGGGGTCTCCCACCCCGCCGACACCCTGGTCCGCAGGCTGGAGCAGGTCGGCCACGGAGCCCTGGAGCCCGGTACCCGGGTCCGGATGACCCCCCGGCTCCACACCGGCACCCCCACGGAGGCCCTGGGCATCGACCACGAGGACGTCAGCATCCCCGGCGAACTCGGTCCACTGCCCGCCTGGTTGGTGCCGGGCCCCCGCGACACCTGGGTGATCGCCGTGCACGGGCTCGGGGCCACCCGGGAACACCCCATGAACCTCCTTCCGTTTCTGCACGGCAGACGCATGCCCGTGCTCGGCCTCGGCTACCGGGGCGACCCGGACGCGCCCCGCCCCCCGGGCGGCCTCGGCCACCTCGGCGACTCCGAGTGGCGGGACCTGGACGCGGCCGTCCGCTTCGCCGTGGGCCGCGGCGCCGTGAGCGTCGTGCTGCTCGGCTGGTCCACGGGCGCCGCCATGGCACTGCGCACCGCCGCCAACTCCACGCTGCGCGACCGGATCAGCGGGCTCGTCCTCGACTCCCCGGTGCTCGACCAGGACGCGACCCTGCGGGGTCTGGCCGCCGCCCGCCACACCCCCGGACCCCTGGTGCCGCTCGTCGCCAGAGCGGCCCGCGGCCGGGCGGGGCTGGCCGGGGGCGGGCTGATCACCATGGCCCGCGCACAGGCCGTACGGGTGCCGACCCTGATCCTCCACGGCCCCGACGACACCCTCGCCCCCTGGGGGCCCTCCCGGGCACTGGCCGCGGGCCGTCCCGAACTCGTCACCCTCCACACGGTCCTCGACGCCCCGCACGCGGCCATGTGGAACGCCGACCCGGCCGGGTACGAGGAAGCGCTCCGCCGCTTTCTGACCCCCTTGCTCTAGAGGGCGTAGGAGCGGGCGCCGTACGACGCGGGCGACGGCGCCACCGGGGTCGTGCGGCATCGGTGTGGTCGGCGCGGTCGGCGTCGTCGGTGTGGTCCGGGCCGGGCTCTCCTCGTCGGCCTCTTCGCGACCGGCTCGTGCGCTGCGGGGAGACCGATGACTTTCCCCGGGTGACGAAGTCGGAAGGGCGGGGACGGATGTCTCCCGGGCCGGGAGAGAAGTGGTGTGCGATGAGGCTGGTACTACAGGAGTTCCTGTCGCTGGACGGCGTCTCCCAGGGGCCCGGCTCCCCGGACGAGGACACCAGCGACGGATTCGCCCGGGGCGGCTGGTTCGTGCCGCACCTGGACGAGGCGTTCGAGCGGGTGGCCGCCGGCTGGCTCGGCGCGGCGGACGCATTCCTGTTCGGCCGCCGTACCTACGAGAACTTCGCCCGGGACTGGCCGGAGATGACCGACCACCCGAACGCCCGCATTCTGAACGGTTCGCCGAAGTACGTCGCCTCCCAGACCCTGACCGAGGCCGGGTGGCAGCCGGCCACGATCCTGTCCGGCGACATCCCCGCCCGGGTCGCGGAACTGAAACGGCGGCCCGGCCGCGAGCTCCAGATCCACGGCAGTGCCCGGCTCGGCCAGTCCCTGCCGGCCGCCGGCCTGATCGACGAGCTGCGGCTCGCGATCGCCCCGGTGGTCGTGGGCAGCGGACGACGGCTGTTCCCGGACGGCGGCACCCCCGCCGGCCTGCGGCCGCTGCACAGCGAGACGACGCCGAGCGGTATCGCGGTGCAGATCTTCGAGCCGACGGGCCTTCCGGAGTACGGGACGTACGGGGTCGGCGCGTAAGGGCTGTCCCGGGCTGATCGAGCCGGTCTCCGGGCAGGGGCCGCCGGGCACGGGTTCTCTCCGGGCGTCCACCGGCCCCCGGGAACGGGTGGGACCGGGTGGGACGGCAGCAGCCCGGTGCGGTGGCCCGAAGGGCCGCTCACCCGGCTGATCGGCGGGCCCGCCCGGCCCGGGACGCCCAGTCCGCGACCCCGGCCCGCAACCGCGCCGCGCTGCCGGGATCACCCGGGCGCGTCCCCGTACCAGACCCGCCGCCGGCGCCGCGCCGCACCGGACGCCGGGGACCCGCGCTCCGGGCGGGCGCCGCCGTTGCGGGCAGGCACGGTCGAGCCCGTACGGGCCGGATTCCGGGTGCCCGCGCCGCCCCGCCGCCAGAGGCACTGAATCCGGCCGATCTGCCGCCCGACAGGTTCCGTTTGGGCTTTCGGGCCGTCAACGGGAAGACTGCTCCTTGTGACGTCCCGAAAGCCTGATGAGCAATTGGCGCGCAACTCCAGACTCCGTCTCGTCCGCCCGCGGCCGCTGGCCAGCGCCCGCAGGGCCGTGACGACCCGGCGCACCCGTCCGGCCCCGAGGCCCCCCGAGGGCACTCCTCCGCCCGCCGAGCTGGCCCGCCAGGCGAGAGAGGTCCTCACCGACGCCGTACGGATCGCCCGCTGGGCCGCCGTCGACCGGGACCCCAGCACCGCACCGCTCGCCGACCGCGCGGAGGAACGGGCCGCGGCCGCACTGGAACTGACCCCCGCCCAGGTACGCGCGGGCTGGGACCGGGCCCGCCTCGCCGGACTGGTCGAACTGCACGGCGACACCGCCCGCCCGGGCTGGCGGCTGCGCGCCTGGGACCGCGACGACATGGCCGTACTGCGCGGCTGGGTCGCCCTCTTCGACGCGTGGTCGCTGGCGCACCCCGCCCCCGGCGATGTCGCGCCCACGGCCGTCGCCGAGGTCGTCGAAGCCGTCCCGCAACTGCTCTCCCTCCTCCAGCTCTCGGCCGGGCCGGTACTCGTCCCCGCCCTGCTCGATCTGCTGGAGCAGCGGGTGGCGGAACTCCGCGAGGAACGCTGTGAGGTCCCGTACGGCACCCAGGAGCGGCCCGGACCCCCGGAGCAAACCGCGCCGGGGCCCCTGCCGGACGCCGGCGCCCCCGGCGCGGGGCTGCCCGGGGCGGACACCCCCGCGCCCGGCGCACCCGCGCCCGCCTCCGCCAACCGGTCCGCCACCGGGTACGCCGGCGCGGGCCGTCCGGCCGCGCTGGTGGTGTCCGAGGACGGCGGGGCGGCCGGAGCCGGGCGGGACGTCCCCGTCTCGCGCCTGCTCGGCTGGGCCCTCGACGGACTGGCCACCGTGGGGGCCCTCACCCTCGACAGGGGCCGGTCCGCCACCCTCACCCCGCTCGGCAACTGGGCGGTCTGGGTCAAGCTGGAGCAGATCTGCGTCGCCGCCCAGAGCCCGGCGGGCAATATCGAGCAGTCCGCCGACGACATGCTCCGCGGCTGCGCCCGCCTCACCCCCGGCCCGGCCCGTGCCGAGTACCGCGCCTGGCTGGCCGCCCGTACGGTCTCCAGCGCCGTGAGCGAACTGCTCACCGTCGCCCGGGGCGAGGACGCCCTGCTGCGGGGCCTGGCCTTCGAGGCGCTGCGGGCCGTCGGAGCCCCCGCCGAGGCCGAGGTCCGCGCCGCCGCCGAAGAGCCCACCCTGCGCCCGTACGCCCTGCTCTGGCTCGCCGAGTACGAGGGCGTCGACCCCGATGACGCGTCGGACGTCCTCACCCGTGAGGAGGCCACCTGGCTCTGGGTGGACACCGCGGCGGCCGTCGCCGACCACGGTGAACCCCAACTGCTGCTGCGCCATCTCGACTCGGCGGTCCAGGGCACGGTCCCGGCACTGCTCGAAGAGGTCCGCTCCGGCAGACACCCCCGCACCGTCCAGGTCCTGGTCGCCCTGGCCGCCGCCCACCCCGACCCGGCGCTCGCCAAGGCCGTCCGCCGAGCGGCGTTCCAGGTCCACACCGGCGGCGCGTAGGCCCGACGGCACCGACCGGCTGCCGGGGCCGGCCGGTCCGGTGACGGTGGGCGGGCCCGGCGGGGGAGTGCCCCCGCCGGGCCACCGGCTCCCGGCACCCGTACCCGCGCCCGGACGACGACTCCGGCCCGGGCCCTCCGGGGGCCCGGGCCCGGGGGCCCGCGAGGCGTGCCCCGCTCGGATCCCCCAGGGGAATGTGAGGTGTGTCTCAGTCTGGCGCTGCCCGCCGGCAACGCCCGCCGAGGATCGGCCCGAGGCGTCGCGGCGGGCATGACACCCGTCGGGAATCCCCGGGCGAACCCCCGGCGAACCGCTGACACCGGGCGGCCGGGCCCCGGAACCGCTCCAGCACACGGCAGCCGACGACGACCGCGGGCATCCCGTGGGGAATACCGGCGGTGCCGCCGCAGCCGTCGGCACAGGGCCGGGGCCGTCGTCCACAGTCCACCGCGGCCCCTCGCGGCCGACTTCCCGGCCGGGCGCCGCGTACCCCTGAACTCGGCCCTCCGGAAGCCGCTCTCACGCTCCCGCAGGCGGCAAACCACTTGCACGCCCCCGTTAGACTGGCCGCTATGGCCATTCTCCTCGTGCATTAGACGGCGTCGACGTCTGTCGAGGCGCTTCGGAGTTCTTTGAGGTTCTGTGAGGTTCTTCGGGGTTCTTTGACGTTTCCGACGTTTTCCGACGTTTTTTCGCGCCCTCCCTTCCGCCGTCCGTACCGCTTGCCCTGGAGTCTGTCCGTGATCACCGCTTCCGGCATCGAGTTGCGCGCCGGCGCGCGCGTCCTCATCGAGTCCGCTTCCTTCCGCATCGCCAAGGGCGACCGCATCGGCCTGGTCGGCCGCAACGGCGCCGGCAAGACGACCCTCACCAAGTGCCTCGCGGGCGAGGGCATCCCCGCCGGGGGCGCGATCACCCGCTCCGGCGAGGTCGGCTATCTCCCGCAGGACCCGCGCACCGGCGACCTGGACATGCTCGCGCGCGACCGCATCCTCTCCGCCCGGGAACTCGACACCGTGCTGAAGAAGATGCGCGAGAACGAGGACCGGATGGCGAACGGCAAGGGCGCCACCCGCGAGAAGGCGATGAAGAAGTACGAGCGCCTGGAGACGGAGTTCCTCACCAAGGGCGGTTACGCCGCCGAGGCCGAGGCCGCCACCATCGCCGCCGCGCTCGGACTGCCCGACCGCGTGCTCGGCCAGCCCCTGCACACGCTCTCCGGCGGTCAGCGCCGCCGGGTCGAGCTGGCCCGCATCCTCTTCTCCGACGCCGACACCCTGCTGCTCGACGAGCCCACCAACCACCTCGACGCGGACTCGATCGTCTGGCTCCGCGACTATCTGAAGACCTACCGCGGTGGCTTCATCGTCATCTCCCACGACGTCGACCTCGTCGAGACGGTCGTCAACAAGGTCTTCTACCTCGACGCCAACCGCTCCACCATCGACATCTACAACATGGGCTGGAGGCTCTACCAGCAGCAGCGCGAGGCCGACGAGAAGCGACGCAAGCGCGAGCGCCAGAACGCCGAGAAGAAGGCCGCCGCCCTCAACTCCCAGGCCGACAAGATGCGGGCCAAGGCCACCAAGACGGTCGCCGCCCAGAACATGGCCAAGCGCGCCGAGCGGCTGCTCGCCGGGCTGGAGGAGGTACGGGCCGCCGACAAGGTCGCCAAGCTCCGCTTCCCCGAGCCCGCGCCCTGCGGCAGGACCCCGCTCACGGCCGAGGGCCTGTCCAAGTCGTACGGCTCGCTGGAGATCTTCACCGATGTCGACCTCGCGATCGACAAGGGCTCCCGGGTCGTCATCCTCGGCCTCAACGGCGCGGGCAAGACCACCCTGCTCCGGCTTCTCGCCGGGGTGGAGAAGCCCGACACCGGCACCGTCACCCCGGGCCACGGCCTCAAGCTCGGCTACTACGCCCAGGAGCACGAGACCCTGGACCCGGAGCGTACGGTCCTGGAGAACATGCGCTCCTCCGCACCCGATCTCGATCTGGTCCAGGTGCGCAAGACGCTCGGCTCGTTCCTGTTCTCCGGCGACGACGTCGACAAGCCGGCCGGGGTGCTCTCCGGCGGGGAGAAGACCCGGCTCGCGCTGGCGACCCTGGTCGTCTCCTCGGCCAACGTCCTGCTCCTGGACGAGCCCACCAACAACCTCGACCCGGCCAGCCGTGAGGAGATCCTCGGCGCGCTGCGCACCTACAAGGGCGCGGTCATCCTCGTCACCCACGACGAGGGAGCGGTGGAGGCACTGGAACCGGAGCGGATCATTCTGCTGCCGGACGGGGTCGAGGACCTGTGGGGCGCGGACTACGCGGACCTGGTGGCGCTCGCCTGACGGTCCACGGCCGGGCCGCGCGCCCGGCCGGAGAGGCCCGGGGAGGTTCCGCCGGCGCCCCGTGGACACCGTCCGGTCAGGCATCGGGCGCCCTGGCGGGCCGTTCCGCATCCGCCCCGGCACCCTCCCCGGCAAGGGCTCCGGGGGGCCTCCGGCGGCGGGGAGTGATCCACTCCGTATGGATCATTCGGCCCACGGGTGATCCGTCATCTGAGTGAGAGCGTCTCGTACCCCGGCGTGGCACTCGGTGCAGCGCTCGCGTTTCTGCCCCGTTCCCGGCCGGATTCTCCGTAGGGCCCCTGACCTGCCAACTCTCCGGAGTTCCAGTGTCCGGCGGGTCGGCGGGCGCACTCGGAATCCAGGATTCCGGCCAGCTGGGCCACTCCGTGCACGGCAAAGGTCGTCCCATGGACCTTGCCGAATGGGTGGCCAGGAAGCCCACAAGGGGTGATCATGAGAAGTCCAGAGCGCACTTCCCATGAGGAGGCACGGGTGGCCGAGACTCTGAAGAAGGGCAGCCGGGTTACCGGCGCCGCGCGCGACAAGCTCGCGGCAGACCTGAAGAAGAAGTACGACTCCGGTGCGAGTATCCGGGCGCTGGCCGAGGAGACCGGCCGTTCCTACGGATTCGTCCACCGGATGCTCAGCGAGTCCGGAGTCACGCTGCGGGGACGCGGCGGGGCGACACGGGGCAAGAAGGCCGCATCGGCCTGACGCCGGACGTCTGAAGCCGGACGTCCGACGCGGGCCGGAGTGTCACGGCTCCTTCGGTCCACCGGTTCTCACGGTGGCCACCCGGCCGCTTGTCACGGTCGGCCGGGTGGTTACTGTGCAGTCGCTTAGCTAGTGTGCGGTGACTGCACCCGAACCGGAGGCGCCCCATGACTTCGTCCGACCCCGCGCGGCACAGTGACTCCGTACCGGACCGTGACCCTGTACGTGATCTCGTGCTGGACAAGGACGGCGTACGGCTCACCGTCGAGGACGCGGTGGCCACGGTGACACTGACCAACCCGGCCAGGCGCAACGCCCAGTCCCCCGCTCTGTGGCGGGCGTTGACGGATGCCGGGCGGTCGTTGCCGGGCACGGTGAGGGTCGTGGTGCTGCGCGGTGAGGGCAAGTCCTTCTCCGCCGGACTCGACCGGCAGGCGTTCGCGCCGGAGGGATTCGACGGCGAGCCGTCCTTCCTCGATCTCGCACGGGCTTCCGACGCGGAGCTGGACGC
This sequence comes from Streptomyces sp. NPDC051018, assembly GCF_044456085.1. Taxonomy (NCBI): domain Bacteria; kingdom Bacillati; phylum Actinomycetota; class Actinomycetes; order Kitasatosporales; family Streptomycetaceae; genus Streptomyces; species Streptomyces sp. NPDC051018. The sequence continues at coordinate 912,662 of NZ_JBITFN010000001.1, forward strand.
CGTCATCGCCGAGTACCAGGAGGCGTTCACCTGGTGGCGCAGAAGTGACATCATCACGATCGCGGCCGTCCAGGGCCATGCGATCGGTGCCGGATTCCAGCTCGCTCTCGCCTGTGATCTGCGGGTCGTGGCCGAGGACGTCCAGTTCGCCATGCGCGAGACCAGCCTCGGTCTCGTCCCCGATCTCACGGGTACACATCCGCTGGTGTCGCTCGTCGGCCATGCCCGTGCGCTGGAGATCTGCGCCACGGGCCGTTTCGTCCACGCCGAGGAGGCCGAGCGCACGGGGCTTGCCAACCTGGTCGTGCCCGGTGACGAACTCGACGCCGCGGCATGGGACCTGGCCGCCGCACTGCTCGCGGCCCCCCGCGACGCGGTCATCGAGACGAAGGCCCTGCTCCAGGGCGCCCCGGGCCGGACATACGAGGAGCAGCGCACCGCCGAGCGCGCCGCGCAGGCGCGCAGGCTGCGGGATCTGGCCGGTATCGGCGACTGAGCCCGGCCACCACCCGCCGGGGTGCATCCCCGGGGCCCGTCTCTCCGGTGCCTTCAGGACCCCGGTCCGACGGCCGTGACCAGGACCGATACCGGGCGCCCGTCCCCGAGGGCCGCCGAGACCGCCTCGCGGACCGCCCGTACCACCTCCGGGGGACGGTGGCCGTGCGCCACCGCCACCTCGACCCGGACATGGTCCGCCGCGCGATGCACCGGTACACCCAGGACGGCCGTCAGACCGGCGACGCCTGCCGCCCCGGCCGCCGCCACCGCGAGGGGATCGGCGGGGTCGGCGGGCCGAACCCCGGCCGTGCCGGAGGCGACCGGCCAGGCCCGGTCCGGTTCGCCCGGGGGCTCGCCGGGGGCCGTGCTCCCCGGGACCCCGGCGAGCGGGTCGAGCAGCTCCGTCACGCGCAGATCGACCTCGGTGACCACCAGGCCGAGGGTGTCCGCGGCAGCGGTGAAGAGGGTGTCCCGCAGCGCGGACGCCAGCGCGGGCAGCGGTCGCAGCGCCGTGGCCGCGAACTCGGCGTCGATACGCAGCTCACCCGGCGGCAGCGCGCTCGGCGGTGCCGGTACGGCGGGGGAGGGCGCCGACTGCGGGTCGGCGAGCGCCAGCCGCAGCCTGCCCGGCGCCACACCGTCAAGGCCGTCGGCCGCGTGCCGCAGCACCCCGTCGGCGGCCTGTTCGGTCAGCCAGGCACCCTCCCCGGGGCCTCCCAGCGGAAGCAGCCTGCCCGGGCCGAGCCGTCTGCGTACCTCGTCAGCGGTGGTCATTGCTCCAGCCTGCCGCAACTTCGGAGCGGGACGGCGCATCCGCGCTTAATGTGGGCTGAGGGGTGTCCGGTGGAACGCACCGGATTCCGGCGGATCCAGCAGGGCACCCGAGAGGGGACTGAAGCACTGTCCGCAAGGCCGTACAGCCCCGAAAGGACCAGGCGATGAGTGAGACCGCCCCCAGAGGCCGGACCGATCAAGCCGGTGGTGAGTCCGGCTCGGCCGAGGACCCCAGGACCGAACCCCGCAGGACGACGACGAGCAGGCGCGGCGGCGGGGACCCCGGCTCACGCGGCCGGACCACCATCGCAGACGGCGTCGTCGAGAAGATCGCCGGAATGGCCGCACGCGAGGTGGTCGGCGTCCACGCCATGGGCAGCGGGCTGTCCCGTACCTTCGGCGCCGTACGCGACCGGGTGCCGGGAGGCGGCAGGTCCCAGGTCACCCGTGGAGTGAAGGCCGAGGTCGGCGAGGTGCAGACGGCCCTCGACCTGGAGATCGTCGTCGACTACGGCGTGCCGATCACCGATGTCGCCCGCGCGGTGCGGGAGAACGTGATCGCCGCGGTCGAGCGGATGACCGGACTCGAAGTCGTCGAGGTCAATATCGCGGTCAGCGATGTGAAGCTGCCCGAGGAGGAAGAGGAGGAGCCGGAGCCACGGATCCAGTAGACCTCGGGTCCGGCAGCGCGGGCCGCACCGGCCGTCCGGGAAGCAGCGGCCGTACCGGTGGCACGGCCCGTACCGGCAGGCCAGCCCCATGAGGGAGCTGAAGGAGCTGAAGGAGCTCACGATGAATATGTCCGCGGTCGGCCTGCTGGCCGGCATGGCGCTCGGCTTCGCCGGGTACTTCGGCGGCTTCGGCGCGTTCTTGCTGATCGCCGCACTCGGCGCGGTCGGCTTCGTGGTGGGCCGCTTCCTGGAGGGCGACTTCGAAGCCGGGGATTTCTTCCGCGGTCGCGAGCGCGGCGAACGGCGGCGGTGACCCGGCGTGGCCGGTGAGGAGGGCGGATCCGCCGCCGTCGCCGCGGGCGAGCGCGGTGCGACCGTCATCGCCGACCGGGTCGTGGCGAAGATCGCCGCGCAGGCGGCGCGGGAAGCGCTGGAACGGGTGCCCCCGGGCGGCAGCGCACCCCACGCCACCGTCGTGGTGCACCACGATTCCGCCCGGGTACGGATCAGTCTCGAACTCGACTACCCCTCCGACATCGGCCGGCAGTGCGGCGCGGTGCGCCACCGGGTGACCGAACGCGTCGGCGCGCTGGCGGGCATGGACGTGCCCGAGGTGTCGGTGTTCGTCGAACGACTGCACTCGGCCCACTCGCGCGGCGCGGGCGAGGGGAGGACCAGATGACCGGCTCCGAACCGCCGGCACCCGTGCTCGACCCGGACCGGCCCGCCCGGGGAGCCCCGGACGGACCGGTCCCGGCGCGCGGCGACGGCGGCCGCAGGGCGGGGCGCTTCTGGTCCGTACGCCGGGTGCCGGCGGCGCTCCTCGCGCTGGTGGTCCTCGGCGGCGCGGGCATCCTCCTGTACGACATCGCGGCGGTACGGGCGGACCGGCCGGCCATGGAGTGGCGGCGCGCCCTCGCCGGGGATCTCGACCGGTGGCGGGCCGGCGACCCGTGGGTGCTGGTGGTCGCCGCCGCCGTCGCCCTGCTCGGGATCTGTCTGATCGTGACGGCCGCCACCCCCGGGATGCGCTCGGTGCTCCCGATGCGCCGGGACGAGCCGTCCGTACGGGCGGGACTGGCCCGGGATGCGGCGGCGCTGGTGCTGCGCGACCGGGCGATGGAGGTCCCCGGCGTGCAGTCCGCCCGGGTCCGGGTCCGGAGGTCCAAGATCGCGGTACGGGCCCGGTCCCACTTCCGCGCGCTCGACGACGTCCGTGCCGATCTGGACGAGGCCCTGGGCTCGGGCATCGCCGAACTGGGCCTCGCCAGGAGCCCGGCACTGACCGTGCGGGTGACCCGGCCACCGGCGAGGAAGAGGTGAGGAACGGATGCTGCGAGGCGTCAACCGTGTGGTGCTCGGCCTGGCCGGAGTGGTGCTGGTGTGTGTCGGGGGCGCGGTGCTGGCGGCGGGCGCGGGCCTGTCGGTGCCCTCCTGGTGGCCCTGGGACGGGCGTGACGACGTCCTGCTGAGCACCGCCGACCGCGAGCGCTACCGCGACGAGAGCTGGTGGTGGCCCGCCGTCATCGGGGGCCTCGCGATCGTCGTCCTGCTCGCGCTGTGGCTGCTGCTCGCGCAGTTCCGCCGTGCCCGGCTGACCGAAGTCCTCGTCGACAGCGGTGACGGCGAGGGCGCGCTGGTGCGCGGCCGGGCCCTGGAGGGCGTCCTCGCGGGTGAGGCGGAGTCCCTGGAAGGCGTCGACCGGGCCCGGGTCACCCTCAGGGGCCGCCGCGCCGAACCCGAGGTCCGGATCCGGCTGCAACTGGAGCCGTACGCCTCACCCGCGCACACCCTCTCCCGGCTGTCGGACGAGGCGCTGGCCCACGCCCGCGACTCGGCGGGTCTGGCGGTCCTCCCCGCGGAGGCCCGGCTGACGGCATCGAAGCACGGTGCCCGCCGGGTGACCTGACCGCGACCGGCCCTCATGGGTCCCCGCTCCGGGGCGGATCCGTCGTACGGCTCGGCGCGCCGGCTCTTCCGTCCGCACCGGAGTCCGTACGAGGCCCCGGGCCGGGCTGTTTGTCCGGAGAGAGACCCTGTTACGGGCTCCGGTTCCCCATCAGGCCCCACCGGATCCGCCCGGGCGGGGGCGCGCTGCTAGAACCCGTGCCGGACGCCCCCGTCCACCGGCACCATCAGGCCCGTGAGATACGACGCCGCCGGGGAGAGCAGGAAGGCCGCCACCCGGCCGAACTCCTCCGGTGTGCCGTACCTCCGCAGCGGGATGTTCGACTCGTTCGCCGTGCGGGCGGAGTCCGCGTCGCCGGAGAGCGCGTCCAGCTCACGGATCCGGTCGGTGTCGATCCGGGAGGGCAGCAGACCGACCACACGGATCCCCCGCGGGCCGAGTTCGCCGGAGAGCGACTTGGCGAAGCCCGCCAGGCCGGGGCGGAGTCCATTGGAGATGGTGAGCCCGGGAATGGGCTCATGGACGGAGCCCGAGAGGACGAAACCGATCACCCCGCCCTCGCCGAGAGCAGCCGCGGCCGTACGGGCCAGGCGGACCGCCCCGAGGAAGACGGACTCGAAGGCCGCCCGCCACTGCTCGTCCGTATTGTCCGCGGCGAAGCCCGGAGCGGGTCCGCCGACACTGATCAGCACCCCGTCGAAGCGCCCGAAGTGCGCGCGGGCCGCGGCGATCAGACGCTCCGCGCCCTCGGGGTCCGCGTTGTCGACGGCGACACCGACCGCGCCCGGGCCGAGTTCGGCGGCCGCGTCCTCGACCGTCTTCTCGTCACGGCCGGAGACGACCACCTTGGCGCCGTCGGCGATCAGCGCCCGCGCCGCCGCGTTCCCGAGCCCCCGCGAGCCGCCGGTGACGACATAGACGCGGTCCTTCAGTCCAAGATCCATGGACCTATCCTGCATTCTCCTCATGGGCCAGCGCGAGGGCGGTGGTCACCAGGGCGATATGGCTGAACGCCTGCGGGAAGTTGCCGAGCTGTCTTCCGGCCACCGGGTCGTACTCCTCGGCGAGCAGCCCGACGTCGTTGCGGAGGGTCAGCAGCCGCTCGAACAGCTCCCGGGCCTCCTTCACCCGCCCCGTCATCCGCAGCGCGTCGGCCAGCCAGAACGAGCACGCCACAAACGCGCCCTCGTCGCCGGGCAGCCCGTCCACCGACGCACCCTCGGTGCTGTAGCGCCGCACCAGCCCGCCCGCCGTCCCCAGTTCGGCCCGTACCGCGTCCACCGTGCCCACGACCCGGGGGTCGTGGGGCGGCAGAAAACCGACACGGGGGATCAGCAGGGTCGCCGCGTCCAGTTCGGCGGATCCGTAGTACTGGGTGAAGGTGTTCCGCTCGGGGTCGTACCCCTTCTCGCACACCTCCCGGTGCACCTCGTCCCGCATGGCCCGCCACCGCGCCGCGTCCCCGCGCAGCGACGGATCCGCCTCCAGGGTGCGTACGGCGCGGTCGGCGGCCACCCACGCCATCACCTTGGAGTGCACGAAGTGACGGCGGGGTCCGCGCACCTCCCACAGCCCCTCGTCGGGTTCGCGCCACTTCGACTCCAGGAAGCCGAGCAGGCTCAGCTGGAGGTACCAGGCGTGCCGCTGGCCGGGGATGCCCTGCTGCTTGGCCAGGAAGAGGGAGTCCATCACCTCGCCGTAGACGTCCAGCTGCAACTGCTCGACCGCCGCGTTCCCGGTGCGTACGGGAGAGGAGCCGGCGTATCCCGACAGCCAGGGCAGCACCGTCTCGGGCAGCCGGCGCTCCCCGGCCAGCCCGTACATGATCTGCAGATCGGCCGGATCGCCCGCCACCGCCCGCACCAGCCAGTCGCGCCAGGCGGCGGCCTCCTCCTTGTAGCCCGCGCTGAGGAGCGCGCCCAGGGTGAGGGTGGAGTCCCGCAGCCAGCAGAAGCGATAGTCCCAGTTCCGTACGCCGCCGAGTTCCTCGGGCAGCGAGGTGGTGGGCGCGGCGACGATTCCGCCGGTGGGGCCGTAGGTGAGCGCCTTGAGGGTGATGAGGGAGCGGACCACGGGCTCCCGGTAGACCCCCTGGGTCCGGCACCGGGTGGACCAGTCCTCCCAGTCCCGGAGGCTGCTCTCCAGGGCGTCGAACGGATCGATGAGCGACGGGCGCCGATGGTGCGACGGATGCCAGCTGAGCACGAACGCCACCTTCTCGCCCGCACCGACGCTGAACGACGAGATGGTGCTGAACTGCTGGCCCCAGGTCTTGACCGGCGGCTCGCTGCGCAGCCACACCGAGTCCGGCCCGGCGACCGCCACCCGGTGACCGTCCGTCCGCCGCATCCACGGCACGATCGAGCCGTAGTCGAAGCGCAGCCGCAGCACCGCCTCCATCTCGACCGTGCCGCTGACCCCCTCCACGATTCGCATCACATCGGGTGTCTCGTCGCGTTGCGGCATGAAGTCGATGACCTTGACCGTGCCGGTGCGGGTCTCCCACACGGACTCCAGGACGAGCGAGTCCCCGGCATAACCGCGCCGGGTGCAGCGGCCCGCGCCCTTGGGCGCCATCCGCCAGTGCCCGTTCTCCTTGTCGCCGAGGATCGCGGCGAAGCACGCCGCCGAGTCGAAGCGCGGCAGACAGAGCCAGTCGATGGAACCGTCCATGCCGACCAGCGCCGCCGTCTGCAGATCGCCGATGAGCGCGTAGTCCTCGATGCGTAGGGTCACGCTTTGGCGTGTTCCCGTCTTGCGCGCGGACTAAGCAGGCACGAGTGCCGGATCCCCTGGGGCGCCCGGTGCTCCTGAGGTGGTTTCCGCCCGGTACGCCGGGAGTGTGCCCCGTGCGACCGGGAGTGTCAGACGTTCGCGGGCACGGGTCCGGGGGTGTTCCGGGCCTCGGCCGCGCGCCGGTCGCGCAGTTCACGGCGTACGAGAATCACCCAGCCGACGGGCACCCCCGCCGTGAACAGCCACCACTGGATCGCGTACGCCATGTGCGCGCCGATGGAACCGTGGTCGGGCTCGGGGATCGGCTCGGGCTTCCCGCCGGCGGGCCGCGGGTCGCTCAGCTCCAGATAGCCGCCGAGGACCGGCTTGCCCAGCGCCCCGGCCCGCTGCTCGCTGTTGATGAGCATGACCTGGCGCGGCGGCAGGCCGGCGAGGTCCTTGATGCCGCTGCCTCTGGTGGTCTCGTCGGCCTTGAGCCGCCCGGTGACCGTCACCGTTCCGCCGGGCGCGGGCGGTACCGGGGGATAGGCCCTGGGGTCGGTGGCCCCTTCGACCCAGCCCCGGTTGACCAGCACCACCCGGCCGTCGGCGAGGACCAGGGGGGTCAGCACATGGAAGCCGACGCGTTCGTCCGCGTTGGTCCGGCGCCGTACGACGACCTCGCCGGCCGGGTCGTAGGTGCCGGTGGCGGTGACCGTGCGCCAGTAGTCCGCGCGGGGAACGGTGTGTCCGGGGGAGGTCAGCCCGGTCACCGGGACCGGCTTCGCCTCCAGGTTCCGGGCGATCAGCCCGTTCTGCTCGACCCGGCGCTCATGGCGGTGGAACTGCCAGAAGCCCAGCTCGATCATCGTGGGGACGAGGGCGAGCGCGATGAGGGTGAGGATCACCCACTGCCGGGACAACAGGAAGCGGTACACGGCTTCGACCGTACCTTCCGGTGTCCGGGGCGCCGCCGGTGGGTCCCCGGTGCCGTGACCGGAATCGTTCACGGGCCCGCCTTTCCGGCCAGGGCACCGGCAGCGGGGGATCCCGGGGTTCTCCGGGGCGCCTGGGACGGGGGTGTGCGCCGGTCCCGAGCCGGGGGAACGGCCCGCGATCCACCGGGCCGGAACCCTGGGACGCGGGCCGGGCGGCCCCGGCTCAGACCTTGTCGGCGATGCCCACCCGGCCCTCCGCGCGGGCGCGGTGCGCCCCGCAGTACCAGTGGCCCTCGTACTCGGCCCCCTGGCCGATGATCCGGGCCTGGCAGTGCTCACCGATGGGCGCCATACGGTGGATGGCGCAGGAGAAGCAGTCGAAGACATGCACGGTGCCCTGCGCGTGCACCTCGAAGGACATCCCGTAGTCGTTTCCGGGGACCTCACAACGTGCCATGCGCCACGCGAGGGCGCCGATCGGCGGGGCGGCACGCCGTCCGTCACCCATCTGCGCGGATTCACCCGTTCATGAGGACCGGTGGGCGGGCCGTCGGGCCCCGCCGACGACAGGGAGGCCGTCAGGCGATCGGCGGGAGGGGCGCCTCCGGGGCCGGGCCGCCCGGCGGCCTCCCGACGCTGTCCCGCCCGGGGGCAGCCGGTGTCAGCCGTCCCCCTCGCTCCGCCCGGTCCGTACGCTCCGGCCGTCCCCGTCCGCCGGGGCCACGTCCCGCAGCAGCTGGGTGAAGGCGGCCTCGTCGACGACCGGGGTGCCGTACGCCTTCGCCTTGACAGCCTTGGAGGTGGCGGACGCTGGGTCGTTGGTCACCAGCAGGCTGGTCAGCCGGGAGACACTGGTCGCGATGTGCAGACCGGCCTCGACGGCCCGGTCCTCCAGCAGTTCACGGTCGACGGAGGTGTCACCCGAGAACGCCACCCTCATGCCCTGCTTGAGCGGCTTGCCCGTTTCATATCGTCCCGGGTTGGGATACGGGCAGGCGGGCCGCCGGCGCGAGGGCCGCCAGCCGCCGTACGATCCGTACGGAGCACGGCCGCCGGAGCGGTCGTACGACGCCTGCCGGCCGACCCGCGGGGCGGCGGGGGAGTCCGACCACTCGGTGAGCGGCCGGCACTCCAGCAGCGGCAGCCGCACCCCGTCGCGGGCCGCCGTGTGCAGACTCGGGCGGAACGCCTCCGCGAGCACCCGTGCGTCGTCCAGCGCGTGGTGGGCGCGGCGCTGGGTGACCCCGAAGTACGCGGCCAGCGACTCCAGTTTGTGATTGGGCAGCGGCAGGCCCAGCTCCTTGGCCAGGGCGATGGTGCACAGCCGCTGCCGGGTGGGGGCCGTGCGGTCCGCCCGTGCGTACTCCCTGGCGATCATGGACCAGTCGAAGAGGGCGTTGTGGGCGACGAGCACCCGGCCGTCGAGCCGCTCGGAGAACGCGTCCGCGATCTCGCCGAACAGGGGAGCCCCGGCGAGCACATCGGTGGTCAGCCCGTGGATCCACACCGGGCCCGGATCGCGCTCCGGATTGACCAGGGTGTACCAGTGGTCCTCGACGGCGCCCTGGGCGTCGAGGCGGTACACGGCAGCGGAGACTATCCGGTCGTCCCGGGCGAGCCCGGTGGTCTCCACGTCGACGACTGCATACCCCTGGGGGTATGCAGTCGGCCACGCCGCCGCTGCTGTCGTGCTGTCGTCGAGCATGGTCACAGAGAATACGGGCCCGGACTGACATTGCCCGATCCACGTGTACGGTACGTCCCTTACGCACCCTCACCTCCGGGCGGCCGGGCCCCCGGATCCGCCGGCCCGGGCGCGCACTCCGGGATCCGCCGGCTTCCGGGGCGCGCCCCGGCGCCTCCACCCCCCACGCCCGGACCCGCACCCCGTCCTCCCGCGCCCCCGGTTCTCAGGGCGTCAGCAGCCCGCTCACCAGTGCCCGTACGGACGCGATGAACAGCTTCTCCGTGTCCGCGGGCCGGGCGAGCGCCCGCGCGAGCGCCGGATCGTGCTCCGAGGTCACCGAGTCCCACAGCTCGTGCTCTCCCGGCGACTGGACCGGGGACCGCTCGCGGTTGCGTTCGACGAGGACGAAGCCGATCACCTGGAACTGGACCGCGCGCACCGCCTCCGCCGCGCGCGCCCCGCGCAGTCCCGCGGCGTGCACCTCATGGACGAGCGCCTGCTGGGCCGGGAGGAACATGCGCTCCGTGAGTCCGCGTTCGTGCACCATCGCGATCAGTTGGGGGCGGGCGCGCAGCTCCCGGTGGAGCCGGCGCGCGACGGAGACGACGCGCTGCTCGGGCGTGCGCCCGGTGGGCCGGATCGCGCCCATCTCCTCCACCGTCCGCTCGACGAGGGCGTCCAGCAGGGACTCGCGATTGCCCACGTGCCAGTAGATCGAGGTGACGGCCGTACCCAGCTCGGCGGCCAGTTTCCGCATGGTGAGGGCCGCCGGCCCGTGCTCCCGTACGAGGGCGGCTGCGGCGTCGAGGACCTCGTCGCGGGTCAGCGCGGTACGTGTCATGCCCGTCGATTCCCTTCCCCGTATTCCTGATTCCTGATTCCGGCGTGCGCACGGCTCTTTACCCCTCATCCAACCCCGTGTAACAGTGTTACAGATGTGGATCTGACGGATCGACAGATCCGGTTGGGAGAGTTCCATGGACGAAGGGCGGTACGAATGACACGCGTACGGTACGGCGCGCGTTCCGCGGCGGAGATCACCGCGGCCCGCGAAGCCGGATCCAGACTCCCGGACATCTGGTCGACCGGGGTGGTGGCGGTGTGGGAGAGCGACCCGGACGCGGTCGCCGCCGTGCTCCCGCCCCCGCTCGAACCCGCCGGGCGCCCCCTCGTACGGGCGAACATCAGCAGGGTCGAGCTGCCCGGCTACCCCCTCGGCGCGGGCTCCGTCGCCGTCGCGGCGGTGCACGACGGCCGCGAGGGCTGGTATCCGCTCGTCATGCCGATGACCCATGAGCGCGCGCTGATCGGCGGACGTGAGGTCTTCGGTGAGCCGAAGAAGCTCGGCGAGGTCACCGTCGAACGGGACGGAGCGGCCGTCACGGCCGTGCTCGCCCGGCACGGCATCGCCTTCGTCGAGGTTCGCGGCACGGTGGACGGACCCCTTCCACCGCCGGAGCCCGTCGAGAAGCTCGACTTCTACTTCAAGTTCCTGCCCGGGGTCGACGGCCGGGGCTTCGACTCCGACCCGGTCCTCGTGCACTGCGTACGCAATGAGAAGGTCCGCCGGCTGGAGCGGCTCACGGGTGAGGTACTGCTGCGCGACTCGCCGTACGACCCCGTCGCCGACCTCCCCGTACGGCGCCTCGTCGAGCTGACCGTCGGGGAGAAGACCACCGACCAGAAGGGCCGGGTCGCCGGCCGGGTGAGCGCCGAGGACCTCCTCCCGTACATCCACCAGCGCTACGACGACCCGCAGCAGATCCTGGACGGCCCGCCCGAGGGGAGCGTCTGATGCGGCTCACCGAGGGACAGGTCGCCGTCGTCACCGGCGCGGCGAGCGGGATCGGGCTCGCGATGGCCCGCCGGTTCGCGGCGGAGGGGCTGAAGGTCGTCCTCGCGGATGTCGAGGAGGAGGCGCTGGAGCGGGCCGCCGGCGAACTCGCCGACGACGGCGCGCGGGTGCTCGCCCGAACGGTCGACGTCGGCGACCGCGACTCCGTCCTCGCGCTGGCGGACGTGGCGTACGACACCTTCGGCGCGGTCCATGTGCTGTGCAACAACGCGGGTGTCGGCTCGGGAGCCGAGGGCCGGATGTGGGAGCACGATCCCAACGACTGGAAGTGGGCCTTCGCCGTCAACGTCTGGGGCGTCTTCCACGGCATCCAGGCGTTCGTCCCGCGCATGCTCGCGGGCGGCGAGCCGGGCCATGTCGTCAACACCTCCTCCGGCGACGGCGGCATCGCCCCGCTGCCCACCGCGTCCGTGTACGCCGTCACCAAAGCGGCCGTCGTGACCATGACCGAGTCGCTGTACGCGCATCTGAGGGCCGAGCGGGCCGCCGTCGGCGCCTCGGTCCTCTTCCCCGGACCGCACATGCTGCGCACCGGACTGTGGGAGTCGCACCGCAACCGCCCCGAGCGGTACGCCAAGCAGCGCCCGCGCCGGACCCCCTACCGAAGCCTCGGGCAGTGGGAGGCGGCGATGAAGGAGGCCGGGCACGAGGTGACGTTCACCCCGGTCGAGGAGGTCGCGGAGTTCGTCGTCCGGGGCATCACGGCCGATCGGTTCTGGATGCTCCCTGCGAGCGAGCACAGCGACCGGCAGATCAGGGCGCGGTCGGCATCGATGCTGGACCGCGCCGACCCGTCCTACCTGGAGAGTTTCATCCTCGACTGAGGGCTTCGACGAATGACTGAGTGCTTCGACGAATGAGGGGCCAGCGATGACAGACCCGTACCTGATCATCTCCTCCGACTGCCACGCCGGACTGCCCACCGAGCGGTACCGGCCCTATCTGGACTCCCGTTTCCACCGTGACTTCGACGACTTCCTCGCCGGGCGCGAGGCCCGCCGCGAGGAGATGACGCGGCTCGGCGTACGGAACGAGGCGTTCGCCGACAAATGGTTCAACGAGAACGAGGAAGGGCTCAGGGGCGGCTGGGACACCGCCCAGCGGCTCAAGGAACTCGACGGGGACGGGGTCGCCGCCGAGGTCGTCTTCCCGGACGCGGACGCCGTCGACAGCCAGACAGCCGCGCCCTTCGGCGTCGGACTCGGGCTCTCCGGGGACCAGGACCCCCTCCTCGGCATGGCGGGCGCGCAGGCGCACAACCGCTGGCTCGCCGAGTTCGTGTCCCGCAATCCCGAGCGGCACTGCGGAGTCGCGCTGCTGCCCGTCACGGGTGAGGTGGACGCGGTCGTCGCCGAGATCCACCGGGCCAGGGAGTCCGGTCTCGGGGCGCTGATGATCCCCTCCATGTGGGTGGACCGGGCCCCGTACCACGACCGGCGGTACGACCCGGTGTGGGCGGCGGCCGCCGAGACCGGGATGCCCGTCGTCACCCACTCCGGGGCGGCGCCCCGCCATGAGTACGGCGACCACCTGGGCATCTATGTCTCCGAGGTCACCTGGTGGCCGGCCCGTCCGCTCTGGTTCCTGCTCTGGTCCGGGGTGTTCGAGCGCCATCCGGGGCTGCGGTTCGGCGTCGCCGAGTCCGGCTGCTGGTGGCTGCCCAATCTGCTGTGGTTCATGGACCGGCTCTATCTCGGGGCGCACGGCGGGAAGAAGCTGTCCCCGTTCGCCGAGCTGAAGCGCGCGCCGAGCGAGTACCTCGACCGCCAGGTCTTCATCTGCGCCACCAACACCAAACGGCGTGAGCTGGCCCAGCGGTACGAGATCGGTGTCGACAACATCCTGTGGGGCAGCGACTTCCCGCACCCCGAGGGCACCTGGCCCAACACCCGGCAGTGGCTGCGGAACACCTTCCACGACATTCCGGTCGACGAGACCCGCCGGATCCTGGGTCTGGCCGCCGCGGAGGTCTTCGGCTTCGACACCGACAAGCTCGCCCCCCTCGCCCGCAGGATCGGACCGACCCCGGCCGATCTGGGCCAGCCCGGGGACCAGAGCGCCGTGGAGGCGTCCTGGGCGAGGTCGCGGGAGACGGGCCGCCACTGGCTCACCGGCGGCGACTTCCCGGTGCTGGGGATGAACCCGTGAACGGCGGTCCGGTGAAGGGCGACGGGGTGAACGCCGACGCGGTGACGAGCGGTCCGGTGAACGGCGAGGCGGTGACGAGCGGTCCGGTGAGCGGCGAGGGGGCCGGTGCGGGCGGCGGATCCGGTGGGAGCGAGCGCTACACCGTCATCTCCGCCGACTGCCACGCGGGAGCCGACCTCCTCGACTACAGGCCGTATCTGGAGAAGCGGTACCACGACGACTTCGACGCCTGGGCCGCCGGATACGTCAATCCCTACGAGGACCTCCTCGCCGACACCGCCGACCGCAACTGGAACTCCGACCGGCGCCTCGCCGAACTGGAGGCCGACGGCATCGTCGCGGAGGTCGTCTACCCCAACACCATCCCGCCGTTCTTCCCCAGCGCCTCCCTGATGGCCCCCGCGCCGTCCCGGCAGGAGTACGACCGGCGCTGGGCCGGACTGCGCGCCCACAACAGATGGCTCGCCGACTTCTGCGCACTCGCCCCGGGCCGCCGCGCGGGCGTGGCGCAGATCCTGCTCAACGACGTCGACGAGGCCGTGCGGGAGGTCCGGCGCACGAAGGAGGCGGGGCTCACCGGCGGGATCCTGCTGCCCGGTACGCCGCCGGGATCGGGGCTGCCCGAGCTGTACTCGCAGGTGTACGACCCTCTGTGGGCCGTCTGCGCCGAACTGGACGTACCCGTGAACCACCACGGCGGCTCGGCCTCCCCGCCACTCGGCGAGGAGCCCGCCGCACGGGCCGTGTTCATGGTCGAGACGACCTGGTTCTCGCACCGGGCGCTGTGGCACCTGGTCTTCGGCGGGGCCTTCCGCCGCCATCCCGGACTGCGGCTGGTGCTGACCGAGCAGGGCTCCGGGTGGATACCGGGGGTGCTGGAGATGCTGGACTACTACCACGGGCGGCTGGTGGCGGCGGCGACGCGGGCGACCACGGCCGAGTCCCGGTTCGGCGCGGGCCTCGCGGAGTCGATGGGCCGGGGCCCGAGCGAGGTCTGGCGCGACAACTGCTTCGTCGGCGCGAGCTTTATGCGCCCCCACGAGGTGCCGCTGCGGGACCGGATCGGCATCGACAAGATCATGTGGGGCAGCGACTACCCGCACGACGAGGGCACCACCCCCTACTCCCGCGAAGGTCTCCGCATCGCCTACGCGGGCCTGACGCGCGCCGAGACCGCCGCGATGGCCGGAGGGAACGCGGCTCGTGTCTACGGCTTCGACCCCGCTCTCCTCGACCCGATCGCGGCCGTGCACGGTCCGACGGTCGCGGAGATCGCGGAGCCGCTGACCGACGTCCCGCCCGGGGCGACGAGCCCCGCCTTCGCCCCGGGCGGGTCGGTGCGCGTCTGGTGACGGCCGGGGTGGGACCCTCCCGGGATGACGCATGAGGAACCAACGGGCCGACCCGGGCCGGCGGGCCGGCCCGCCGGGGAGTCCGGGGGCGCGGGCCCGGGCGGATCCGGCGGTCCCGGCGCGTCCGGGGAAGCCGGTCCCGGGAGCGGGCACTCCGGCGGTCCCGGAGCCGCCGCCTCCCGGGATCCCGGGCCCTCCCGCGATCCCGGGGGACCCCTCCCGGCGGGGCGCCACCACGAGCCGCACGGCACGGGACTCGGTACGCGGCTGAACTGGCTGCGTGCCGCCGTGCTCGGCGCGAACGACGGCATCGTCTCCACCGCGGGGCTCGTCGTCGGCGTCGCCGGAGCCACCGGGAACCGTACGGCCCTGCTGACCGCGGGCCTGACCGGGCTTCTCGCCGGATCGATGTCCATGGCCGCGGGGGAGTACGTCTCCGTGTCCACCCAGCGCGACTCCGAGAAGGCCGCCCTGGCCGTGGAGAAACGCGAACTCCGCGACGAGCCGGAGGCCGAACTCGACGAGCTGACCGGTCTGCTGACGGACCGCGGTCTCACCCGGGAGGTCGCCCGCGAGGCCGCCGCCCAGCTCACCGAACGCGACGCCCTGCGCGCGCACGCGCGCGTGGAGCTCGGGATCGACCCGGACGCCCTGGCCAATCCCTGGCACGCGGCGGGTGCCAGCTTCCTCGCGTTCACCGCCGGGGCGCTTCTCCCGCTGCTGGCGATGGTCCTGCCGCCCGCGTCCCTGCGGCTGGCCGTCACGATCGGCTCGGTGCTGGCGGCCCTCGCGCTCACGGGCTGGTGGAGCGCCCGGCTGGGTGAGGCGCGGGTCGGCCCGGCGGTCGCGCGGAACGTGGGCGGGGGAGCGCTGGCGATGGCGGTGACCTACGGCGCGGGCTCCCTGCTGGGCGCGGTCACGGGATGACGGCGGTACTCGCGGGAAGCACCCCGGTCACGGAGTGACGGCCGCACCTTCCGGCGAGCGCCCGGCGAGCCGGGCGGGATGATTCCGGTACCCCTGGTCCGAGGGCGGACACCCACCGCGGTCCGGGCCCCGCACCGGCCCGGGACGGCGGGCAGCCGGACACCCGCCGGTTGGTGGAAGCCTCCAAGAGCCGTTGACGATCCATCTCGCATACTTGTCGGTAACAACGTCTGGCCCCGCCCCGCCACGGCCTCTACGGTGCAGACATGCCGAATCTTCCCGATGTCGTGCTCTGGTCAATACCTGCCTTTGTGCTGCTCACCGTTGTGGAGACGGCCGCCTGCCGGTTCCGCCCCGACGAGGACGCGGCCGGTTACGAGACCCGGGACGCGGCCACCAGCGTCGGCATGGGACTCGGCAGCCTCGGCTTCGACTTCCTGTGGAAGATTCCGATCCTGGCCGTCTACACGGCGGTGTACGAACTCACCCCGGCCCGGATCCCCGTCCTGTGGTGGACCCTGCCCCTGATGCTGCTCGCCCAGGACTTCCTCTACTACTGGTCCCACCGGGGCCACCATGTCGTACGGATTCTGTGGGCCTGTCATGTGGTCCATCACTCCAGCCGGAAGTTCAACCTCACCACCGCCCTGCGCCAGCCCTGGACCACCTGGACCGTATGGCCGTTCTATCTCCCGCTGATCGTGTGCGGAGTGCATCCGGCGGCGCTCGCCTTCTGCCAGTCCGTCAATCTCGTCTATCAGTTCTGGATCCACACCGAGCGGATCGGAAAGCTGCCGCGGCCCCTGGAGTACGTACTGAACACGCCCTCCCACCACCGGGTCCACCACGCCTCCCAGGGCGACTACCTGGACCGCAACTTCGGCGGCGTCCTGATCGTCTGGGACCGGCTCTTCGGGTCCTTCGCGCCCGAGACCGAGCGGCCCGTCTTCGGGCTCACCAAGAACATCGACACCTACAACCCGCTGCGGGTCGCCACCCATGAGTACGCCGCCATCGCCCGCGACGTCCGCGCGGCGGCCGGCTGGCGCGAACGGGCCGGCCGGGTGTGGGGAGCCCCGGGCCGGCAGCCGGCCGCCGGAGGCGCCGGGGACGGGAGCCCGCCGCCGGGGAGCCCGCCGTCCGGGCGCTCCGGATACCCGGGCGCCCCCTCCGCCGGGGCCCCGGCGGCCACCGGGCGTACCGCGTGAGCGCGCCCCGGATCCGTACGGCGGACACCGCCGACACCGTCGGACGGGCGCTGCTCACCGCCTTCGCCCTCGCCGTCCTCGTCGACCTCGGCTCGCTCCTCGCCGGAGCGGAGACGGGCCACCGGATCGCCAAGCCGCTGCTGATGCCGTTTCTGGCAGCCTTCGCAGCCGTACGCGGCGGCCCCCGGCTGCTGGTCGCCGCACTGCTCTTCGGCTGGGGCGGGGACGTCTTCCTGCTGTCCGGCGCGGACTGGGCCTTCCTGGTGGGGATGGGCTCCTTCGCCGTGGGCCACCTCTGCTGGCTGGTCCTCTTCGGCCGGGCGCCCGCGCCGAGGTGGGCCGGGCCCGTCTACGGGGTGGCGCTCGTCGCCGCCGTCGCGTTTCTGTGGCCGGATCTGCCCGCCGATCTGCGGGTGCCCGTCGCCGGATACGCGCTGGTGCTGACCGCGATGGCCTGGCGGGCGAGCGCGCTCGGGCCCCTCGCGGGGCTGGGCGGCGCGCTGTTCCTGATCTCGGACATGATCATCGCCACCGGGGTCGCAGAGTGGCCGCAGCCGCCCGTACCCGACTTCTGGATCATGCTCGTCTACAGCAGCGGACAGCTGCTGCTGGCCCTCGGGGTGCTCCCGGCCACCCGGGCGGAACGCCCCTGACGGCACCGGGGCCGGACACACGAGGTGTCCGGCCCCGATGGCCGCCGTGCCGCTCGGTCCGTACCCGGCCCGTACGGACCGCACGGGTCCGGTACGGCTTCCACAGGTCGGGTACGGCTGCCCGCGAAGGACCCGGGCGGATCGGTGTCAGCGGCGTACCGCGTCCAGCGCGTCCGCGACGCCCTCGCCATAGAAGGCGTTCTTCCGCTTGTCGCCCTCACACACCGCGTCCACGACACCGTCGTTGTTGAAGTCGTACGGGTCGGTGCACGCGGTGTCGTCGGCCCCCCGGTACAGCAGCGCCTTCACGGCCGCCGGCGGGGCGTAGGGGTGCTTGGACTTGATGAGCGCGACCACGCCCGCCACATGCGGCGAGGCCATCGACGTACCGGCCTTGTAGCCGTAGCGTCCGTTCGGCAGCGTCGACAGGATGCGCCCGTCCGTCGCCGGGGCGCCCGGCGCCTGGTAGCGGGTGGAGTCGCCGCCGGGGGCCGAGATGTCGACCACGCCGTCTCCGTAGTTCGAGAACGACGACTTCAGACCCTTCGCGCCGAGCGAGGACGTGGTCACGACCCCCGGCAGCTGCGTCGGGATGTCCAGGCACTCGGACGGGTCCACGATCCGGTCGACGGGGGTGGTGTCGTTCGGGCTCGTCGTGTCCGCCAGCCGGTCCGCCGCCAGATCCATCCGCGAGTTGCCGGCCGCGGCGACATTGACCGCGCCCCGGCGCTCCGCGTACCGGGTGGCGCGGGTGACGGCCTCGACCAGGGCCGCCTGGTCGGGGTCGTTCTTGCAGTTGAACAGCCAGGGGTCCACGTAGTAGCTGTTGTTGGTGACCTCGACCCCCCGCTCGGCGGCCCAGACGAAGCCGCAGACGACCGCCTCGGTGTAGAAGAGCCCCTCCGTCGTCGAGACCTTGATGCCGGAGACCTGTACGCCCGGGGCGACACCGGTGACACCGGTACCGTTCCTGGCGGCGGCGATTGTGCCCGCCACATGGGTGCCGTGGTCGCTCTCGTCCGGGCCGGGGCGCCAGGAGCCGGGCGTGGTGTCGGGCTTGCCGCTGACGCAGTTCACCGAGGCGCGCTCGTCGAAGTTGGGCGCGAGATCGGGGTGGGTGTCGTCGACTCCCGTGTCGATGACCGCGACGGTGACGTCCCTGCTGCCGAGCGTACGCTCATGGGCCCGGTCGGCCTTGATCGCGGACAGACTCCACTGGAGCGGTTCGAGCGGGTCCTGGTCCGGTCCGGCCGCCGCCGTCGCCGCCTGCGCCTCCCGGGCGGTCAGCGGACGCTCGGACCCGGTCGAGGTGTCGGTCGCGGCCGCCAGCGGCGCGGTGCGGGTGGCACCGGCCGACTCGACGCCCTCCACCGCGCGGATGGTCCGGGCGAAGTCCGGGTTCTGCGAGTGGACGACGATGACGCCGATCCGGTCATAGGACACCACCACCGAACCGCCCGCGGCGGTTATCGCCCGGCGTACCGCGTCGGCCGTGCGCCGGCCGCCCTCCACATTCACCACGTACGACAGCTTCGGGCCGTCGGTCACCACCGCGGCGGGAGTGTCCCTTGCCGCCGTGCTGGCCGAGGCGGCTCCCGCGGGGAGGAGGCCGAGCGAGGCCGTGAGCGCCAGACCCGCGGGGAGCGCGATCGCGCGTCGCCGTCTGGTTCCCGGATGAGCCATGGGTTCTCCACATCATCGGTACCGGCCGCCCAGACACCCGGTGCGTTTGGGCGGGTACATGACGAGCGAAGCTATCGCCGACCTCCGGTCGTCATCAATCCGTTCGAACGAAGCGACGGGAAAGCGCGAAGAAAAACGGCTGATGTTGAACCGGTCCGGCGTGCTCCACGTGCCGTTGTCAGGGGGTGGAGCAACATCAAACCGCCCCCGACCCCGTGGAACGAAGGTCCGCCTTGTCCATCCCCACCGCACCCGCGTCACGAGGAGATTCCGTGGCTACCGACGCACCCCCGCCCGAGAAGACTCTGGCCGCCGGCCCCGCTCAGCCCACCACCGAGCAGTTCATCGAGGTGCAGGAGAGCGCGGAATTCGGCGAACTGCGCCGCACCTACCGCTCCTTCGCCTTCCCCCTGACGATCGCCTTCATCGCCTGGTACCTGCTCTACGTCCTGCTGTCGAACTACGCGGGCGGCTTCATGGGCACCAAGCTCTTCGGCAACATCAATGTCGCCCTGGTCCTCGGGCTCGCCCAGTTCGCCACCACGTTCCTCATCGCCTGGTCCTACTCCCGCCACGCGGCCGGAAAGCTCGACCCCAAGGCCGAGGCCATCAAGTCCCGGATGGAGGCCGGCGCATGAGCGGCACCCTCCACCTCGCGGCCGAAAGCGCCACCACCGAGCACCGGCCGCTCATCATCACCCTCTTCGCCGCCTTCGTGGTGGCGACCCTGTTCATCACCGTCTGGGCAGGCCGCCAGACCAAGAGCGCCGCCGACTTCTACGCGGGCGGGCGCCAGTTCACCGGCTTCCAGAACGGGCTGGCGATCTCCGGCGACTACATGTCCGCCGCCTCGTTCCTCGGCATCGCCGGGGCGATCGCCCTCTTCGGATACGACGGCTTCCTCTACTCCATCGGCTTCCTGGTGGCCTGGCTCGTCGCCCTGCTGCTGGTCGCGGAGCCGCTGCGCAACTCGGGCCGCTTCACCATGGGCGACGTCCTCGCCTACCGGATGCGCCAGCGCCCCGTCCGTACCGCGGCCGGGACCTCGACCATCGTGGTCTCCATCTTCTATCTGCTCGCCCAGATGGCCGGAGCGGGCGTGCTGGTCTCCCTGCTGCTCGGCATCACCAGCGACGGCGGCAAGGTCCTGATCGTGGGACTGGTCGGCGTTCTGATGATCCTGTACGTCACCATCGGCGGGATGAAGGGCACCACCTGGGTCCAGATGGTCAAGGCCGTCCTGCTCATCGCCGGAACGCTGCTGATCACCTTCCTGGTGCTGCTGAAGTTCAACTTCAACGTCTCCGACCTCCTCGGCACCGCCGCCGAGAAGAGCGGCAAGGGAGCGGCGTTCCTGGAGCCGGGCCTGAAGTACGGCGCGACCGGGACGTCCAAGCTGGACTTCATCTCCCTCGGTATCGCGCTCGTCCTCGGCACCGCCGGACTCCCGCACATCCTGATCCGCTTCTACACGGTCCCCACGGCCAAGGCCGCCCGCAAGTCCGTCAACTGGGCCATCGGCATCATCGGCGCCTTCTATCTGATGACCATCGCCCTCGGCTTCGGCGCGGCGGCGATCGTGGGACCCGCCGACATCACCGCCTCCAACAAGGCGGGCAACACTGCGGCGCCCCTGCTCGCCCTCCATATCGGCGGCACCGACTCCGCGGGCGGCGCGATCCTGCTGGCCGTGATCTCCGCGGTCGCCTTCGCGACGATCCTCGCCGTCGTCGCGGGCCTCACCCTGGCGTCGTCGTCGTCCTTCGCCCATGACATCTACGCCAATGTGATCCGCAGGGGACAGGCCAGCGAGAAGGAGGAGGTCCGCGCGGCCCGCTGGGCGACCGTCGCCATCGGGGTCGTCTCCATCGCGCTCGGCGCGATGGCCCGCGATCTGAACGTGGCGGGCCTGGTCGCCCTCGCCTTCGCGGTCGCCGCCTCGGCGAACCTCCCGACGATCCTCTACAGCCTCTTCTGGAAGAGGTTCACCACCCAGGGCGCGCTCTGGTCCATCTACGGCGGGCTGGTCTCCTCCGTGGTGCTGGTGCTGTTCTCGCCGGTCGTCTCCGGGAAGCCCACGTCGATGTTCAAGAACGCCGACTTCTACTGGTTCCCGCTGGAGAACCCCGGCATCGTCTCCATCCCGCTCGGCTTCCTCCTCGGCTGGCTCGGTTCGGTCCTCACCAAGGAGGAGCCCGACCGGGGCAAGTACGCGGAACTGGAGGTCAAGTCCCTCACCGGGACCGGAGCCCACTGACCCGGGGGCCGGCCCGTTCCCCGAGCCCCCGGCGGGCCCGAGGTGGGCCGGGGGAGTCGCCGCCGGGGCGCACGGCAATCCCCGCCGCCCCACCGCCCCGCCGGACTCCCGGCGCGGCCGAGTCGCAGGAGCCCGCGACTCGGCCGCGCCGTTCCCGTTCGTATCGCCCCCGGCGCCGTCCCCCGCCTGGCGTAGGCTCGTACGGAGAGATCAGCGCGAGTCCCGTCGGGGACCGACTGTCGTCCGACTCACGGGGAGGGGCCGCAGTGCTTGTCGACACCTATGGCCGGGTGGCCACCGACCTGCGGGTTTCACTGACGGACCGATGCAATCTGCGGTGTACGTACTGTATGCCGGAGGAAGGTCTCCAGTGGCTCGCCAAGCCCGATCTCCTCGACGACGACGAGATCGTCCGGCTGATATCGATCGCCGTCACCCGGCTGGGCATCACGGAGGTCCGCTTCACCGGCGGGGAGCCGCTGCTGCGGCCCGGTCTCGTGGGCATCGTGGAGCGCTGCGCCGCCCTGGAGCCCCGGCCCCGGATGTCACTGACGACCAACGGCATCGGTCTGGGGCGTACCGCCACCGCGCTGAAGGCCGCCGGTCTCGACCGGGTCAATGTCTCCCTCGACACCCTCAGGCCCGAGGTCTTCACGGCACTGACCCGCAGAAACCGTCACCACGACGTCCTCGCCGGCCTGGAAGCCGCCCGGGACGCCGGGCTCACCCCCGTCAAGGTCAACACCGTCCTGATGCCGGGGCTGAACGAGGACGAGGCCCCCGAACTGCTCGCCTGGGCCGTCGACCACGAGTACGAGCTGCGCTTCATCGAGCAGATGCCCCTGGACGCCCAGCACGGCTGGAAGCGCGAGGGCATGATCACCGCGGGCGACATCCTCGCCTCGCTGCGTACGCGCTTCGCGCTCACCCCCGAGGAGGCCGGGGACCGGGGCTCCGCGCCCGCCGAGCGCTGGACCGTGGACGGCGGACCCCATCGGGTCGGGGTGATCGCCTCGGTCACCCGCCCCTTCTGCGCCGCCTGCGACCGCACCCGTCTCACCGCCGACGGCCAGGTGCGCACCTGCCTCTTCGCCCGGGAGGAGACCGATCTGCGGGGCGCGCTGCGCTCGGGCGCCCCCGACGAGGAGATCGCCCGTGTCTGGCGACAGGCGATGTGGGGCAAGAAAGCGGGCTCGGGGCTGGACGATCCGGCCTTCCTCCAGCCGGACCGCCCGATGTCGGCGATCGGCGGCTGAGCCGCAGACACGCGCCCCGACAGGCGCCCGGCGATGGACGGGCGCTCCCCGGCGTCGGGCGTGCGGGTCCGGTCGGCGGGCGTGCGGGTCGGGCGGGGGGCGTGCGGGTCCGGTCGGCGGTCGTTCCCCGGCGCGTGGGCCGGTCAGTCCGCGGAGTCCCGCGCCTCCCACTCCTCCAGCGTCACGACATCCTTGAGGAAACCGCGCATGTCGAGGAAGTTCGCGAGATGCCCGCGGTGCTCGTCGCACGCCACCCAGGTCTTGCGGCGCTCCGGTGTGTGCAGCTTCGGGTTGTTCCACGCCAGCACCCAGGCGGCGGCTGCACGGCAGCCCTTGGCCGAACAGATGGGGTTCTCGTCGTTGACCGGGTCGGTACTCACCGGATCATTCTCCACACAAGGCGACGCCGAGCAGCCACGGGGGGAGCTGCCCGGCGTCGGTCCGTCGCTCCGACGGGGGATGCGGAGCGCGTACGCAGTATGTCACGCACAATGGGGTGCGGTGCACCGGAACTTCATGATTGATCTGAGCATTTCTTGAGCCTGGCGGACGCGCCGGATCAGCCCCTCGGGGGTCCGGGATCGCTGCCCGGGCCGTCTCCGTCGCCGGCCGCGCCTTCCGGCCCGGATTCCGTTGCCGGCGTACGGGGCGCCGCCGGAGCCGTCGCCATCGGCGCGAGCATCGGCCGGGCCGGCGGCGTGACGAAGGTCGACGGCAGCGAGGGAGGAGTCTCCCGGCCCGCGTTGGCGATGACGACGGCGATATAGGGGAGGATCATCCCGAGCACCACCGCCACGATCGCCACATGCCGTTCCACATTCCACAGCACGGCCGCGAGCACCACGGACACGGTCCGGACCGACATCGAGATGATATAGCGCCGCTGCCGTGCGCGGACGTCGTCGGCGAGCCCCTGCCGGGCCCCCGTGATCCGGAACACCTCCGCGTCACTGTGCTTCCGCATCACATTCCACCACCTGGATTCCGCAGGACGCTCCCCGGTCCCGGCCGGCTTCCACGGTACGCCGCCCCTGCGCCGCCTACGAGACCGGGGCCGCCTCCGACGGCGGTGGGGGGCCTGGGCCGATCCCCGTATGGAGCAGCCCGACATGCGCCGTATGGAGTACAGGCTCAGAATGACGGCGTAACTGCTCACCAGGAGCCGTACGAGGAGGCAGCCATGGGCTGGTTGTGGGCGATCATCGTGGGATTCGTGCTGGCTCTGATCGCAAAAGCGATCCTGCCCGGCAAGCAGCACCTTCCCCTGTGGCTGGCCACCATCTGCGGTATCGGCGGTGCGGTGCTCGGAAACTGGGCCGCCGGAGGCATGGGCATCCAGGAGACCCCCGGATTCGACTGGGGCCGGCACGCCCTGCAACTCGTCTTCGCGATCGTGCTGGTCTTCCTCGGCGACCGGGCCTGGATGGCGCTGAAGGGCAGCAAACAGAGAGCCTGACCCGGAAGCCGGAAGCCGGAAGCCGGAAGCCGGAAGCCGGAAGCCGGAAGCCGGAAGCCGGAAGCCGGAAGCCGGAAGCCGGAAGCCGGAAGCCGGAAGCCGG